>JAFQAX010000024.1 GCA_017399785.1 Oscillospiraceae bacterium | reverse complement strand
ATCTATATATTATACTCTATAAAGCCAAGAAAATAAATGGTTTATACATATAAAAAGTCCCCAAGAAAAATATTCTTGAGGGCTTAAATTTTGACTCATTTTTTCTTTGCAGATTTAGGTAGTGGTATAACAGGTTTTAAAAGCTCTATTACCTTTATAAGCAGCTCACGGTTTTCTATATCAAGAACATAATGCGGTTTTGCCCCGTTATAAGGAACTGCTATTTCTGCATTTGAAAGCTCATCAGCAACACAATCTAGCATCTTTACATAAACAGTATTATCGCATACAAGCAATATCGGCTTGCCGTCGATATAAACCATGTATTCCCCAAACATTTTACGGGAGGTAACGACACCTGTTCCCGCTGCCTGTTCCGTGACAAAATCGGCAAATTCTTTGCTGCTTGCCATATCAACACCTCACACTATCTGGAAAAGATAGAATTTAAGATAATAAGTTTCGGGAACTGTCATCAACATGGGATGGTCGGGTGCCTGACGGCGTTCTTCGATAAGCTTAAGCGATACTCCTGCATCTTTGGCGGCCGAAAGCAGCATCTTTTTGAACAGTTCGTTATCCATAAAGTGAGAGCAAGAACAGGTAGCAAGATAACCTCCGCGCGGCAGCATTCGCATAGCACGGTAATTTATCTCCTTATAACCTCTTGCCGCTGCATCAATGGTTTTTCGGCTTTTGGTGAAGGCAGGCGGGTCAAGTATTATAAAGTCATATCCGCTTTTCTGCTCACCGAGTTTAGGCAGCAGATCGAACACATCGGTGCAGATGAAATCCATTCTGTCGGAAAGTCCGTTTCTTTCGGCATTAGCTTTTGCCATGTCAACGGCACTTTGCGACACGTCCACCGCTGTTACGTGCGCCGCACCGCCCATTGCTGCATTGAGCGCAAAAGAACCGGTATGGGTAAAGCAATCGAGTACACGCTTGCCCTTAGCAAGCTTGGAAACAGCCAGTCTGTTATATTTCTGATCGAGGAAGAAGCCGGTTTTCTGTCCGTTTTCAACGTCAACCAGATACTTTATTCCGTTCTCGTTGATTTCGGTTACAACAGATCCCGGAACACCGACAAATTCGGATTTATACCATCCTTTATAGCACTCTAATCCTTCCAATGTGCGGATAGGAGATTCGTTTCGCTCGTATATGCCTTCAATTCTCTCTCCGCTTTCGGCAAGGCAGCTGCACAGCGCGCGGTATATTACGTCTTTAACTTTATCGGTTCCGCGGCTTAAAACCTCAGTCACCAAAATGTTATTGTATCTGTCTACCGTAAGACCGGGCAGTCCGTCAGCTTCTCCGAATATAAGTCGGCAGCAGGAAAAGTCATCGCCCATTACAGTTTTTCTGAAATCAACAGCATATTTTACTCTGCGAACGAAAAAACTGTCATCAAAGCGCTCGTTGGCGTTTTGAGAGAGTATTCTGATGCGTATTTTACTGCTTTCGCTGATAAATCCCGTTCCAAGATAAGCTCCCTTTAAGGAAACCACATCAACAAGGCCACCGTTTTGATATTCGCCCGAAATATCTTTTATCTCGGCGTCATAAACCCACGGGTGACCGCCCCTTATTGATCTTTCAGCTTTCTGAGATACAACCGCCGATGCAAAATTTCTAACCTGTTTCATATATTTATCCTCTTTTATATACCGAGCGGCGGAGCTATGCTCCGCCGCAAAACGCCTTTATCAACCGATTCCGCCCAGCGCAGCACCAACCAAAAGCACAAGTATGCAAACGCCACAGAATACATACTTGGAAAGCGGATAGTACCAGCTTCCGATGGGATTCGCTCTGCCGCTGTTGACCGAATCTTCAACAAACTTTTTACCCAATACCCAGAAGAACATAATTCCGGCAAAACCAGCACCAAGGGGACAGATATAAATGGATACAACGTCCATCCAGTCGGAAACAATTCCCTGAATGAGAATAGATATTGCAAGTCCTACAGTTCCGACAACCGCACATGCTGGCTTTCTGCCAAGCTTAAACACTTCCTGAACGGTGGCAATGGGTGCTTCGTAAAGATTTATCAAAGAAGTGAGTCCTGCAAAGAATACCGCAACAAAGAATATAATTGCAAACAGGCTGCCACCGGGCATTCCCTTAAACAGATTGGGCAGGAAAATAAACATCAATCCGGGGCCACCCTGATCAAGCTGAGCTCCTGCAGTTGCCATTGCAGGTATGATTACCAAACCTGCGATAAACGCAGCCAGAGTATCAAAAAACGCTACATTTCTTGCTGCAGCGGGAATATCTTCTTTATCGGAAAGATAAGAACCGTAAATAAGAGTTCCGTTGCCCGCTACTGAAAGGGAGAAGAATGCCTGACCGAGCGCAAAAATCCAAACCTTAGGATTTGCAAGAGCCTGGGGATCGATTCTGAATATGTAGGAATAGCCGTCTCTTGCACCGGGCTGGAAAAAAAGATAAAAGCCAAGTCCGACGAACATGAGGAAGAAAAGCGGCATCATGATCTTGTTTGCCTTTTCGATTCCTTTTCCTACGCCAAACATCAAAATTGCAAATGCAAGTATCAGCGCGCCCGACTGCCACATATTGTTGCCGAAGGAGGAAGCCATACCGCCGAATGCAGCCGCAAATCCGTCAACGCTTTCGGCAGCAAGAGTTGCGCCGGTAAAGGTTCCGACCATATATTTCAATATCCAACCCATCACAACGGTATATCCAATAGCAAGAGCCATAGAGCCGAGCACCGGAATAACACCGATCGCTTCGCCGATTCTGCGCTTGCCCTTGCTTTCGCAGGCAAGTCCGAATGCTCCTACCGGACCGGAACGCGCAGCACGTCCGAAGCTCATCTCACCGATAACACCGGTGGAAGCAATAAGTACTACAAAAATAAAATACGGAATTATAAAAGATCCGCCGCCGTAAAGCGATACTCTGGTGGGATTCATCCAGATGTTTCCCATTCCTACCGCAGAACCTATACATGCAAGTATAAATCCCCAGCGGGATGCAAAGGAATCTCTGTTATGCTTATTCATAAAATGCACTCCTTGAAGTTCCGTTGGCAATAAAGCCATAATAGATGCTATTATACACCAAAAGGCGCTTACAGTCAAAACCATAGCGCCTTTTTGTT
>JAFQAX010000023.1 GCA_017399785.1 Oscillospiraceae bacterium | reverse complement strand
TCTCCCCGGCTCTAACGGCGAGGTTTCTTACACCGAATGTGCAACCACCGCTAAGAAAGACGGCTATACCATTTACTGGGGCGCTCATCCCGGATTCCTTACTCTTCCGCTTACCAAGGAAAGCTGCAAGTACAAGCTTGAGGACATCCAGCCTGTAGCCCGTATCGCAACCGACCCCAACATCTTCATCGTAAACGGCAACAGCGAATTCAACACCCTTGAAGATATTGTCAACTATGCAAAGGCTAACCCCGGCAAGCTCACCGTTGGTATCGGCGCTCTCAACGCTGATGATGATCTTGCAGCTCAGCAGTTCATCGATGCGGCAGGCATCGAAGTAAACAAGATCGTTTACGCTGACGGCACCACCGACCGCGTTACCGCCTGCATGGGCAACCACATCCAGGTTTGCGTTCTCAACGCTTCCGAAGTTTCCACCTATCTTGGACAGGTCAAGATCCTTGGCGTAATGGCTCCCGAGCGACTTGACTTCATCAGCGATGTCCCCACCTTTAAAGAGCGCGGATATGAAGTATACAACAGCTCTGACCGCGGCGTTATCATGCCGATCGGCGTAGATGAAGCAATCGTTAAGAAGCTTTCTGAAGCTATCGGCAAGGCAATGGAAGATCCGGCATGCCAGGAGACCATGGCAAACCTCAACCTCATCCCCGCTTATCTCAATTATGAAGATTTCGAAGCTGACCTTTACAGAATGCGTGACGTTTACACCGAAATCGTAGGAGCAAGCGCTTCTTAAGCCAAACCCCAATTGATCGGGCAGGCTGCTGCCTGCCCGATATTCTTTAGAAAGGGTGGTATTCATCTCATGAAAATGAAAACCGCAGATATCGGTGCTTCTGTTATACTGCTGATTTTATGCGCTTTCGGATATATTGAATCCGGAAACTTTACCGAGCAGGCAGCGTTTCTTCCTCGAATCACCTTTGGTCTTATAGCATTTTTAGCAGTTCTTCAGCTGATCAAGGTGTTCGTTAAAACCAGCGACAAATTCGTTTCTTTTGAGTGGAAACGCGTGATTACTATTCTGCTCCTCACGGTGGGTTATGTTGTTCTTATACCTATACTTGGATATTGGATATCTACTGTACTCTTTATCGCCGCTACAATGTACGGCTTTGGAGTAAAAAATAAAATCGCTTTGGCAGCGGTTTCTTTGGGTTTTGCGGCATTTGTATATCTCGTATTCGTTCAGGTATTGTCGCTTAATCCTCCCGCTCCGTTTTTCATGCAGTAAGGAGGTCGCGCTATGATTCAAAATATTGTCTCAGGTCTTGGCGCCATCGCCACCTTTGAAAATTTGATCTTTATGGTCGTGGGAACAATTGTAGGCATTCTGGCAGGAGCTATTCCCGGTCTTTCTTCGACGCTGGCCATATCTTTGCTTGTTCCTGTTACCTTTGTAATGGAGCCGCTGCCTGCGCTTGCGATGCTTGCCGGCATCTATAACGGCGGTATGTACGGCGGCAGTATTTCTTCTACTCTGTTTAACGTTCCCGGCGCTGCGTCTGCAGCAGTAACCGCATTTGACGGACACCCGATGACCATGCAGGGCAAATCGGCCCGCGCGCTGCAGCTTGGCGTTCTCAGTTCTTTCACCGGCGGTATTATCAGCGTTCTTGCACTGGTTATGCTTGCTGCTCCGCTTGCAAAAGTAGTTCTGATGTTTGGTCCTGCTGAATATTTCTGGGTAGCAATATTCGGTATAAGCATCGTTGTCAGCCTTTCTTCCGAAGGCATGATAAAGGGCCTGATCGCAGGTCTGCTCGGTCTTGCCGCAGCTCAGGTCGGCATGGACCCCGCAACCGCTTTCCCCAGATTTGATTTCGGCAATGTTTACATGTCGGGCGGTTTCCAGCTTACTTCGGTACTTCTCGGTATGTTTTCCATTCCTTCTGCAATTTCTCTGCTTGAAAAGAAAGCAAAGGCACATGAAGAAATTTCGGTAGAGGCAACCGAAACAAAGGTTAAGCTTTTCTCCTGTTTCCGTCCCTATTGGGCAACCTATATTCGTTCTTCCATCATCGGCGTTGTCGTAGGTATAATCCCCGCTGCCGGCGGAAACATCGCAAGCTTTATCGCATACGACACCACCAAAAAGCTTTCCAAGCATCCTGAAACCTTTGGAAAGGGCGACCCTGAAGGTATTATCTCTTCCGAAGCTGCCAACAACGCAGTTACCGGCGGTTCTTTCGTTCCGCTGCTTACCATGGGTATCCCCGGAAGCCCTTCTGCCGCAGCTATCATGGGTGCATTTATGGTTCAAGGTCTGGTTCTCGGCCCGCAGCTTTTCACCACCAACGCCAAGCTGGTATACGGCTTGATGTGGTCTATGCTGTTTACCAACATCATCATGCTGTTTGCCGGCTTCTACGGCGCCAAGATAGTACGCAAGGCACTGGCTGTTGACCGCGAAATACTTGCTCCCCTGATTTTTGCATTCAGCGTTATCGGATGCTATTCGGTAAGAAACAGCATGTTCGACGTCCGCGTTATGATAATCTTCGGCATAATCGGCTATTTTATGAAGAGATACGGCTATCCCGCATCTGCTTTTATCCTTGGTTATATTCTGGCCGACCTTCTTGAAAGCAACCTTCTCAGAGCGCTTAGCCTTTCCGGCGGAAATCCTTTTACCGCTCTGTTTAACTCCAAGCTTTCGTTCCTTATGATCGCGCTGACCCTGATCTCGGTTCTTACCCCTTTCTTTACCAGCTGGCTTGGCAAGCGCAAACAGGCAAAAGCCAATTGATTTACTGCATACAGGAGGATTATTATATTATGAGAAAAAATATTAAAGAGCGCGCTGCAGCCGGTCTTTGCAGCTTTGGACTTAATATAGGCATCAGTGATCCGGTGGTAGTTGAGATGGCAGCCCGCGCAGGTTACGATTTCATCCGAATCGACTGTGAGCACATGCTTTTTGATAACGGTACCCTTATGAACATGATCCGCACTGCACGTCTGCTTGACCTTCCGGTACAGCTTCGTGTTCCCGACCTTAACAAGGCAAGCGCACTGCTCGACCTTGGCGCAAGTGGCCTTATGGTCCCCCACACCAGTTCCAAGGAAATTGCAGAACAGGCTGTTAATGCGACCAAGTACGCTCCTTATGGCCAGCGCGGCATGAGCGGAGCTTCCAGAGCGCTGAATTTCGGTCAATACAAGATGAGCGATTACTCCACCTGGGCAAACGATGATGTTACCCTTATCGTTCAGATAGAAGATAAGGCCGGACTTGAAAACATCGATGAGATACTTTCGGTTCCCGGCATCGATATGGTAGCCACCGGCAAAAACGACCTTTCCCAGGCTCTTGGTCTTCCCGGTCAGAACAGCCATCCCGACGTTCTCGCGGCAGAGGATCTCGTTATTCGAAAGGCTATTGAATACGGCAAACATCCCACTCTGTTGGTAAAGAACAAAAAGCGTATAAAAGAGCTTAAAGAAAAGGGCGTTCTCTGCTTCTCGCTGGCAAGAGATGAAAGCCTGCTCTTCTCCGCTATGAAGGATAAGCTTGAAGAACTTAAGGAAGATTAAGGGGGATTTTAACATGATCTCCATTACCAAACAAAAGCTTTGCGAATATCTCCCTCAGTTTTCGCTGATAAACGACGAAGTTTTAAGAGAAAAGACACTTGATATCTGGGCAAAAGCATGCTCCGAGGCAGATTGGCAGTCGCTTGAGGATATTCCTTTCACCCCCGGTTTTGATCCTAAAACGTTTGGGTTCCTTCATCATGTAGAACTTGTCGCTCAGTACAGCTATGAAGTTGCAACAGCCTATAACAAGCTTGAAGATCAGAAGATAAATGTTGATTATGTCGTTGCAGGAGCACTGCTGCACGACGTTTGCAAAATCGTAGAGTATTCTGCATTAGGCGGGCGCACCAGCTGGGGACAGAGCGTCACCCACGGAATATACGGCATCTCTCTTTGCAGAGAATACGGCATTCCGCTTGAAGTAACTCACATTGTAGCTTCTCATACTTCCAAGCTCAGCATGGCGAATAAAACGCCCGAAGCTATCATAGTTGCAAAATGCGACGGTATCGCTGCAGGCTGTGTACATCTGTTAGAGTGATCTCCATTTCATTTTCTCCATCTTATATCAGGCGGGTATCGGCAAGATGCCCGTCTGATTCTTTACATGGATTAACAAAACCCAAAAGAGCCGCGTTTTACGCGGCTCTTTTGGGTTTTCAGGAGACGGTCAACAGCTCTGCCCTGCTGTTGAGTTAACCGCCGAGGTAAGCTTTTTTGATCTGGTCACTTTCGGCAAGCTCTTTGCCGGTGCCGACCAGTGAAAATCTTCCGGTTTCGAGAACGTAGGCTCTGTCGGCAACCGAAAGCGCCATCTGCGCATTCTGCTCTACCAGTAATATGGTGGTTCCTGCTTTATGCAGCGACTTGATTATTTCAAATATCTGTTCGACCAGAATGGGGGCAAGCCCCATAGAAGGTTCGTCGAGCATAAGCAGCTTGGGGTGGCTCATCAGTGCGCGGCCCATTGCCAACATCTGCTGCTCGCCGCCCGAAAGTGTTCCTGCGATCTGCTTACTGCGCTCTTTAAGTCGGGGGAATTGCTCGTATACCATTTCAAGGTCTGCGGGGATTCCGCTTGAGGGCTGGGTGTATGCCCCCATCTCAAGGTTTTCCTGAACGGTCATACGCAAAAATACACGGCGGCCTTCGGGAACATGGGCAAGTCCGCGTGCAACTATCTTATCGGGGGCAAGGTTGGATATATCCTGTCCCAAAAAGCTGATAGAGCCGCCCTTGCTGCGCAGCAATCCCGAAACGGTTTTCAGGATGGTGCTTTTGCCCGCGCCGTTTGCGCCGATGAGGGTGACTATCTCGCCATCGTTCACCTCAAAGGAGATCCCCTTGATGGCATGGATATTGCCGTAATATGTGTTGATATTATCAACTTTAAGCATATCGGTCACCTCTCACTTCTTTGCGCCGAGATAAGCCTCGATTACCGCCGGATTGGATTTGATCTCATCCGGGGTGCCCTTGGCGATTATCCTGCCGTAATTGAGCACCGCGATACCTTCGCAGATGCCCATTACCAGATTCATGTCGTGTTCTATAAGCATGATAGCGATCTGGAAGGTATCGCGTATCTTGCGGATGTTTTCCATAAGTTCAGCCGTTTCAGAGGGGTTCATGCCCGCTGCCGGCTCATCGAGCAGCAGCACCGAGGGGTTGGTGGCAAGCGCTCTTACTATCTCCAGTCTGCGCTGCGCGCCGTAGGGAAGGCTGCCTGCCTGAGTATCATATAGATCCTGCATATCAAAGATGGAAAGCAGGTCGAGGGCATGCTCCTTGGCGATGCGCTCGGCACGCCAATAGCCCGGCGCTCTCAATATCGCCTGGGGAAGGCGGTAATCCATCTCGTTATGCAGACCGATGAGAACATTATCCAATACCGAAAGGTCCTTAAAAAGGCGGATGTTCTGGAAGGTTCTTGCTATTCCCATGCGGTTTACTTCGGCGGTGCTTTTGCCTGCGGTGCTTTTACCGTCGAGCAGTATGCTGCCGCGGGTGGGCTGATAAACATTGGTCAAAAGGTTGAAAACGGTGGTCTTGCCGGCGCCGTTGGGGCCGATAAGTCCCGCTATCTCGGTTCTGCCGATGATGATGCTGAACTCGTCAACGGCAGTAAGTCCGCCGAAATCGATGCCGATGCGGTGTGCTTCCAATACCGGCATTTTGTTTATGTCACGCTCGGGGATCATACCTCGGGAGGGAACGGGTTTTAATTTGATCATTCTGCTTTTCCTCCCTTGTTTTTGATTTTCCAGAGCAGTTTGCCCAGTATGCGGCTGAGCGAGAAGTCATAGGTACCCATAAGTCCTTCGGGGCGGAATATCATCATGATTACCAGCACCAGCGAATAGATTACCATGCGGTAATCGTTCATGGCGTAAAGCAGCTGGGGCAGGACGGTGAGAACGGTCGCCGAAAGGATGGAGCCGAGCATCGAGCCCATTCCGCCGAGAACTACCATTACCAGAATCTCGATCGACTTCATAAATCCGAAGGTGGAGGGATAAAGAGAACCGAGGTTGCCTGCATAGAGGCAGCCCGCTACGCCTGCAAAAAATGCCGACATGGAAAATGCCATTACTTTATAATAGGTGGTGTTGATTCCGCAGGATTCGGCAGCTATCTCGTTCTCTCGGATGGAAAGGATAGCGCGTCCGTGGCGGGATTTCATAACCATATATATTACAGTTACGATGAGTACAACGCAGACGGTGACCAGCAGCAGTCCCGAGATCTTGGGGATGCGCTTTAAGCCCGATGCGCCGTAGGTGAATTTAAATCCGAGTACCTGATCGATGTTGTTTAAAACTACACGGATAATCTCGCCAAAGCCGAGGGTGATGATGGCGAGGTAGTCGCCGCGAAGGCGCAGCGCCGGGATGCCGATGATGATGCCGAAAACGCCGGCTACAATGCCCGAAAGCAGCAGCGCCGCAACGACGATGGCAATATAGGCAAAGCCCTCTGCCTTGTTTGCTTCAAAAGCCTTAAGGAAGATGCCGCCGGTGTAGGCGCCGACCGCCAT
>JAFQAX010000022.1 GCA_017399785.1 Oscillospiraceae bacterium | reverse complement strand
GAGCAGCGCCGCCTTAACGTCGCTGAGCGCCGCATCGTAAGAAGCGGTAATATTTATATCTATTCTTCTTGCCTTTTCGGCGGTATAGTTGATTATCTTTGCTGCAGCTATCTCACTGTTGGGACAGCAGATAGTTTTATTATCTGGGGTGGTCATTTTAGTATAAGCTATTCCGACATCAGAAACGGTACCGGAAACTCCGCCCGCTTCTACAAAATCACCGACCATAAAGGGCTTGGTTACCATGAGCATTACGCCGCCGGCAAGATTGGAGAGGCTGCCTTGAATTGCGAGCGATACCGCAACACCGACAACGCTCAATGCGGCAACAAGCGAGGTTACCGGTATGCCGATTTTGTCGGCGATTATCAAACCTGCAAGTACATACAGTACAACATTGATGGTAGAACAAAGAAAGCGGCGCAGACCACGTTCCATATGCATACCTTCAAATACTCCGTTTATCACCTTCATCACAAATTTAATGACAAAGATGCATAACAACAGCAATATCAGTGCTGAAACTATGGCACCGAGGGTTACTGAACCGATACCGATATTAAAAATATCGGTGAGAAAAGCAAGTGGGTCCATTTTTAAAACGCTCCTGAATACTTATTATTTTTTCAGCTGTTTGCCTCGCTGAGCAGGTGGGTTATCAAAACAGCAAATCCGTCAACTATATCAGCCTTTTCAACCTCTTCTGCGGGATTGTGGCTAATACCCTCGCGGCAGGGAACAAATATCATTCCTGCGGGGATAACTGCAGCGATATTCATTGCGTCGTGACCCGCTCCGGAAGGCATAACCTCATAAGCGATACCGTTTTGCTCACAGCTGTTTTTAAGCGACTCGATCATGCGGTTGTGCATTGGGGTGGGGTCGTCGCTGCTGAGTATCTTAAAGCTTCCCTTTACGCCGCGGCGCTCGCAGGTCTCTTCAAGGGCAGCCTTTATCTTGGAAACGCAGCGGTCGATGCTCACCTTATCAATTCCGCGCACGTCCACAGCTATCTCAACGCATCCGGGAACCACGTTAAGAGAAGCATTTTTTACGTTACAGAGAGTAGCGGCAGCAACAGTTTTATAAACCGCCTCTTCGTTTCCCGCCTTTTCGGCGGCAAGGATAACTTCGGCTGCAGCGGCAAGCGCGTCGCGGCGCAGATGCATGGGGCAAGCTCCCGAATGGGAGTATACACCATCTATAGTCATCGAAAATCTGGTGGGTGCTGCAATTGCCGAAACAACACCGATTCTGGGTCCTCCGCTTTCGAGAAGCGGTCCCTGTTCAATATGTACTTCGGTCATCGAAAGGGCGTTTTTAACTCTTGCCATCGCCTTTTCGGGATGATCGGGATCAAATCCGCGCATTACAAGCGCCTGATGCAGCGAAATGCCATCCTTGTCCTTCATTTCTTTGAGCTTGGCGGGGGTTACCTTTCCTGCAAGCACCTTGCTTCCTACAGTGGGGAAGTTGAAACGGGCAGATTCCTCGGTGGGGAAAACGACCAGTTCGATTGCGCGCTTATGCTTTGCTCCCGCCTGCTTTATCTGGCGCATTGCCTGAAAACTCATCATAACGCCGAGCAGGCCGTCATATTTTCCGCCGTTTCTTACGGTATCGATATGCGATCCGGTGAGAACCGCGGCAGCATCGGGATCTTCACCCTCCATCCGCGCCCAGATAGCTCCGGTTTCATCTTCATTTACAGCAAAGCCTTCTTCTTTGAGCATCGAGATAAGCAGCGCTCTCGCCTTCATATCCTCGTCGCTCATCGAAAGGCGCTCGCAGCCGCCGGCTTCGGTAGCACCAATTGCCGCCATAGCATCAAAATCACGCCAGAAAGTTTTTTCGTCAAGTCTCATAGTTACTGTCCTTTCAGCTTATATGTCTGTCAAAGGGCGGTAGCCCTGCCTTACCGTTGATTATTTAAGATATGCAGAATTCTTTATAAATCCGTCAAAGAGGCGGTCGGCATATTCAAAGGATGCCGCCGTTCCCTTTGCAACACATTCAGTCGGATTGGGTGCGATGGTAACGGGAAGCTTTGTATTTTCGCTTATCAATCGGTCAAGTCCGTGCAGCAGCGCGCCGCCGCCGGTCATGACAAGTCCGTTGCGGTGGATGTCAGCCGCAAGCTCGGGCGGAGTAGTCTCAAGTATCCTTCTTACCGCCGCGACGATAACCTCTGCCGATTCGGTCAGCGCCTCGCAAAGCTCGGCACGGGTTATGACCTGTTTTCCGGGAAGACCGTTATTGAGATTTCTTCCTTTGATTACTATCTCGCACTGCTCATCCTCATTGAATTTTACACTGGCGCAGGCGATTTTGGCGTTTTCGGCCATGCGCTCACCTATCAGCAGGTTATATTTGCGTTTTATATATTTGACGATGGCTTCGTCAAAATGTCTTCCTGCCATCTTTACCGAACTTTTGCAGACAACTCCCGAAAGACTGAGCACAGCGATATCGCTGGTGCCGCCGCCGATGTCGAGAACGATATGTCCCTCCGGCTTGGTTATGTCAATTCCGGCGCCTATTGCTGCCGCAACCGGTTCTTCGATAAGATACACCTTTCTTGCGCCCGCCGAAACGGCAGCCGAAACGACGGCATTAGCCTCGACAGGGGTAATGCCGCTGGGAACGCAGACCACCACACGCGGTTTGATAAGTCCGTTGTGATATACCTTGCGTATAAAATAGTCTATCATCGCTCGGGTAGCGTCAAAGTCGGAAATGACGCCGTTCATCAGCGGCATCTGTGCTCTTATCCTGTCGGGAGTTCTGCCCAGCATGTCGTGGGCGTCGGCACCCGCCGCTATTATCTTACCGGTTTTGGTGTCAACCGCAATAACAGACGGCTCTTTGAGCAGCAGCTCGCCCTGCGAATCGTAAATTATAACTGTTGCTGTTCCTAAATCTATTCCAATATCATTGGTAACCATAAAAATCCCCGCCTTTCATAATTGTGCTGCGCTCACTCTTTTTGCGCAGCCGGGAGCTGTATTTTTATGTATATTCACGCTGTCGTATTATATTAGTATAGCATACTTTGAATAGGATTGCGCACATTTTGCGGCAGATAGCATAAAATATGTTGAAAATCTTTAACGGTTATTTTTGCCAATAACGTCAATTTAAAACACATCAAAAAATATTTTCAAGCTCTTTTCTTATTCTGCTGCTCAAATTTGTATATCTGAGCGTCTTTTTGTCGTTTTCCACCATTGCTTCCACCGTCTGGCGCTGCCCTACTATTATCAGCAGCTTTTTGGCACGGGTAACGGCGGTGTAAAGCAGATTGCGGTAATGCAGCTTTTTATGCCTGCCAAGCAGCGGCATGACCACTGCTTCAAACTCGTTGCCCTGACTTTTATGCGCTGTTATGGCGTAAGCAAGGTCAATTTCGCCCAGCATATCAAATGTATACATAGCCCGTCTGTCGTCAAAGGTTATCATCGCCGAGCGGCTGGGGCGGTCTATCATATCCACTATTCCGATGTCACCGTTAAAAATTCCGAGTCCCTCTTCGCCGTCGGCACGCTGCCATTCGACATCATAGTTGTTGCGTATCTGCATCACCTTGTCACCTTCGCGCAGTATCATCTGCCCAACAGTACATTCGCATTTGGACTGATCGGGCGGATTCAGCGCCGCCTGAAGTCTGCGGTTAAGCTCAATTGTGCCCGCCATACCCTGCTTTGTGGGGATTATGACCTGAATATCGCGCAGCGGTGAGTAGCCGTACGCCTTGGGCAGTCTTCTGGCGCAGAGGTCGGTTACGGTAGCAGCCGCCGAATCGGCAGGATCAGCACCGAGGAAGAACATATCGCGGTCGGTGCGTCCAAGCTGCGGCATTCTTCCCGCAACTATCTCATGCGCCGAGGTGATTATAAGGCTGTTTGCCGCCTGACGGAAAACCTCGTTTAGATGGATGCATTCCAGACGCTCGCAGTCGATAAGGTCTTTCAACACATTGCCCGCTCCGACAGAGGGCAACTGATCGGGGTCGCCGACCAGCACGAGCCGCGAGGTGGTGCGCACCGCCTTTAACAGCGAGGCAAAAAGCGAAGCATCCACCATCGACATCTCGTCCACTATTACAGCGTCGGCGGCAAGGGGATTGCGCTCGTTGCGCTTAAAGCGCAGCGAAGTATCACCCGGCACGGCAAAATCCACCTCCAACATACGGTGGATGGTTTTTGCCTCTCTGCCGGTAACCTCAGAAAGGCGTTTTGCCGCTCTTCCGGTGGGAGCAGCGAGCATTACCTTCATAGCTCGGCGCTCAAAAAGGGTTATTATGCCATTTAAGGTGGTTGTCTTTCCGGTACCGGGGCCGCCGGTGAGTATCATTATCTGGTTAGATACCGCCGAGCAGATAGCCTGACGCTGTTTTTCGGCATAACTGATACCAAGCTCTCGCTCAAGGACATAAAGCTCGTCCTCGTCGACAGGGCGGTCCTGCGGCGGGAAACGCATCATCATGGCAAGGCGGTCGGCGCAGTAACACTCCGAGCGGTGCTGCTCAGGTAGATAGATATACTGCCTTGAATCTATCTCATCGCTGATAAGCTGTCCGTTTTCAACCATTTCATCCAGCATATCCAGCGTCTGATCACGCCCGGTATCGAGAAATCCGCAGACGGCATCGGTCATTTTATCAAGCGGCAGGCAGCAGTGACCGTTGTTCAAATTATGCTCCAACACATATTTAATGCCGCCTCGAATGCGGCAGGGCGCATCGGTGCCCATGCCCAACGACTCGGCGATTCGGTCTGCCTTTTCAAAATCAACGGCGATATCGCTGTCGCAGAGCAGAAAAGGATCTGCCATAACCAGTTCGCGGGTCATTGCACCCCATTTTTTATATGCCGCTATTGAAGCGGCGGGCTCGATGTCATAAGCCGACAAAAACGCCATTATCGAACGGACACCCAACAATTGAGTGTAGTTTTTTCCTATTTCTATTGCCTTTGATAAAGAAATTCCTTTAATTTGTGCCAGCGCCTCGGGATCGGTATCCATTATCTCCAGCGCCTTGTCGCCGAATTTTTTGACGATCCGCTGCGCCAGCATGGGGCCTATTCCCTTTATTGCACCGCCCGAAAGATAGCGCAATATCGCCGTTTCGGTTGCCGGGGTGACATGCTCTATCGCCTGCGCCTTAAACTGCCGTCCGTAGGTCGGGTGAGCCACAAAGGTTCCGGTGGCAATTATCTCTTCGCCGCAGCTCAAATCGGGGAGTTCGCCCACCATGGTGACAAGCTCCCCATTACTGTCCAGCTCGACAACGGTAAACCCGGTCTGCTCGGAGTGAAATATTATATTTTCAATTACTCCCTGTAAATTTAAAAGCTGCTGCAATTTAAGTTTCTCCCTGTCTTTTATACCGCCCAACGGCATAGCTATCAATACTAATCAGTATAATACAACCTCAATTCCTTTGCAAATCGAATGCTGCTGTATTATAGCGCTAAGCTGTTCTTTATCGCAAAGACAGCAGTTTTTTCCGGCTTTGCAAAATACAGCGGCGCAATTTTTAGCCGCTTGGCTCATGCCGCAATCCAGTATCACCAACAGCGCATTTCGGTCAAACGTGCTGTTTTCTATTCTGAAAAGCTGCCAGCGCAATCTTGATTCAAGGTCATCGCATTCGCCCGACAGCGGAAGCAGTATAAGCTGACGCGAGTTTTTGGGCTTAAGCACCCAACAAACGGTTTTTATGCATATGTATTGCAGCAGCAGTGCGGATAACGATCCCAATACAAAAATCAGCATCTTTTGCAAAATCCATCCCCTCCTGCTTTATGCTATGCTGATTTTGCAATTCCTGCCACAGCCGCAAAATGCCCCCATTCTCACGAATGGGAGCATTTTTGTTACTCTTCAGCGCCGGTAACGGGATTGGTGATCACAACGCTGGTGTAATTGCGGTCGAAATAGTCGTCGTCCTCGTCTTCTTCGTCCTCATCATATACATACTCGTAATCGTCGTCATCTTCGTCGTCATCTTCGTCTTCGTTATCGTCATCATCGTCGTAGTCATAGGATGTTGAAAGCTTTTCATCCGATACGACATAGCTGCCGAGTACATCGGTTTCGATGATAAACGCTTCTTCATCGTCATCGTACCAGCTGGTGCGGTTTTTAAGCTTTCCTGAATCTATCTCATAGAGATAGGCGTCATCATCAGCCTCGATAACTATCTTTCCGTTTCTGATGTCTTCAAACTCGGCACCGTTGCCGATATAAAATACCAGTTCAGCGTCATCGTTTTTCTTTTGGATAGCTCTAATTTTGCTGTGGCTCATAGCGGCAAAAACGTTTATTGCCTTTTTGGTCTTGCCCTCGAACCAACCTTTTTCGTTGGGAAATTCAAGCTTTATATCTTTGTTGCTTTTAAAACGGTAAAGCTGAGCAGTTTTTTTAAGCTCGCTGTTTTTTTCGGCATCGGTAAAATTTATTCCGTCAAATGTTTTTTCAAGGTCTATCTCAAAGGTCTTGCCGCTCTTGCGGGTAACTTTAAGCGTTCCGCTCACCAAAAAACCGTCGTCGGGATAGTCATCAAGGTCAATGTCGTCTATCTCAAGCTTGGCAAAATACCACTCGATACCATCATCGGCATCTTCGGTGACTATGCTGAGCTTTCCGTTTTCTATCAGGTCATATTCCTCATCATCGCTGATACCTATGACTTCTACCTTTTTAAGCTCAGCCTTTGAAGGCTTATCGTCGCTGTCGATTTCGTAGTCATCTTCCTCATCGCTCTTTTTTACAAGAGCGATGTAAACGGTATCTCCGGGCGCCGGGGTTTTGATTTCCTCGTCAAAATAACCGTTATCTTCTATATAAGCCTTTCCGCGCGAAACAGCAAATCCTTCGACCGCAAAAAGCATCGCCAGAATAACGGTCAAAACAACTGTGAATTTTCTTTTCATTTAAAACGTCCCTCCAACCTGTCCAATCAACAACAGCGCCGCAAAATAACGATGCGGCGCTGTTATTATCAAAAGCTGTATCAGCCTTCCCAGACACCGGTGTTGGGGTTGCTGATGATGGGGCTGGTTACGGGATAGGTGGTGTTGGTGGAAGGAGCGGTGGAAGGTGCAGAAGGCGCGGGAGCTGCAGTGCTGCCGGAAGAAACAGCGCCTCTGAGAGCCGCATCGGAAACTATGTATTTGCCGAGAGTAGTAGTGGTGATAACAAATCCCTTGTCCTTGGAAGAATAAGTATCGCTAAGATCAATGTAATCACCGTTGGAGTTTACTTCATAGCAATATTCATCGGAATCGGCATAGATGGTAAGTCTGCCCTTGGAAACAGGGAACTTAGCGCCGTTGCCGTTGAAGAAACGGATATCGGCATTGGGATACTTGTTAAGTACAGAGTTGTTTACCTTGGTATCCATAGAAGCAATGATATCAAAGTCCTTCTTGGCAACGCCGGTAAAGGTGCCTTCGCTGTCGGGAAGGTCGATCTCGATATCGTCATCCTTTTCATAGGAGAACATCTTGGGGTCTTCTTCCAACTCATCGTCAGCTTCTTCGTAGCCGATGAAAGTAAGATCTACCGGCAGCAGATAATCCTCGCCGTCCCAGCTGTATTCAAGAAGAAGTTCTTCAACATCATAGCCGTCTTCGGGATAGGAAGACATCTTGATGGATTTTACTTTGATCTTGGCAAACCAACCGTATTTGCCATCGCCAATCTTTTTCTTTTCAGCCTTGCTGTCAACAGAGATAAGCTTGATATCCTCATCCGACTCGGTATCGTAAATATCCTGTTCCTCTACCGAGATGCTTCTGGGTTCTTCACGCAAAAACTCGTAATCGTCATCTCTTTCGTAGTTAGCAATAAATACATAGCCGGTCTCACCGGGCGCCAGCGAATCTACCTCTTCGGTGTAGTAATCGTCATCATCATCGTCCTTGATGTAGACGCCACCGTGATTGAGAGAGAAGCTTGCTTCGCTGGGATAATCAGCAAAAGCTATCGGTGCCATAGCGGCGATCATAGCCATAGCAAGTAAAATTGACAAAAACTTTTTCATTAAAAATCCTCCTAACTATATATAGTTCCTCACGATTGTAATCATACCATTTTTGTAATTAAAATACAAGTGCATCTGCGCTTTGATTTTATTGCATTTTTCTTCCAAAATATTTTGTCCCTAAATATTTTAGCTTTATGCAGCAGCACCGGTAGGCGGATTTGGTTCCGGTACGATCAGCGCCTCGGGAGAAAGCGCTCTGTCCGACAGTACATATCCTTCCAAACGGCGTGTGGAAATAACAAAAGCATCCTGCTCGCTATCATAGCAATCTGAAATGTCAAACAGTTCTCCGCCTTTTAGCTCATAAAGATATCTTTCATTATTTGCAGGATATATTCTCATCTTTCCGACATGATCAAATATCGGCCGCTTATGCCACCATATAAACCTCAGATCAGCCGCACGATACCTCTCGGCAATACCGGTCAGCGGCAGTGTGCTGCAGCCTGCATCGATATCCTGCTGTCCTGCCGTTTCAACTTCAAAGCTGCAAAAATCATGGAAGTTGATAACGACCGAATCGCTCAGCGTTCCGAATTCTATTTTTACGCTTGGAGAATCACAGTATATCGAATCCGCTCTGCCAAGGTCTGCGCCATTTCCTACCGATATTGTAAAGGATATTTCCGGGGTAAGTCTGCTTGCACGGTCGGCAAACCGCACGCTGCCGCGCAGTGTACGTATAACGTCATCGCTGGTTTCGGTAAGTCCCATTGCCAATACATATCGGTATCCCAATGAAGTTTTACCGTCAGAGTCAAAAACTTCGCAGTATTCCACCCTTGAACGGGTGACATATTCTTCGCCTTTATTCCATTCAAATATGCCCCTGTATCCGCTTATATCTTCGGCACGGTGGGCATTTTTAATCGAAAAGTATACCGTTGAACCCGGAAGCAGTGCAGCGCGGAAATTTTCTCCCGAATGATCAGCCTTTTGGGGCGGCATGTTCTGCTGCGCGATAAACACCGCATCCAAATCAAGTTCCGGCACGACTTCCTCCGCCGATATTACCGGCGTCATAACAGATATCGCTATGAACAGCGCTGTAAAAAATGCTGTAATTAGTTTCAGTGTTATCGCCTCCTTTTGATGCAATTATAAAATAATCGCCGACTGTTTTCAACTGTTAGAGTTGACATCTTGATATTACTATTGTAAAATATATAGGCAATTTGTGCCGCTGTGGCGGAACAGGCAGACGCAAGGGACTTAAAATCCCTCGGTGGCAACACCGTACCGGTTCGATCCCGGTCAGCGGCACCAGAAAAGAGCTCATCCCATTTGGGATGGGCTCTTTTCTTTTGTGACGCTCCGTGGGGCGAACCGGAGGTTCGAGCCCGGGGAGCGAGCCGACCGCGCCCTGCGGGCGATGCAGGGAGGCGAGCGAGTGGCAGCGGTCGAAAAAATCGAGCAGGCGAACAGCGCGATGATTTTTTCGGGCACCGCAACAGGACAGCGGCACCAGAATTTGTGAACGTTTTAGATGCCATCGGCAAAAAGCCAATGGTATCGCCGTTTTCAAGCCAACAGGTTTTCTTGTAAAATCTGTTGGCTTATTATATTTTTTAAAACAAATTTGACCATAGAAAGCAATATTGCTATTAGTGTATTGTTTTTAAAAGAGAATACAACGGAGGTAAATAATATAAACCGAAAACTTAAAGGCAATAATGGACAAATGTTGGAAGCAATGATTATTTCAAGCGATTAAATGAGGATAACAAACTAACTTTTCATCTTAGAAACAGAGATAGCTTTGATTATTACTACGATTTAAAAAGAACGGCAGAAAGCAAACCTGATTTGGGTAAACCGCCCTATTCTGATAGTTATAGCACGGGAAAGAATAAAGATCGAATAGCTGTGATAAAGGGACTTAAAGGAATTGTATCAGATATAAAAAGAGATTTGCAAAACGGAATAAGAAATAATGACTACATCAAAGATGAAAATGCAAAAAACTTAATAGAAGCTATAAAAGCTTTAGACGATTGTGGAATAAGATGTGATTGTAAAGAATACATCAAGGAACTTTCATGGTATGTAGGCGGAGACTCTCGTAAAATACGAGACTTGCAAAAAAATCTTAATGAACTTAGAATTAATAGTGGATATAGGTCACTTGAAGAGGATGGCGTATACGGAAAAGAAACATTAAGTGCCTGGTTAAAGTTTTTAGATATATTAGAACATGGAACGGTTCCTACACTTGCATGGATAGATCCGTTGGAAGGGCATGATATTAAATTTATAATTGAAAGCAGTAGACACGGACACAGTAACGTTATAGCAGATATAGATAAATTTCAGTATTATAGGGTGGATTCTGCCCACGGAGGTGCTGGATGGTTCAGAGGCGAAAGAATTAACAATGTTGATTTCAACCATCTAAATATAAATTATCCCGCACCTATGAGCGAGCTGCAAAAATGGGTGAAAAATAACTATGACCACTATCCGCTATCTGATAGTGCATATGAATTACTTAATGACTTGAAAGGTACAGGTAAAGCAGTAAGAATAAGCGGAAAAGTACTGCTGGTCACCGGTATAGCATTGGATACTTTGGAACTTGGGCTTTCAATTGCAGACGACTTAAAAGATGAAGATAGAAAACTTGGCAAAAAAGCAGCTACAACTGCATTTAGCATAGGTGGAAGATGGAGCGGTGCAGCAATAGGCGCAAAAGCCGGTGCTATTGCCGGTGGATTTGCAGGGCCGTTTGCCCCGTTTGCTATTCCGGTGCTGTCTTTGGCTGGTGGAATTGCAGGTTCGTTTGGCGGTGATGCTTTAGGTAAATGGGTAGTAGACATAACCTGCATAGAGGAGTGAAAACGGTGGGTAAATATAAAAGCGCAATTAATAACATTAAAGCGGTGGTAGAAATACTCTTACTTGTGACAAGGGTTTCTTTTACCGTTCTTTTTGAGCTGCCGTTTTTATATTTATCGGAAAAAGTATTAGGGTACACCCCAAAATGGGCGCGAGTTTCCGAAGAACCTTGGAAAGATATTTTCTGCTATACCACCGGAAAAGACGAATACGGAATAAATTATATTGAAATCTATACCGCTAATGGCGGTGAAACAAATGAAATGACCTACCCTATTGCCAAGGATTTTATCACAAAGATTTTTTCTCCATACCATATGCAGGTGAAAATAGAAAGTAATGATAACGCGATTGAAATATATAATCAGCTCTTATCGAAACATTATTCAGAGCAGATTTTTTTTGATAAAGACAATGGGGTTATCTATATTATATGCGATGACATAAAGCCGATTTTTGGAATATTGGCTGCGCAGTCAGAGTATTTCTATTATTTTGATGTCTGCGCCTTTGCTAATCTGCCTCATATAGAAAGTTATGAAGAATGTGAAAAGCTGATGTCGAATAAAGACAGTCTGTTGTACATTGAATGTCAAAAACAGCACGATAAAATACTGCTGCATTTTGATGCCAGCATGTTTTCTGAGGAGAATTTATTGAACTCATTTAGGGAGTGCTGTAATCAACATAACAGACGATTTATGACATCAGAAGAAATGGTTACTCTGTATCCTTAAACTTATCGTTTATCTTATTATAGAAAACGGTTTCGAAAGTGTTCACGCTTTCCAGAAAACAGCTCATCCCATCTGGGATGAGCTGTTTTCTTTTGGAGCACAGTTTTTATTTTTTTCGATGTACGATAACAAGAATCACAATGTTTGATTTAGCATTTACTTAATTGCCCCTTGATGATACAATTAAGTAAACGCTAAAATAAAAAGGTGAAAATATGGAACTTGATCGTATGCTAAAAGCATTGGGTGAACCTATGCGCTTGAAAATATATCAAGCGCTGTTAGAAAGAAAGCATTGTGTGCATTCTTTATCCAAAAAGCTTGGCATTTCTGAGTCCGCAATTTCTCAGCACATGAAAGTAATGAAAGATGCGGGTTTAGTTTATGGTGAAAAATACGGATATCACACGCATTATCTGCCTTTGCAGGATGCTGTGGATTATCTCACAGAACAGTTTTTAAAGATGCAAGCGGCTGCATTTACCGTTGACCGTGATATGACAGTCTGCCAGTGCGAGTATCGCAAGGAGGATAAGAAAGAATGAATATCTTATTCGATTTATTCTTAACTTTTGCCAAAATAGGTTTGTTCACCTTTGGTGGCGGATATGCCATGATAGCTATGATCGAACACAACTGCGTTGGGCTTAAAGGTTGGATCACCCATGATGAAATGATGAACGTTACAGTTATTGCAGAATCAACTCCGGGGCCTATTGCTATCAACTGTGCAACGTTTACTGGATACAAAAAGGCAGGATTCATCGGCGCACTCGCAGCTACTCTTGGTATTGTTGTACCATCCTTCATTGTTATCTATTTGATTTCTATTTTTTTAGATAACTTTCTTGAGCTAACAATCATAGCCAATGCGTTTAAAGGCATCAAAATTGCTGTTGGCATCTTAATTTTAGATGCGGCAATCACCATGATAAAAAAGATGCCAAAGAAAAAACTGCCAAAAGCAATTATGATTTGTTCCTGTATTGCGATGCTCTGTATCAACATCTTTGCATGGAACTTTTCTTCCATCAGCCTTATGCTTATTGCAGCGGCTATAAGTCTTTCAATCTTTCTCCTGAAAGGCGCACCTGAACAAAAAGGTGGTGCGGCAAAATGATTTATCTTGATTTGTTTCTTGGATTCTTGAAAGTTGGTTGTTTTGCCTTTGGCGGTGCTTACGGTGCTATACCACTGATTCGTGACGTGGTTCTTTCCTATGGATGGCTCAGTGACGAAACACTTACATACATGATTGCGGTAAGCGAAAGCACTCCCGGCCCGATCATGGTAAACCTTGCCACTTACATTGGCAGCAACCAAGCAGGATTTCTTGGTGCCGTGGTTGCAACGTTGGCAGTTGTACTTCCATCGTTTCTAATTATCCTGTTGGTAACGGCATTGTTGAAAACAGTATTGAAAAACAAGTATGTTCAGGCTGTTCTGCGTGGTTTAAAACCTTGTGTGATCGGTATTGTACTTGCTACCGGCATTTACATGGTCTTGGGAAATTGTTTAGGAACTATTTCTGCAATCAAAATAAATATGCAGGCTATCATTATTACTGTACTTTTGGTTGCTTCAATGTTTTGCTATAAGCACTTCGCCAAGAAAAAACTTTCACCAATCTTGCTGATTATATTTGCAGCTTTTTCAGGTGCATTGATATATGCAATATGAAACAGATCATTTTCAGCATCGAAACTGTTCATGCTTTCCAGAAAACAGCTTATCCCTTTTGGGATGAGCTGTTTTCTTTTGTACCGCTCCGAGGAGAGAACCGAAGGTTCGAGCCCGGGAAGCGAGCCGACCGCTCCCTGCGGGCGATTAAGGGAGGCGAACAAGTGGCTGCGGTCGAAAAAATCGAGCAAGTGAACAGCGCGATGATTTTTTCGGACACCGCAACAGGACAGCGGCAAATCAATTGCACTTTAAAAACAAAAATTTTCTTTTCATTTTCCATATCTTTGCGGGGTTTGGGTAGGGGTGAAAAAATTATTATTCTTTTATAATTTGAATGTAAAATTGTGTAAGAACCGTTTGCAGCCATAGCTAAGCTTACTTATCCGCAGCTAAACGTCAAAAATAAAAGTAAGGAGATTTTGTTATGAGTGAAACCAACGAAATGATTACCTTGGAACTGGGCACCGAAGAGCCTGCCGTTGAGCAATCCGTTGTCGCTACACCGCTTGCTGTTCAGAAAGACATCACCGAGCATTATCTCGAGCAGGTGAACCTCTCCGAATCCGAGCAGAAAATGGTGACAGATTTCTCCGAAAAAATTGACCTTAAGGATTCCGGAATAATACTGCAGTACGGTGCATCGGCCCAGAAAAAAATCGCCGCCTTTTCAGACAGCGCTCTTGAAGGAGTGCGTACAAAAGATCTCGGCCAGATCGGCGATATGATAACCGATCTTGTTTCTGAACTCAAAGATTTTTCACTTGAGGAAAGCAAAGGCTTTTGGGGACTTTTCAAGAAGGCCGGCAGTCAAATCTCCCGCCTGAAAACCAAATACAATCACGCCGAGATCAATGTGAACCGTATCACTGAGGTACTGGAGGGCCACCAAAATCAGCTTCTGACCGACATCGTCATGCTGGATAAGATGTACGATAACAATCTGCTTTACTTTAAAGAGTTGACCATGTATATAATGGCAGGCAAACGTAAGCTGGAGCTGGAACGCTCCACTACTCTCGCTGACATGCAGCAACAGGCAACAGCTTCCGGACTGACTGAGGACGCACAGGCCGCCAATGATTTTGCTGCCCTTTGTGATCGCTTTGAAAAGAAACTGCACGACCTGGAGCTGACCCGCACTATCTCTATCCAGATGGCACCGCAGATAAGACTTATCCAGAACAGCAACACCTTGATGGCCGAAAAGATCCAGTCCACCATAAACAACACCATTCCCCTTTGGAAAAATCAGATGGTCTTGGCGTTGGGTATGGCTCATTCCAGAGAGGCAATGGAGGCACAGCGTGAGGTCTCCGACCTGACTAACGAGCTGCTTAAAAAGAATGCCGAAACACTTAAACAGGGTACCGTTGACATAGCAAGAGAAAGTGAGCGCAGCATTGTGGATATTGAAACTGTCCGTTATACTAACGAGCAGTTGATAGCAACTTTGGATGAGGTGCTGCAGATACAGGATGAAGGCCGTCAGAAGCGACTGGAAGCAGAAAGTGAAATGGTGCGCATTGAAACCGAACTTAAACAAAAACTGCTGGAGACTCGAAAGTGATCGGGGGGCTGTTTGAAAATCGCAAGGAGGGAGAATAATGGAAAACAATAAGTCGGGATGTCTGGGCAGTATTTTGAGTTTTATCGGATTTATTGCCGGCCTGATTCTGCTGCGTCGTTTCTTCCCTTCTCTTTGGTCGGTTCTTTTGGGAATAGTCGGATTTATAGCGGTTTTAATAGCCGCACTGATAGCGCTGATACTTTGGCTGGTGTTCCGTAAGCCGAAGCCCGGCAGTCCTCAGGCGATAAAAGCA
Organism: Oscillospiraceae bacterium; assembly: GCA_017399785.1. Taxonomy (GTDB): domain Bacteria; phylum Bacillota; class Clostridia; order Oscillospirales; family Ruminococcaceae; genus Yanshouia. Next base: position 1,806 of record JAFQAX010000022.1, on the reverse strand, counting down.
GAGAACAAAAAGATTTTATCTAACAGTCGTTCCCGCTTAGCAGAGCTTAGACAGTTAGGTATGAGGGTTAAAAATTCCGAAGTCCGCATGCTGAATACACAGATTTGCGGCTCGGTTGATAAGATACTTAAAACGCTGAAGGAAAAGCCGGAAAGTATCCCAACTGTACGCCAGTTTCTGAATTACTATCTGCCGACTCTGGGCAGCATTCTGACCAAATATGTCCGTGTGGAAGAAAGCGGCGTTCCTTCAGGCGACATGACACAGAGCGTTATTATTCATCTCGGAGAGATCAAAACAGCAATGGAAAAGCAGTATGCCAATCTTTTTGACGACGACCTGCTTGATCTGTCGGTAGAGATAGAGGCTTTAACGCTCGCCTGCAAGCGCGACGGACTGCTGTCGGACGATGACTTTAAACCGGCAGATGACGGCGGAGATATCAATCTGACTTTATGATTTGACCGCATCATCGGGAAAATCGCCTGAAAACAGTTGTATTAAAGTTTGTTCAAATATGTTATAATTAAATTCTACACAGCAAACGTTTCATTTCAGAAAGCAGGTGCAACATGGATAAGGCAGAGTATATTTGGCAAGATAGAAAACGTACAATTTTCGGTCTCCCGTGGAGCTTTACCGTTTATCGTCTGGTAAAGGATAAGCTGCTGATAGAGACGGGATTTCTTTCCAAAAAGCAGGAGGAGGTCAGGCTCTATCGCATAATGGATCTGACTTTGCACCGCCCGATCGGTCAGCGTCTTTGGGGCCTTGGCACCATTCACTGCTGTACCGCAGATAAATCCACACCCGATTTTGATATCCTTAAAATAAAGGATTCCGAGCGTGTGAAAAATCTCATTTCCGATATGGTAGAGCAGCAGCGCGAAGAAAAGCGCATCTCCGCCCGTGAATTCATGGTAGATCATGAGCATGACGAGTGTGTTGAAGAAATACACGAAAACTAAAAAGCCAACTTAAATAAAATCAGCCTCCCAGTTGGGAGGCTGATTTTATTTATTGCTATGCTGTTTTGCTTTAGCGATCACTTCTGCTCTTCTTCTTTTTTCTTCTTTGTCATAATGTAACCGCCGCCTGCGGCAGCTGCAGCTGCCACAGCTACAAGACCCATTGCCGAACCACCCTTGTTCTCCTGAGCGGCATCGGCAGGAACAGTTTCCGCAGCCGGTTCACTTACAGGCTGTTCGGGAACAGGCAGCTTGAAGCCGCACTCGTCACAAGCATAATCGGTATTGGCATCGGTGTGCTTATTGTCGCCGCAGTCCTTCCAAACGGGTATAATTTCGATATTTCCGGTCAGTTTATCGCCCTTTTTAACCGGCTCATTGGTTTCTTTAATTACCCAACCCTCAAAAAGATAGCCTTCATCCTTGGGGGCCAGTTTAGGCAATGCGGGTACGGTGTTATCGGTGCCCTTTGTCAGCAGTTCCCTAACGGTTCCCATCGACGATTTATCTCTGCCTGTACTGGGACCGGTGGTTGTTTTGGTGGTTTCTTCTACCTTAAAGCTTGGGAAATCCGGGATAGATACAACTACTTTATTCTCCGGAAGTTTAAGCATCGGGATGGATTCGCTGACTGTATATTCGCAGGCTCTGCAGACACGCTGTCTTTCACCCTCAAAGGAATATCCCGCTCTGGTCACCGTTTTCCATTCGCTGAGCTTATGCGCTGCCTTTTGGATAACGTCGCCGCAGTTAGAGCATTCTTTCCAGTGTTCGTCAGCGGTGCTCTTATACTGATAATTATGTTCTATTGCCCTTTTTTCGCTGTCTATCCAGCTAT
>JAFQAX010000021.1 GCA_017399785.1 Oscillospiraceae bacterium | reverse complement strand
TATAGCTTTCCACAACGGCAGCAGCAATGAGCAGCGGCACCACCGCCAGCACCAGCGCACGCGCCGTTTTGGCAGAAAATTCATACAGGTCGTATTTGCTCGCCTTTCTGCGCAGTATCCTTGTCCCCAAAAGCGAAAGATTCAAACCAAAAGCAACGCACAAAAGCAGCGCCGGTATCTCAAAAATCCCGTGGGGCAGAATCCCCACCAGCGTGTCGATCACGCCGCCTATCTCCTTCGCCTTAAAGATGGCGGTGATAACACCGATCACCGCAGCATTGGTCAGCAGCGAAAGCGCAGGCAGAAATAAAAACGGTATCATTCCGTAGCTTACCGCCGCCATGGCAGCATAAAAGTTGCCGAAAAACAGCTTTATCGCATCCATTTTGCCCGCTTCGTCGATAATGTCCTTGGTATTGAGCATCTCTGCGAGCTCGCCAATATGCTCTTCTATCACCTCGGGCTGTGTTTGATACAAGCTTCCCATCGCGAAATAAGCTATTACCGCAATAACAACGAACAGCAGCGCCAGTATCAGCAGCTGCTTTCGGATGCTTTTTAAAAATTTAAACATCAAAGCGTATTCGCTTTTTATTGTATCCATTTCATCACCCGCCCATTACATTGCATAATTAAATATATTTTATCATATATTCCCACTCTGTTCAAACTTGAATATCCAAAACCGCATATATTTATTAATACGACTGCAGCTTGCTCATACCGCAATTTTATGATATTATTTTGATGTATGCGGTCAAAAAAATCCCTTTCGCAAATCAGGAGGAAACCCTATGAAATATGATGTTATAATTATTGGCGCAGGCCCCGGCGGAATCTTTTCTGCTTACGAGCTTGTAAACAAAAATCCTCAGCTTAAGGTTGCTGTTTTTGAAGCAGGTCACGCCCTTGAAAAACGCCATTGCCCCATCGATGGCGTTAAGATAAAAAGCTGCGTCAAGTGCAAAAGCTGCTCTATCATGAGCGGATTTGGCGGCGCAGGCGCCTTCTCCGACGGCAAATACAATATTACCAACGACTTTGGCGGCACTCTTTACGAATATATCGGCAAAAGACAGGCGCTGGAGCTGATGCAGTATGTCGATGAGATAAACATGGAATACGGCGGCAAAGGCACCAAGCTTTATACCACCGCAGGCTCCGGCATCAAGACCGACTGCATCCGCCACGACCTGCACCTGCTCAACGCATCTGTCCGTCACCTCGGCACCGACATCAACTACATCGTGCTGGAGAATATCTACAACCTGCTCAAGGACAAGGTTTCCTTCTTCTTCGATACCGCCGTTGACACCGTTGACATCCTTGATGAGGGCTATCAGATCAACACCGCTGATGGCAGCCACAGCTGCGACAAGCTTATCATCTCGGTAGGACGCAGCGGCAGCAAGTGGATGGAAAAGGTTTGCAAGGAGCTTAACATCCCCACCAAATCCAACCGCGTTGACATCGGCGTGCGCGTCGAGCTGCCCGCCTCTGTTTTCGCGCACCTCACCGACGAGCTTTACGAGAGCAAGATCGTCTACCGTACCGAAAAGTACGGCGACCGAGTACGCACCTTCTGCATGAATCCCAAGGGCGCTGTTGTAACCGAAAACACCAACGGCATCATCACCGTTAACGGCCACAGCTATGAGGATCCCGCAAAGCAGACCGAAAACACCAACTTTGCGCTGCTGGTCGCAAAGCACTTTTCCGAGCCGTTTAAGGATTCCAACGGCTACGGCGAATCCATCGCAAGACTGAGCAACATGCTGGGCGGCGGCGTAATCGTTCAGCGCTTCGGCGATCTCATCCGCGGACGCCGTTCCACCCCCGGAAGAATCGAGGAATCGTTCCTCACCCCCACCCTTCAGGCAACTCCCGGCGACCTTTCGCTGGTACTGCCCAAGAGAATCCTCGACGGCATCATCGAGATGATCTATGCCCTTGATAAGATCGCCCCCGGCACCGCAAATGAGGATACCCTGCTTTACGGCGTCGAGGTCAAGTTCTACAACATGGAAGTTGAAGTCGATGAAAAGCTTGAATCCCGCTATAAGGGACTTTACATCATCGGCGACGGCAGCGGCATCACCCATTCGCTTTCTCACGCTTCGGCAAGCGGCGTGCATGTCGCAAGAAACATCCTCGGCGAATAATTGAAGATACAGCAAAAGAGCAGCCGCAAAACGGCTGCTCTTTTATTCTTTGAATCTTTATTTTTGTTCCGGCACACGTAGATATGACGTGTCCAATCAAATTCTTAAAGAGGCTGCAAAAATCTTACTTATTCAGCGCCTCGTTAACTGCAACAGCGCAGGCAACGGTAGCGCCAACCATGGGGTTGTTGCCCATACCAATAAGGCCCATCATGTCTACATGGGCGGGAACGGAGGAAGAACCTGCGAACTGAGCGTCGCCATGCATTCTGCCCATCGAATCGGTCAGACCGTAGGAAGCAGGACCTGCCGCAACGTTGTCGGGATGCAGAGTTCTGCCGGTGCCGCCGCCGGAAGCGACAGAGAAGTACTTAACGCCGTTAGCCAGTGCCCACTTCTTATAGGTTCCCGCAACGAGGTGCTGGAATCTGGTGGGGTTGGTGGAGTTGCCGGTGATCGAAACATCAACATGCTCCAGCTTCATGATGGCAACGCCTTCGAGAACGTCGTTGGCACCGTAGCAGTTAACTGCAGCGCGCTCGCCGTCCGAGAAAGCCTTGGTCTTAACAACGCTTACTTCGTTCTTGGTGAAATCGTAATCGGTCTCAACATAGGTAAAGCCGTTGATTCTTGCGATGATGTATGCGGCATCCTTGCCGAGTCCGTTGAGGATTACCTTAAGGGGAGTTTTTCTTGCCTTGTTGGCGGTGCGGGCGATACCGATAGCGCCCTCTGCAGCAGCAAAGGACTCATGTCCTGCCAGGAAGCAGAAGCACTTAGTCTCATCACGCAGCAGCATTGCGCCGAGATCGCCGTGACCCTGACCAACGCCGCGCTCCTCTGCAACCGAGCCGGGAACGGTGAATGCCTGAAGTCCGTTGCCGATGAGGGTAGCAGCTTCAACTGCATCCTTTGCGCCCTTTTTCAGCGCAATAGCAGAACCGAGGGTGTAAGCCCAAACGGCGTTTTCAAATGCGATAGGCTGAACGCCCTTTACTATGCTGTCAACATCAATTCCGTGAGAAAGGCAGATCTCTCTGGCAGCTTCAAGGTTTTCGATGCCGTTTGCTTTAAGGCATTCCTCGATCTTTGCCATTCTGCGCGCCATACCTTCAAATTTAACCATTCTGCAGCGCCTCCTTACTTTTCACGCGGGTCGATGTAAGAGGCTGCGCCCTCGTAGCGACCGTAGGTGCCGATATTCTTCTCGAATGCGGTCTTGGGGTCAACGCCGTGACGGATGTCCTCCAGCATCTTGCCTACTCTTACAAACTTATAGCCGATGGTCTCGCCGTTCTCATCCAGCGCCATCTCAAGGATGTAGCCCTCTACCATTTCAAGGTAACGAACGCCCTTGGCATCGGTGGAGAAGATGGTAGCGGTCTGGCTGCGAAGTCCCTTGCCGAGGTCTTCCATCGAAGCACCGATGGGAAGTCCGCCCTCAGAGAAAGCGGTCTGGGTGCGTCCGTAAACCAGCTGCTTGAAGATCTCTCTCATAGCAACGTTGATGGCGTCGCAAACGAGGTCGGTGTTCAGCGCCTCAAGAATGGTCTTGCCGGGCAGAATTTCGCCTGCCATAGCGGCGGAATGGGTCATGCCGGAGCAGCCGATAGTCTCTACCAGTGCCTCGCGGATGATGCCATCCTTTACGTTAAGGGTAAGCTTGCAGGTGCCCTGCTGGGGCGCGCAGCAGCCTACGCCGTGGGAAAGTCCCGAAATGTCCTTTATCTCCTTGGCCTTTACCCATTTGCCCTCTTCGGGGATGGGAGCAGGTCCGTGACAGTGCAGGCAGGTAACCTGCTGCATCTGCTCAACTTCATGCGAATACTGCATATCTGTAACCTCCTTGGTATTATCATTTGGCGGTATTAATCCATTTAGCATTATATCATAGCCGCAATTTAAAAACAACAAATATGGAAGCTATTTTTACGTCGAAGGATGTCCTGTTTTGGATTTTGGTAACACATTTTCAGCCATAAGCTTAAACTGTATAAAGGAGCGCTTTTGTGATCAGCACTCCCGCCCACTTTGTTTTAAGGGTGATGGCATTGGAAAAAGAGACGATAGCTGTCATATGGCTCAGCGCCGACAAGCGTGCCGCCGCCGATATGGCTTTTTTGTATATCCGAACCAGCCTGCTTAAACGCTGGTGGAAAAGCTGCGAGCTTATCCTCTGGGGGCCTGCCGTCGAAGCGGCAGTCTCAAGCCCCGACATCCGATATGAGCTTGCGCTGCTCCAACATTTAGGTGCCGAAATAACAGCGTGCGAAGCCTGCGCCGTGCGGTATGGCGTCTGTGATAAGCTTTGCGAACTCGGCATTGCGGTAAAGGGAATGAGCGAGCATCTTACCGAGCTTTTAAAAAACGACATCCCGCTGATGCTGATATAGCAAAAAGTGCCCGCAGCGTTTTTCTGCGGGCACTTTACTGTTAATACTTTTTCTCGCCGGAGACTATCATCATCTTGTCGATGTTGGGAAGTATCTCCTTTTTAACTACCTGTTCTTCCCAATCTTCCTTTGCCACTTCCTCGATGGAAATGGAAACACCCTGCTGGGAGCATCCCCAGGTATCGAGCAGCAGTGCATTTAATTTCTCAACGAATTCCTTTTTAACTGCTTCGTCCTTGGGCCAGCATTTCATCCTGATATACGGCATAATAGTCCCCTCCTAAAAAATTTTTATCAAACGCTTAAAAAGCGTCGTTTCTGACAATATCCGCTATCGTAACGTTGTCGGTGACCGAACAGATAGCTTCATCGATCTGCTTCCAAAGGCAGAGCATATTGCAGCCCTCGTGCATCTTGCAGCAATTTTCGGGATCGTCGACGCAATGATGCGGAAGATAAGGGCGCTCCATAGTTTTAAGTATCTCAGAAACGGTTATCTGGTTAGCCGCCCTGCTTAACATATATCCGCCGTGCGCACCTTTTACACTTTTTACAAATCCCTCGGCAGACAGCTTGGCGGCAATTCGCTCAAGCAGCTTTTCGGAGATGCCCTCCACCTGTGCCACAGAGGAGGTGGTAACTCTTTCGCCGTTTTTCTGTGCAACTCTTGCCAAAAAGCGCAAAGCATATCGGCTGTTTGTCGATATTTTCATATTATCCCTCCACTCTGATATGTTTTTATTATAACCTACCAAAACAGTGTGGTCAATAATTTTTTATATGGCAATACTGCTATGATTTTGTTATAATATCTGTAACAAACCAAACAGAGGAGGCTCTTTTATGGATGCGCGACAGGAATTTTTAGAGCTTTACAATACATATATCAAGCGAGAGGGTGCTGCTTCGCTTTTAAACTGGCTTGAAAACAAAAGCGACTTTTTCACCGCACCCGCCTCGGCAAAATTCCACCTTGCCTGCGAGGGCGGACTTGTCACCCACAGCCTAAGCGTCGCAAAACTGATGCTGCGCTATGAGGATGAGGACAAAGAGAGCCTTGCCATCTGCGGTCTGCTGCACGATCTTTGCAAAACCAACTATTACAAGGTCTCGATGCGCAACGTTAAAAACGAAATAACGGGACAGTGGGAAAAGCAGCCCTTTTATCAGGTAGAGGACAGCTTCCCCTTTGGTCACGGCGAAAAGTCGGTTTATATGATAGAGCGCTTTTTCAAGCTCAGCGGTCCCGAAGCAATGGCTATCCGCTGGCATATGGGCGGCTTTGACGAAGCGGTAAAGGGCGGCAGCTTTGCCATCTCCAAAGCGTACGAGCGCTATCCGCTGGCAGTAAAGCTGCACCTCTGCGATATGGAATCGAGCTATCTGCTTGAACCGCGCGGCTGATAAAAAATTACGGCAGGAAGAATCAACTTCCTGCCGATTTTTTATTACAGATTCTTTATCTGCCTGTTGTAAAGTCTGTGGAAAAGCACAAGCGCCACCGTAAGCGACATTACCTCCGCAATGGGGAACGCCAGCCAAACGGCATCGAGCGATACAAACTTGCCCATCACCCACGCAACCGGCAGCAGCACCACCAACTGACGCATAAAGGACATTATCAGGCTGTAAACGCCGTGTCCCAGCGCCTGGAACGAGCTGGAAAGCACTATTGCGGTCGCTGCGATGATAAAGTGGGTGCTGATTATTCTCAGCGCCGGAACGCCGATGGACACCATAGTTTCGGAGGCGTCGAAGAAGGTCACCAGCATAAACTCGGGTATCGTCCAGAACAGTACTGTTCCAAACGCCATTATGCCGGTTGCTATCATTATCGCCAGCTTGATGGTCTGCATGATCCTCTCTCTGCTGCGCGCGCCAAAGTTATATCCCACTATCGGCACCATGCCGTTGGTAACGCCCAACAGCGGCATAAAGATAAAGCTCTGCAGCTTGAAGTAAAGTCCGAATACCGAAACGGCGGTCTGTGAGAACAAAATAAGTATCTTGTTCATACCAAAGGTCATTACCGATCCGATCGCTTGCATGCAGATAGATGGCAGACCGATGCGGTATATCTCACCGATAATTCTTGCCGAGGGTCTAAATCCCTTAAAGGAAATGGTGATTTCGTGGTTCTTGCTGACGTTGAACCAAATATTCATGAACATCGACACAAACTGTCCGATTACCGTTGCTACCGCAGCGCCGGCAACCCCCATCTCAGGCAGGCCGAACCAACCGAATATCAAAATGGGGTCAAGAATAATATTGGTTATGGCGCCGCTCATCTGGGAATACATGCTGTAGATGGTGATTCCGGTCGCCTGCAGCAGTCGCTCACCCGCTATGCTGGTAAAGAGTCCAATCGAAAAGCAGCATACTATCGAAGTATAGGCTATTCCCATCTCCATGACGGGACCCTGCTCAACAAAGGCCGAGAAAAATGCTCTTACGCCAAAAAATCCGAACAGCGCAAAAGCTATCGAGCTGACAAAAGCCAGAAAAATGCCGTTGTCGGCAACCATATTCGCATCTTCAAAGTTTTTTTCGCCAAGCTTTCTGGAAAGCAGCGCGTTGATGCCCACCGCCGTTCCGACCGCAACCGCTATCATCAGCGACTGCACCGGAAACGCCAGTGAAACGGCGGTAAGCGCATCTTCGCTTACTCTCGCAACGAAAATACTGTCAACCACGTTATAAAGCGCCTGTATCAGCATTGAAGCCATTATCGGCAGCGACATCGAAACCAGCAGCTTTGGTATTGGCCATGTACCCATACGGTTTTCTTTGCGTCCTTCCACTTTAAAACCACCTGAAAAATATATTAGCGAGCCGCCAAAGCCCGCCTGATAACCGCATTGGATGCGGCGTTTATCGCTCAAACATTTGACATTTTAACACACAAGGTTTATTCTGTAAATATAGTATTTCCTCAAACTTTACTGTTATATCAGCCGACGTACTTGGCCGTTTACAGTCGCGCGGCGAATTGAAATTATAATATTTTATCAAGACGGCAGATTGGAGTATATTATGGCAAATTATCCCGTTATAACCATCAGCAGACAGTATGGCAGCGGCGGCCGCGAAATCGGACGTCTTCTTTCCGAGATGCTGAATATCCCCTATTACGACAACGAGCTGATCACCCTTGCCGCAGAGCAGAGCGGATTCTCGCCCGAACTTTTTAAGAATGCCGATAAGAATGCCTCCAACAGCCTTTTGTTCTCGCTTTCGATGTACGGTTCCGCCTCTACCGGAAGCTATAACATGCCGCTGGGCGATCAGGTTTTCGTTATCCAGTCGGACATCATCAAAAAGGTGGCTTCGCAGGGTCCCTGCATTATCGTTGGCCGCTGCGCCGATTACACGCTGCGCGACCGCGAGGATTGCCTTTCGGTATTTTTAAATGCGCCCTTAGAGGTACGCATAAAGCACGCCATTGAAAGCTATGGCGTTGACCCGCTTAAAGCACGCGACATCATCCAGAAGACCGACAAAAAGCGTGCAGTTTATTACAGCCACTTTACCGGCAACAAGTGGGGCGGTTCCGACCACTATCATCTCACCATCGACACCGCAAGAGTCGGCATCGAGCAGACCGCCAAGGCAATTGCGGCCATCGCCGAAAATATGCGCAAATAATTTTTATCCCTCGGCGAAAGCCGGGGGATTTCGTTTTATAAAAGCTTTGCTCATAAAATCCCGCTTTACTGATTATACTTAATATAAAAGTGTGGTGAAGCGGATGGACAAGACCGAAAATGAAAAAAGGCATTCTTCTAAGCCGTCCAAAAACGTCATCGCCGCCCCTCAGGATGTTCTGCTGGCGGCGGCAACGCTGGCGCTCACCCTTTCAAAAGGACGCAGTCAATATGAGATAGAAACGCTCATCAATCTTTTTTCGCTTACCACCGACAATCTTCAGGCGCTGCTTGCGCAGATTTTGATAAACAAAAAATCCCCCGACAACATCGAATCGGAACTTTAAACAGCATAATAAAGCTGCATTTCGGCTGCGGTTTCCCGCATATAGTTTTAAAAAATGCCAAGCCGAAAGGAGCCTTTTTATGAACCGTGATTTCCCCGTCGATCCCGACAGCATCATTGAATTTGCGCCGCCAAAAGAGGCAAAGGCAGAGTCACTGATACCCGCTTTTGCCGAGCCGATTTTGCCGCCTCCCTGCTGCCCAAAAGCCGCTGCTGACGGCCCAAATGAAAAATATGCTGCCATTTTGCGCTCGGTTTTCTGCGGGCGTGATTCCGAGCTTTCGCTCGCCCTCTGCTATCTTTACCAGTCGATGAGATTTGGCTGCTGCGGCGATGAGCTTTGCGCGTCGCTTTACAATTTCGCTCTGCACCGATTCAAAGCCGTCAAGCTGCTGGGCGATCTCATCTGCTCGCTCGGCAGCGACCCTAAATTTTTCTGCGGTCACGTCGGCAATTCCCCTGCGGGAAGCTGGTGGAATGCCTCTCCCACCGTTTTGAGATACCCGCAACATCTTGGAGATGCGATCAAATCGGCGATAAACCGTGAGCAGATCCTGTCGCAGGAATATAAAAATCTGCTTAACTACCTCGACGATGACGGCATCTGCCGCGCCTTAAAGGAGATAAAATCCGAAAAGGATGAGGACATAACCGCTTTAACGCTGCTTCACTCCCGCTTTTGCAGCTGAAATAAAACCGCCGTCAGGCATCCGATAGGAATGATAAAATGAAGCTTAGATATTTGATCTCCGCCTTTACACTGTTTTTGACGCTATGTTTTTTGTCGGTCTGGCTTTGTGCCATATTGTTGGGAAAACGCCAAGCCGCCGATGATATAATTCAGCCGCCGCCCCTCGTTTCGGAGATCCCGCAGCTGCCTTCCGTTCCGGCAGGTATATCGGATATGATACCGCCTTCTTCCGAGTCATCAATGCCGGAAAGCTTCGACCCCACCCCGCTCCCTGCGGAATATGCCGAGCCTGCCGATGACGCAGACCTTGTTACCGACATCGGCTTTGAAATTTCCTCCACCGAAACATACCCCGGGGAATATATCATGGTCTATGCCTACGGCGATATCGCGGCTGCGGAAATTTCGGTCAACTGCCCCTTCAGCCGTGACCCTGTGTTCTTTGAACAGGGTGAAAGACTTGTCGCGCTGCTGCCGATAAAATTCACCTACGAGCCGGGCGAATATCTGCTGACTTTATCGGCGGGAGAACGCACCGAAAGCTTTACTATCCATCTTCTTTCCAAAGAATGGCAGACGCAGAATCTGACAGTCAGCGGCGAAGTGGTCGAGCAAACGATAGAAAGCATCTCGGCAAACGAGGAATATAACGACAAGGTCGCACCCAAAAAGTCGCTTTTTGAGGCGGTACCACTCTGGGACGGCAGCTTTATCCAGCCTGTCGCGGGACGCATCACCACCGAATTCGGCATGCTGCGCACTGTAAACGGCGTCCCCTCCGACCGCCACGGCGGCGTTGACATCGCCGCGCCCAGAGGTACTCCCGTTGCCGCTGCCAACGGCGGAAAGGTCATCTTTGCCGAATATATTGCGCTTACCGGCAACACCGTCTGCATCGAGCACGGCATGGGACTTAAAAGCTGGTACTATCACATGGATTCGCTGGCTGTAGCACAGGATGACATCGTGCTCAAAGGTCAAAAAATCGGTGAGGTCGGCTCAACCGGATTTTCAACAGGCCCGCATCTGCACTGGGCAACGTCGGTTTTCAACGTATATGTAAATCCGTGGTCGCTGGTTGAAGCGGCACCCGAGATATAAAAATCTCCCGTAGTGATGACGGATAATTGTAAAACGATTAATAAGCGATTAGGAGCCTCCCTCTCCTCTGAGCTAAGAGCCAACCTTGGCATGGTTACGACTGAGAAGCCTCCCTCTGACGAGGGAGGTGCCGAGCCTGCGAGGCGGAGGGAGAGAACTAAGCCACCTTACCGCGACATCGTTCTTTGCCAAAGCGCGTTTTCTCTCCCTCAGTCAGCTTCGCTGACAGCTCCCTCGTCACACCCGCCCGCAGGCGGGCGTACAAAGCGCAACCGGACATAGTCCGGCTCTTAGCGCGACGGAGAGGGAGCCTTCTCATACATTACCTAATAAAACAACAACCCGACCGGTGATGGTAGTCACCGGTCGGGTTAACTGTTTTATGATGCCCAGCTAAGCGGGAGATTTTTTTGCTGTTTAAACTTTTGCGCCTCTGATATTTCTTATCGTATCGGCAAAATTTTCGTGTTTGACCGCCTTTACATCAAACTTGACTATACTCAACACTATCTGCAGCACCGAGCTTTGACAAAGCAGTATTATCAGCGTTCCGACCCCTATCTTTGCGCCCATCAAAAAGCCAGCAGCGACCACAAAAAGTTCAAGGCTTGCTTTTATTACACCGACCGGTGCCTTGGGAAAGCGCTTATTTACACCCACTATCATAGAATCGCGGGGACCCGAGCCCATGGCGCAGCCCATATAAAGCCAGGTGCCGACAGCGACCATCGTCATGCCGAGCAGCAGCAGCGGGAATCCCGAAAGCATCGACTGGCGCTTTTCAATCAGTCCCACAGCGTTCCAAACGTCGACCCACTTAGGATAGATTATTGCGTTTAACACCGTTCCGAAACCGATTTTCTCTTTCAGCACAAGGTCGATTATTACGATAAACGCACCGACGATTATCGAAACGTTACCGTACATTATGCCAGTCATATTGGAAAGTCCGATGTGAAAAGCCTCCCACGGACCGAGTCCGATATTTGCCTGAATTATAAAATAGCTTCCCGTTCCGCAAAAGGTCAGTCCGATAAGCATTCTGACAAGTCTTTTAAGGTAATCCATTTTCAACACTTACCCTTCTATATCACGCATGGTCAGCGAAATGCGTTTGCGTTTCGCGTCAACCTCCAGCACCTTTACCTTGACAACGTCGCCGACTCTTACTGCCTCGCTGGGGTGCTTTAAAAAGCGGTCGCAGATGCGGGAGATATGCACCAGTCCGTCCTGATGAACGCCGATGTCAACGAATGCACCGAAATCGACTACGTTTCGAACAGTACCCTGCAGCACCATATCGGGCTTGAGGTCGGAAATATCCAAAAGCTCGCTGCGCAGCATGGGAGGAGGCAGCTCATCTCTGGGGTCGCGTCCGGGCTTTAGCAGCTCGGTGACGATGTCGTTGAGAGTGGGCAGACCTATTCCCAGTTCATCGGCAAGCTTCACTCTTCCGACAAGGTCAGCTCTGGAATTGAGTTCACCCATCTTTTCGGGGGTCTTAAGGTCGCTTTTTGCCAGTCCGCAGAGCTTTATCAGTCCCTCGGCGGCTTTATAGCTCTCGGGATGAACGGCAGTATTATCCAGCGGATCGTCGCTTTCGGCAACTCTAAGAAATCCAGCCGACTGTTCAAACGCCTTTTTACCCAGCTTGGGAACTTTAAGCAGCTGCTTTCTGGAGGTGAAGTGTCCGTTTTCCTCGCGGTAGGCAACGATGCTCTTGGCAAGTGCGGGACCGATTCCCGCAACATAGGAAAGCAGCGAGAAGGAAGCGGTATTTACGTCGACGCCGACGGTGTTAACGCAATCCTCGACAACGCCGCCAAGCGCCTGATCAAGTCGGTTTTTAGGCATATCGTGCTGATACTGACCAACGCCGATCGCCTTGGGGTCGATCTTAACCAGCTCGGCAAGCGGATCCTGCAAGCGTCTTGCGATGGACACCGCCGAACGCAGCGAAACGTCAAACTGCGGAAATTCCTCGGCAGCAAGCTTGGATGCCGAATAAACGCTGGCACCCGCCTCGCTTACCACCATGTAGGAAACGGGAACGTCGATCTGTCTTATGAGATCGGCGACAAAAATCTCCGACTCCTTGGATGCGGTGCCGTTGCCGATCGAGATAGTGGAAACACCGTGCTTTTTGATAAGGGCAGTCAGTTTTTTGGCTGCTTCCTCGGTTTTATTCTGGGGCGGGGTGGGATAAACAACGGTGGTATCCAGCACCTTTCCGGTGGCATCAACGACCGCAATTTTACAGCCGGTTCGGTAGGCAGGGTCAAGACCCAGCGTTACTCTGCCCTTAACAGGCGGCTGCATCAGCAGCGGCTTTAAGTTGAGGGCAAATACCTTTATCGCCTGTTCGGCTGCGTTTTCGGTAAGGGTGGAACGCAGTTCACGCTCCAGCGAGGGGAATATCAATCGGTCAAAGGAATCCTCGGCAGCTGCTCTGACCACATCGATGGAGGGAGAAAAGCCTTTCTTTACGGTAAGCTTGAAAAGCTCTGCCAGCGCCTTGTCACGCTCGCACTCTATTGAAACCTTCAGCACCTCTTCGCGTTCGCCGCGATCAAGGGCAAGCACGCGGTAAGAAGCGACCTTGGAAACAGGCTCGGTGAAATCGTAGTACATCGAGTAAACGCCCGGCTCGGTCTCTTCGCTGGTGGAACGGATGAGAGCAGTCTTTTTCAAAAATTCGCGCAGCGCGCCTCTTACGGCGGCATCATCCGAAATCATCTCGGCGATAATGTCCTTGGCGCCTGCGATAGCGTCCTCCACCGTTTCAACGCCCTTTTCGGCATCGACAAACGGCTCTGCCAGCACTTCAGGCAAAGCAGCTCCGGTCTGCTCATAGAATTTGAGCGCCAGCGGCTCCAGCCCCTTTTCCTTTGCCATCATGGCACGGGTGCGGCGCTTTTTCTTATAGGGCATGTAGAGGTCTTCGAGAGCGGCAAGAGTCTTGGCCGCATCGATAGCTGCGGCAAGTTCCTCGGTCAGCGCCCCCTGACTTTCGATGCTGCTTTTTATCTCTTCACGGCGCTTATCGAGATTGCGCAGATAGTTAAGTCGATCCTCAAGGTCGCGCAGCTGTCCGTCATCCAGCGAGCCGGTGACCTCCTTGCGGTAGCGGGCGATAAAAGGAACGGTGTTACCCTCATCCAGCAGCTTTACCGCACTTTCAACCTGTGTTATTTTAAGCGAAAGTTCTTCGCTGAGTTGTTTGATAATATCCAAAACGGTTTCCTCCAACAAACAAAATACAGATAATATTTTACCACAAAAAACCGTTGTATTAAAGCTTTATATGCAACAAAAAAGCGGCTCCGACAAAGCGGAGCCGCAAAGATTTTATCAGCCAAACAGATGCAGCGAGAACTGAACGATCAGTGCTGCAAAGGAGATGGAAACGGTGGAAAGCAGCTTGATAAGGATGTTGATGGAGGGGCCGGAGGTATCCTTAAAGGGGTCGCCTACGGTATCGCCAACAACGGCTGCCTTGTGGTTTTCAGAGCCCTTGCCGCCGAAGTGACCGGATTCGATATACTTCTTGGCGTTATCCCAAGCGCCGCCTGCGTTGGACATCATGATAGCGAGGATAAATCCGGAAGCGGTAGCGCCCATAAGCATGCCGGTAACGCCGTCAACGCCAAGCAGGAAGCCTACAACAAGCGGAACAACGATAGCCATAACAGAGGGAGCAAGTATCTCCTTCTGAGCTGCCTTGGTGCAAAGATCAACACAGGTGTGGTAATCGGGCTCTGCAGTGCCTTCCATAAGACCTGCGATCTCTCTGAACTGTCTTCTAACCTCAGTAACGATGCTCATTGCAGCCTTGCCAACAGACTCCATGGTCATAGCGGCAAATACAAAAGGAAGTGCCGAGCCAACGAACAAACCAACCAGAACTGCAGGATTGGTAACGCTGAGGTTGAGGGTAAGGTCGGGATCGATCGCCATGCACTGGTCAACATAAGCTGCAACAAGTGCAAGAGCGGTGAGAGCTGCGGAACCGATAGCAAATCCCTTGCCGGTGGCAGCGGTGGTGTTGCCCAGCGAATCGAGTGCGTCGGTGCGCTCACGAACAGATTCGTCAAGACCTGCCATCTCGGCGATGCCGCCTGCGTTGTCGGCAACAGGGCCGTAAGCGTCGGTAGCAAGGGTGATGCCGAGGGTGGAAAGCATGCCTACTGCGGAAAGTCCGATGCCGAACAGACCTGCATTGAAGTTAGCGTTGCCGCCCGAAACAAGGAAGCTTACGATAACGGCGATGCCAACGATGATTACGGGAATAGCGGTGGACATCATGCCGAGAGAAAGGCCGCTGATGATGATGGTAGCGGAGCCGGTCTCAGAAGAGGAAGCCAGCTTCTGGGTGGGCTTATAAGTATCTGAGGTGTAGTACTCGGTGAAGTAACCGATAGCGTTGCCTGCGATAAGACCTGCAACAATGGACCAGAACAGACCCATCTGCTCACCGCCAAAGGTGAACTGGATAAGGAAGTAAGCGCCTACAACTACCAATGCGCTGGCGATGTAGGTGCCCTTTCTCAGGGTAGCAAGAAGATTGCGCTGAGAAGCGTTCTCACCGGTCTTTACAAAGAAGGTACCGATGATGGAAGCAAAGATGCCGATAGCGCAAAGTGCCATCGGAACAGCCATGCCCTTCATGCCGAAGCCGGCAGAAACAGCCAGTGCACATGCAGAAAGTCTTGCGCCTGCATAGGATTCGTAAAGGTCAGCACCCATGCCTGCAACGTCGCCTACGTTGTCGCCTACGTTATCGGCGATAACAGCGGGATTACGGGGGTCGTCCTCGGGGATGCCTGCTTCGACCTTACCTACAAGGTCGGCGCCAACGTCAGCAGCCTTGGTGAAGATACCGCCGCCTACGCGTGCGAACAGCGCCATCATAGAAGCACCCATACCAAAGGTGAGCATCAGAGCAGAGATGTGAACAGCCTGCTCAGCCTCGGGCATACCTGCGTAAACAACAAGCTTAAGGAAATAGTACCAGATGCTCATATCCAGCAGACCGAGACCAACAACAGTAAAGCCCATTACAGAGCCTGCGGAAAAAGCGACTTTAAGTCCGTGGTTAAGGCTGTCGGAAGCAGCATTTGCGGTTCTGGCATTGGCGTTGGTAGCGATCTTCATTCCAACATAACCGGAAAGTGCCGAGAAGAAACATCCGGTAACAAACGCGATGGGAACCCAGATCTCAATCTGTCCCATAAAGGACAATCCAAGCATAATAACAAAAACAACAGCAAAGAACTTGGCAACGCCGGTATACTGGCGCTTAAGATAAGCGTTTGCGCCCTGACGGATAGATGCCGAGATCTTTTTCATAAGGTCGGTGCCTTCGCTTTCGGAAAGAACGACCTTAGCCTTGCCCCATGCAAATAACAGCGCTGCAATGGCGCCTATCGGCATAAGAATAACAAGATCCATAAATAGCACTCCTTCTTTTTTGGTCTTTTCAATTGGACCCTTATTTTACTTATACTTTACTATTTTAGTAATCTAACTTTTAAATGTCAACATTTTGGTTCTTTTTTTGAATAGGAAAATCATTATATTTTCACAAAAAAGTTGTATTTTTTAACGATTTTTCCATATTATGAAACGCTGTGTCATACTATGCACAGAATGTAAATAATCAGCAAATGAGCAGGGTAATACAGATAGAAAAACCACTTACGGAATTTTGGTGCCGACATGCCGCCGCGGCTTCCGTTATAGAGATTTATCAGCGGTGCCGCCGCTATCATAAAAAGCTCAAACAGCGCATCGCCGTTTGCGACAAAGGACAGCGAGATCACCGCGCCGATAAGCGCGGCATATTTTTTGCCCAAAAGGTAAAACGCCACTATCAAAAGTACTCCCGCTCCGCCGTAATCAAAACAAAGCAGCTCGGCGGTTATTACCGCAATTGCAACGGTGACTGCCGCAATGACTTTTCCCTTTTTCATCGCCGCACAGCATATTACACCCGTCAGCAGCGTAAAAAATATGTTCTGATGCAGATTGAAATTCAATCTTCCGTAAAAAGCCAGATCGAAAATCGGTTCAGAAATGACAGCAAAGAGCATCAGCCTCATGCAAAACCGCTTTATTGAAGAGCTTTTCCGAACGCTTTGCGAAATGATAAAGGCAAATATCATAAACGCAAGCCTTCCAACAGCCCTCATGGCGAAATAGAGTTCGGGGTCTCCCACAAACACCGCCGCGATATGATCAACGGTCATGCTCGCCGCCGCTATAACCGAAAGCTGAAAGGAGGAAAGTCCTTTTAATTTTGCTGCGCTCTCCATCAGTTGGTTCCGTCAAGTCGGTAAGATTCCAGCAGCAGCTTGAGTATCTTTATCTGGCTGATAAGACGTTTGCCGTTGTCGGTATCTCTTACACGCTGGCGCTGGCGTTTTACCTCCAGCACGTTGGTGGTGGAAATGATGTCGCTGTTCTGAACGACCGCCTGATTGATGCCTTCAAACGGTCCGTGGGATACCAGACGGAGGTTGTTGGAATTATAAATAAGTGTATATCCCGCAATGCCGGTGGTTTTCTGATAAGCTTTGCAGAAGCCGCCGTCGATGGCAAGCAGCTTTCCGCCGCACTTGATGGGGCTCTCACCGTCTTTTGATTTAACGGGAATATGTCCGTTTATGATGTGGGCGGTCTCAAAATCAAGGCCGAATTCCTCAACGATGCTGCGGATCACCTTTTCATCCTCGTGATAGCGATAGTAATAGTTTTTGGGTTCCTCGTGCGATTCCTTATCGGCAACCAGCATACGCTCGAAGGTGGTCATGCGGGTTCTGCCGAATACGGGAGAATTCTTGCCGCACCACAGCCACCACATAAAGTCCTCGCCGTCGCGCTTTTCCTTGCTTCCGCGGGGAGCGGTAAAGCCGCTGCGCACCTTGCGCTCGCAGAAATCGAACAGCTTTTTACCCCACAGGCGCTGTCCGTCAAATTCAAAGCGCTCGAAAGAGCCATCCTTGTTGAGCGGAACGCAGCCGTGGAACATGAGGTTGGAGTTGCAGACGTTGTAAAGTCCGCCCTTATCAAGCAGGAAGCGGATATGCTGCTGCAGCTTTTCACTGCGGATAAAGGACTCCTTAAGCGAAGCGATAAGCTCGCTTTCCGCCTCGGTCAGCTGATAAGGCGATTCGGGGTCGATGGTGGGGAAATCCTTGTCCTTAAGCTCGTAGATCTTGCCGCCGATATTGACGGTGCCGTTTTTATAGTCGATCTTGTCGAGCAGCAGACGCTCATCCATATCATATTCGGGATGGCGGGCAATTATCTGACCTTCCAGCTTCATCTGCATGATGGCGGCAGCTTTTCTCAGCTTCGCCACCAGCTCAACGTCGTTGAGTCCGATCTTATCCTTTTCCAGCACCTTGGGCTTAAACGCCATCGAATCGCCGTAGGTCTTTTCGGCAAAGGTAGTCAGCGCACGCAGGCTGATGCCGTAGCCGTTTTCAAGGGTATCAACATTCGCATAGGAAAGTGAAACGTTTAATACATTAGCGATGCAGGCTTCGTTTCCTGCGGCAGCCGCCATCCAAAGCATATCGTGGTTGCCCCAAACGATATCGACTGCGTGGTGGTTCATCAGCATTGCCATGATGCTTTCTGCGCCGGGGCCTCGGTCATAGATGTCGCCCAGAATGTGCAGCTCATCTACCGCCAGACGCTTGATAAGGGTGGAAAGCGCCTCGATGAAGGCGTCGGCTCTGCCGACATCAACAATGCTGGAGAAAATTCTGCCGTAATACTGCTCTTTGTTCTTGGCAAAGTGATCGGCATGAAGCAGCTCGTCGATTATGTAGGCGAAGTCTTTGGGCAGCGCCTTTCTGACTTTGGAGCGGGTATATTTGGAAGCAACAACGCGGCAGATGTCGATAAGCTTCACCAGCGTATCGTGATACCAGTCGGACAGGTCGTCGTGGTGCTCCGCCTTAAGCAGCGCCAGCTTCTGCTGGGGATAGTAGATAAGGGTAGCCAGCTTTGCGCGGTCCTCCTCCGAGTCGGTCTCGCTGTAAAGCATCTCGATCTTTTCTCTGATAACGCCGGAGGCATTATTTAAGATGTGCGCAACCGCCTCGTGCTCGCCGTGAAGATCGCTGATAAAATGCTCAGTGCCTTTTGGCAGGTCGAGTATTGCTTCAAGGTTGATTATCTCGGTGCAGACCGATTGCACTGTAGGAAACTGTTTTGAAAGCAGCTGAAGAAACTCTCTGTTTTCTTCGATAAGCTCATATTTATCACGGTCCATCGCAATTACCTCCCGCAGATATAAAAAATTCAAAAATTGAAGATGGCAGGGCATCAATCCTGCACATCCTTGCAAAATACCAATTTATATTATAACACATAACCCGCTATTCTGTGCAGCAAATAAGGTGACAAAAAAGCTGCCCGTTTATAGGGCAGCTTTATCAAAATGAAACCGAAATTAGTCAAATCTTGCGGAAGCGGTTTTCACGATCACGGCATATAGGCCACCGTCATGGTATTTTTTTCGCTTCCGTTAAGTTTTAAAACGGCGCTTTGTCCGTCGGCTTCAACCTCTATCATATTTGCGGTGAATTTGCCGTAGGGCATCATGGTCATGCCGGTGTTCACCGTTTTGATATGATTTCCGCCGTTATCCAGCAGCTTTAGCACAACTTCGGTCTCGCCGTCATCACGATCGATATTTTCACGGTAAGCGATGAGTATATTACCGTTGGGGTCAACGTCGATGCCAACTGCCACCCGTTCAACAACATTCGGGTAATCGGGGTTGTTCGGGTGCTTTCTGCTGCCGAAATCAAACTCGGGCTGGTTTGGCTGTTTCTCGCCGGTTACCGCATCGTAGATAACCAACTCATCCATCGAGCTTATCAGCACTCTGTCATTGTCAACAAACTCGACCTGATAGAGGGTATAGCCGCTGCAAAGATATTTAAGCTCGCCATCTTTGTTTTTGAGCACAAAATCGCAGCCGGTAGGGCCTTCGAAATAGGGGTTCAGACCGGAAAGCCAAATTTCCGACTTTCCATCGGGAGAAACGGCAGCCCGCTCTTCCAGCATATCCTCGGTATACTGACGCTGCTCGGCTGCAATACCTTTCGCGAAATCAAGAGCAAGTGTTATCTTTTGATTTTTTATAACTGCCTGCGATGTCTGCGGATCAAGAGCTATGCTGACCGAATACAGTTCATCGTGTTCAACGGGGTTGCCGAATATATCGCTTCCGTAAATAATACCCGAAATTCCGCTTACTATCGAAGCATCCACCTCATCCAACACTATTCTGCTTTCGCCGTAGCTTTCTCCCACAAGGCGAAAAACATGCCTGTCTATTAACTGTTTCTGATCGTATTCGGTGGTATACTGCAAACTTACATCCTCTTTATCAGCGAGGATGTAATAGCTCTTCAAACGATAACGGTCACCCAGCTGCGATGGCTTTATCTCGTCTATGCCCTCGGCGTTAAGCGCAAGATAAAAGCAGTAATCCATCTGATAATCGGGGGTATTTGGTCCCTGCTCAAGGGTGTGGCGGCTTTCAAAATATATGTAGTTGCCCTCGGCAGAAAGGCGGGAAACGGGAGTTGGTATGCGATTGCTGTTGTGGCGGTCAAAATCCACCGTTTCTATCCGCTTGCCGCTATCGTCAAACAGCTGCATGTAAAGCCCCCAGAAAACGGTGTCATTGCTGAACCGCTTGTTAAATTCGTCGCTCATCTGCTGCTCATAAACGATGGCGTAGCCCTCTTTGGTGGGCAGCTCGGCGAGCACCTTATATTCCCGCTCGGGGATTTTGAAATCCGGCTCTGTTTCCGGCTTTTCGGGCGGCTCTTTTTCGGGAGCAGACACAATCGGAGGCTGCTCAGGCTGCGAAGCGCTGCTTATCGGAGGCTTGATCTCGGCACATCCGCAAAACAAAACTATCGCCAAAACCAAAGCTGTGAATTTTTTCATATCCTTCCCCTCCAAATCTTGTCTCTGCTAAATCAGTGACATATATTGCTCATTTTACTGCATACCGCCAAAATATTTTGTAAAATTTTGTTAGGGGAGGCGTTCCAATGCGGAACGTCTCCCCTTCATTTTAATTATTCAAAAAGTTTTGCCATTTTAAGCGCCATATTGTGGGCATGCGATGCCGAATAGTTTCTTATCATCTCGCGGTCATCGGCTCTGCCGCGGGAAAGGTTAAGCTCCTTTACCACCTCGCCCTTTTCGCTTACTGCGGCGATATAAACTCTGCCGACCGGGGTCTGCTCGGTGCCTCCGGTGGGACCTGCCACGCCGGTGGCAGAAAGGGCGATATCCGCCCCTGTCAGCTTTCTTGCGCCTCTGGCCATCTCAAGGGCACATTCGGGTGAAACGGCGCCTTTTTCGTCCAAAATCTGCTGCGAAACGCCGAGTACTCCGTGCTTTACCTCGTTGGTGTAGGAGATTATGCCGCCTTTAAGCACAGCCGAAGCGCCCGAGATCTCAACCAGCTTTTGCGCTATCAAACCGCCGGTAAGGCTCTCGGCGGTGCAAAGGGTAAGTCTCTTTTTGGTGAATACGTCCACTACCGCCTCGTTGATGGTCTGGTAGTTATAGCCGTAGATGTTGTCGGGGTATATCTCAGCGATCTGCTCAACGACAGGATTTATAAGCGCCATTGCCGACTGCTCATCCTCGGCGCGCGCTGTGACGCGCAGCTGACATTCGCAGGGCTTGGCGTAAGGCGCAACGGTGGGGTTGGTCATCTCCACTATCATGTCGTGCAGGCGTGCCTCCAGCGCCGATTCGCCGACGCCGAAAAAGTTTATCGTCTTGGAGAAAAGCTTGCCCTCTCCGCCGAACTTCTCCTCCAGCCAGGGGCTTACCTGATGCTCAAACATCGGCAGCATCTCTCTGGGAGGTCCGGGCATCATAACGGCAACCTTGCCGCCCTCTTCGATGATGCAGCCTGGGGCAGTGCCGTTGGGGTTGTAGAGAATAGTGCAGCCCTCCGGCATCATAGCCTGCTTAATGTTGTTGTCGGTCATCACCCTTTTGGTGCGGTCGTAAAAGCTCTTTATCTGCTCAAGGCTTTTCTCATCCAGCACCAGCTTTTTGCCAAAATGAGCCGCTACCGTTTCTTTGGTGAGGTCGTCATAGGTCGGTCCAAGTCCGCCGGTGGTGATTACTATATCGTTTTCGGCAAAGGCATCGGTAAGGCACTTTTCAAGGCGCTTGGGATTATCGCCCACCACCGCCTGATGATAGACGTTGATGCCGATCGCCGCCAATCCCTTGGCGATAAAAGCGGCGTTGGTGTTGACAACGTCGCCCAACAACAGTTCGGTTCCCACACAGATGATTTCGGCTTTCATTTATCATACTCCCCTTTTCAAGGCGGATTTTATTCTGTTTTTATTCTAATACCAACTCGGCAAAAAATAAATAGCGGATTTGCATTTATCAAACTATTGCCCTTTTTCACAAATGCAAGTATACTTGAGTTATAAACTAACTTTTACATAATAGCACCGGGAGGTTTGCAAAATGAAAAAATTCGGACTTGGCTGTATGCGTCTGCCCCTTGTGGACAAAAATGACCCCACCTCGGTAAATCACGAGATTTTCTGCGAGATGGTAGACACCTTCCTTGAGCACGGTTTCACCTATTTCGACACCGCATATATGTATCACAAAAACGCCAGCGAAATAGTCGTTCGCGAGGGACTGGTAAAGCGTCATCCCCGTGAATCCTTCCTGCTTGCCGACAAGCTTCCGCTTATCAGCGTAAAGGCCGAGGGCGATCCCGAGCGTCTTTTCAACGAACAGCTTGAAAAGACCGGCGCAGGCTATTTCGATTACTATCTGCTGCACAACGTTAACACCAACTCGCTCTTCCGCGCCAACAAGTACGGCTGCTTCGATTTCGTAAAGCAGAAGAAGGAAGAGGGACTTATCAAGCACCTCGGCTTCTCCTATCACGACAGCGCCGAGCTGCTCGACAAGATCCTCACCGATCACCCCGAGTTCGAGTTCGTTCAGATCCAGCTCAACTATCTCGATTACGACAGCATTTCGGTACAGTCCCGCAAGTGCTACGAGACCATCGTTAAGCACGGACGCCGCGTTTGGGTAATGGAGCCTGTAAAGGGCGGCATGCTTGCAAATCCTTACGAAGAAGTTAAGGAGCTGCTTAAGGCACACAATCCCGACGCTTCTCCCTCCGCATGGGCGCTGCGCTTTGCTGCCAGCCACGAGGCTGTTGACATGGTGCTCAGCGGCATGTCCAGCATGGAGCAGCTGATGGAAAACATTGCACTCTTTGAGAACTTCGTTCCCCTTACCGAAGAGGAAAAGGCTGTTCTTGCAAAGGCAAGCGAAATGATCAACGCCAAGACCGCCATCCCCTGCACCGGCTGCGCATACTGCGTTCCCCACTGCCCGATGAACATCCCGATCCCCACCTATTTCTCGCTTTACAACGCCGCTGCCGCTTATCAGAGAATGCCCAACCAGATGGCATACTACACCAACTTCAAGCGCACCCACGGTCAGGCTTCCGCCTGCATCGCCTGCGGCGCCTGCACCACCGACTGCCCGCAGCACATCGACATCCCCGGCTTTATGAAGAAAGTTGCCGAGATGTTCGAGAATTGACAGCTTAACATCATGCAAAAATAGCCGCTCGACCGAGCGGCTATTTTTTGTATTTGTGAAATACAAAAAAGCGAGTGCAATTGCACTCGCTTTTTGCATGATCGATGTTAAGAGATTACTTGAACTTTCTCTTTCTTGCAGCCTCGGACTTTTTCTTACGCTTTACAGAGGGCTTCTCATAGTGCTCTCTCTTGCGTACTTCCTGAAGAACTCCAGACTTTGCACACTGTCTCTTAAATCTTCTCAGGGCGCTGTCCAACGACTCGTTGTCCTTAACGCGAATTTCTGACATTTACTATTCCCTCCCAACGCCCTAGGCAGGAGTATTTATCCTTTAGACGGATAACGGGTCTATTATACAATAGCTTATTAGCGGGTGTCAAGTACCAATCGCAGTTATTTCGCAACAATATTAACAAGCTTGTTGGGAACAACGATCTCCTTGACTATGGTCTTGCCTGCGATAGCGGCTGCAACCTCTTCAACAGCCTTTGCAGCTGCCAGAGCCTCCTCGTTGGAGCAGTCTCTCGGGATGGTTACTCTTCCGCGCAGCTTGCCGGAAACCTGAACAGCGATCTCGACAGCCGAATCAACGCACTTGGCGGGATCGAACTCAGGCCACTTCTGCTGGTAAACTCTGCCCTCAAAGCCGCAAAGCTCCCAAGCTTCCTCGGTCATGTGAGGAGCGAAGGGGTTAAGCAATATAAGCAGGGTCTTATACTCGGCCTTGGTCATGCTCTTGACGTTGTCGACCTCGTTCATAAGGGTCATCATCTGAGCGATAGCGGTGTTGAATGCCAGCACCTCGATATCCTCGGTAACCTTGCGGATGGTCTTATGCATCATAACTTCCAGCTTGGAAGAATACTTGTCGGAATCAACAAGCTTATCCTGCATTGCCCAAACTCTCTCAAGGAATCTGGTGCATCCCTTGATGGAAGAGGACTTCCAGGGAGCAGCCTTCTCAAAGTCGCCCATGAACATCTCGTACATACGCATAGTGTCTGCGCCGTAGCTGTTAACGATGTCGTCGGGGTTGATTACGTTGCCGCGGGATTTGCTCATCTTAACGCCGTCCTCACCGAGTATCATGCCGTGGCTGGTGCGCTTAGCATAGGGTTCGGGCATCGAAACAACGCCAATATCGTAGAGGAACTTGTGCCAGAATCTGGAGTAGAGCAGATGCAGAGTGGTGTGTTCCATGCCGCCGTTGTACCAGTCAACCGGCATCCAGTAGTCGAGCGCTTCCTTGGGGGCGATAGCGGTATCGCACTGGGGAGCGATATAGCGCAGGAAGTACCAGGAGGAACCTGCCCACTGAGGCATGGTATCGGTCTCTCTGCGTGCGGGAGCGCCGCAGATGGGGCACTTGACGTTGATCCAGTCCTCCAGCTTTGCAAGGGGGCTCTCGCCGTCCTCGGTGGGCTCATAGCCTTCAACCTCGGGCAGCTTGAGGGGCAGTTCGCTCTCATCGAGCGGAACGTAACCGCAATGCTCGCAGTGGATGATCGGGATGGGCTCACCCCAGTAACGCTGACGGGCAAATACCCAGTCACGGAGCTTGTAGTTTACCTTCTCGTGACCTACGCCTTTTTCGGTAAGGTATTCGATTATCTTCTTCTTAGCTTCCTCAACAGAAAGTCCGTTGAGAATGCCGGAGTTTACAAGAATGCCGGTGTCGCACTCAGTGTAAGCTTCGTCCTGAACGCTCTTCTCGCCGCCGGAAACAACTTCGATGATGGGCAGCTCGAACTTCTTTGCGAACTCCCAGTCACGGGTATCGTGAGCAGGAACCGCCATGATAGCGCCGGTGCCGTAGCTCATCAGAACGTAGTCGGATACGAAGATCGGGATCTGAGTATCGTTAACGGGGTTAACAGCCATAACGCCGTTGAGCTTAACGCCGGTCTTGTCCTTTGCAAGCTCGCTGCGCTCGAAGTCGGACTTGTGAGCGGCTTCGTCGCGGTAAGCCTTAACGTCGTCAAAGTTCTTGATCTGATCAGCCCACTTGTCAAGGAAGGGGTGCTCGGGGCTCATTACCATGTAGGTAACGCCGTAAAGGGTGTCGGGGCGGGTGGTGTAAACGGTCATTACATCGCCGGCAGTGGTGTTGAAGTCAACCTCCGCACCGGTGGAACGTCCGATCCAGTTCTTCTGGGAGATCTTGACGCGGTCTATGTAGTTGACCTGGTCGAGATCATCGATGAGGCGCTGAGCGTACTCGGTAATCTTAAGCATCCACTGGCTCTTTACCTTGCGGATAACTTCGCCGTGGCAACGCTCGCAGGTGCCGTTTACAACTTCCTCGTTTGCAAGAACTACCTTGCAGGAGGTGCACCAGTTAACAGCCATTTCTTTCTTGTAAGCAAGGCCCTTCTTGAACAGCTGCAGGAAAATCCACTGAGTCCACTTGTAGTAGTTGGGATCGGTGGTGTTTACTTCTCTGTCCCAGTCAAAAGAAAGACCGAGAGCCTTAAGCTGTGCCTTAAAATGAGCGACGTTGTCGCGGGTAACGATCTCGGGGTGGATGTGGTTCTTGATTGCAAAGTTCTCGGTAGGCAGACCGAAAGCGTCCCAACCCATGGGGTAAAGAACGTTAAAGCCCTGCATACGGCGCTTTCTTGCAACGATGTCAAGAGCGGTGTAGGAACGGGGATGTCCTACGTGAAGTCCCTGTGCCGAAGGGTAAGGGAACTCGACCAGCGCGTAGAACTTGGGCAGGGTGTAATCTTCCTTGGCTGCAAAAGCCTTTTCCTCATCCCAAATCTTCTGCCATTTGGTTTCTATTGTTTTAAAATCGTACTTCAAGCTGTTCACTCTCCAAATCGGCAAAGCCGTTTTTATATGATTTTATATATCCCATTCGATTTCGGGAGCATCGCCCCAAAGTCGTTCAAGCGCGTAAAATTCTCTGGTTTCCTTTAGGAACAGGTGAACTATAACGTCGTTATAGTCCATCAAGATCCAGTTAGCGGTGTTATAGCCTTCGATGCGCTTGGGCTCAAAGCCCTCCTGCGACATCTTTTCGTCCACCTCATCGGCAAAGGATTTTACCTGAGTGGTGGCGTTGCCGGTGGCAACAACAAAGTAATCGCCGATGGTGGTCAGCGTGCCGATGTGAAGAACTCTTACATCGATGCCCTTTTTGTTGTCGATAAGCTTGGCAATCTTTATCGCCTTGTCTCTTGTTGTCATCTTTGATCCTCCTTTTCCGCCGATTTTAATTCTTCCCTAGTCAAAAATCTGAATCTGTTGTATGCATCAGCAGTAAGCGAAAGAAGCGGCAGTTTCTTTTTCGCGATGTTGCCCAGCATAAACTCCAGCGCTTCCATCATCGCCTCATCCAGCGAGCGATAGGTCTTGGCGCGCAGTGCCTCCACTCCCGGATAGGTTCTGTCGGCCGAGATAAGGTCGGCAAGATAAACCGCCTTTTCTATCTCGGACATCTCCCATCTTCCGGTGGTGTGATATTTCACTGCATTTAGTATTTCAACATTATAAAGCGAAAATTCCCGCTTTATAAATTCCGCCGCGGCAAATCCGTGCCAAACCGGCGTGCTGTCAAGGAATGCTTGATCATTAATTATATCAGAATCCTTTAAAATGTTCAACATTTCTTGGTGGCTCTGTTCCTTGCAGCAGTCGTGCAGCAATCCTGCAATGTAAGCCTCGTCGCAGTTTAAGCCATAATGCTGCGCCAGACGCAGCGATTCGTTTGCGACGTTCATGGTGTGGGTAAAGCGCTTGGGCGAAAGCCTGCCCTTAAGCCACGCCGTTATCTTATCAAGATCGACCATCAAACGCTTGTCGCGTCCGTAAAGTCCGTTTTGTAAAATATAGCGCTCTATGCCTGCGGGAACGCCCTGCGAAAGCTCGGTGGAATTTCTCAGCTCGGTGGAGGACATTACCACCGCCTCAACGTCGACGACCTGTGTTCTTCCGCCTCGGGCGTTCAAGTTTTCGCACTGTGCCTGCAAAGCGGCAAGTTCGCCAACCTCGCGCGGGATGGCGGCGATTCGCACCAGACGCAGTATCTCATCAGGAGCACGCCAGTCCATAAAGCTGAGGAACATATCCCCGCCCATCAGCAGCACGAATTCGTCATCGGGGCGGTCAGCCAACAGCAGCCGCAGCGTGCTGACGGTATAGCTTTTTCCGCCGCGCTTTATCTCGATGTCGCTGACGACACAGTTGGGTATCTCCTCTGCCGCTATGCGGCACATCGCCAGTCGGTGCTCGGCCGAAATGACCTCGCTGCCGTCCTTGTGGGGAGGCTGCGCGGTGGGTATCAGCATAAGCTCGTCGAATTTAAGCTCTTCGATCAGCCTTTTTGCCAGCGCGATATGTCCGTTATGTATCGGGTTAAATGTGCCGCCGAAAACGCCTATCCTCATGGCATGACGCCTCCTTGAAAATCAGATTCCAAAATCAGTCGAGCGAGATTACCGGCTCTTTCTCATTTCTGCGGTAAAGCACAAACTTTCTGCCGATTGCGTCAACGGCGATGGCGCCGGTCTCCTCGGCAAGCATGTTTGCAAGCTCGCGTGCGGTATAGGGGGAATTCTCCAGTACCGAGCACTTGATAAGCTCACGCTTGGTCAACATCTGCTCAACCATTACGATCTGCTCGGGGGAAAGCTCGTTCTTTCCGAACTGAGCGATGGTTTCAATGTTCTGCGCCATTCCTCTAAGCTTGGCGCGCTGCTTGGAAGTTATCTCCATTTGTAAATCTCCTTTTATTTGTCTCCGACTCCTGCCTTGCGGTTCCCGAAAAAATCGTCGTGCTGTTCGCTAACTTGATTTTTTCGACCGCGGCGGCAGCCCCTGTTCCCTTTTTCCGCCTCCGGCGGCGGTCACAGGCGCTGTCAAAAAACTTTCAATCTTTGGCAATATGTGTTCAGTAAGTTTTTATTAAAGTTGCGGTTTAAGAGGCAGCGCCCCTTTTATCACACCAGATCGTCGATGCCGCCTATCATGGCGCGCAGCGCCTTGCCGCGGTGGCTCATCGAATCCTTTTCCTCGGCCGACATCTCGGAACTGCTTACATCCCCTACATAAAAAATGGGGTCATAGCCGAATCCGTTGTCGCCCTTGGCTTCATAGCCTATCTTGCCCTCAAATGTTCCAAGAAATACTCTTTCTCCCTTTTCGGATACGACGGCGATGGCGCATTCGAATCGCGCGGTGCGTTTTTCATCGGGCACATCTTTCAGCATATCGATGATAGCGGCGTTCTTTACGGTATAAGGGGTGTCCTCGCCCATAAATCTTGCCGACTTTACGCCGGGGTCGCCGCCCAGCGCGTCAACGCAAAGTCCCGAATCGTCCGCCATGGTGGGGATTCCGGTAGCCTCGAAAACAGTGCGTGCCTTTATCAAAGCGTTTTCCGCAAAGGTTGTACCGTTTTCAACGATAGTTTCCATTATGCCCTCGGGCGGGGTGGTTATCTCTATCTCTTTATGCTCCAGCATGCGGGAAAACTCACGAAGCTTTCCCTTGTTGTGGGTGGCAGCTATCATCTTTTTACTCATTTGCGTCACCGAAAAGGTCGTTTGCAAATTCGGCTGCATCAAAGGGATAAAGGTCGTTTATGCCCTCGCCTACACCTACATATCTTACCGGCACACCGACTTCGTTTGCGATTGCGATTACAACGCCGCCCTTTGCAGTGCCGTCCAGCTTAGTGAGAATGATGCCGTTGACTCCGGCAGCCTCTTTAAACTGGCGCGCCTGCGAAAGCGCATTCTGACCGGTGGTGGCGTCCACTACCAGCAGCACCTCGGGGGTGCAGTCGGGCAGCTCCTTGGCGATTACACGGCGGATCTTCGCCAGCTCGTCCATCAGGTTCTTCTTGTTCTGAAGTCTGCCTGCGGTATCGCAGATGATTATGTCTGCGTTTCTTGCCTTGCCCGCCTGCATCGCGTCGTGAACTACCGCAGCGGGGTCAGCTCCCTGAGAATGGGAGATGACGGGGGTATTGGTGCGGTCGCCCCAGATGCAAAGCTGCTCGATGGCAGCGGCACGGAAGGTGTCGGCAGCAGCCAACAGCACCTTTTTGCCGTCGGCATTGTATCTTGCCGAAAGCTTGCCGATGCTGGTAGTCTTGCCAACGCCGTTTACGCCTATCATCAGAATCACTCTGGGCGATTCGGTTATCTGCTCGGCGGGAGTAACATCGAGTATCTCCTGCACCACCTGCTTGATAACGGGTTTAAGCTGTGCCGCTTCCGAAAGGCGCTCTTTTCTTGCTCTTTCTCTCAGCTTTTCAACGATGAGGGTGGAGGTTGCCACACCTACATCGGCCATAATAAGCTGTTCTTCCAGCTCCTCGAAATATTCGTCATCTATCTTGGCGGAAAAAGAGATCATTCTCAATCCCGCGCCGATGTTTGAAAACAGTCCCATATGACACGCTCCTTTATTAGCCTCCGGCGGCCAAGAAACTTTTTTGAGAAAAGTTTCTTGGAACTTCAAAAACTTTTAGTTTTCAACCGGAATTTAAAGTTTTTTGCACCGCTTTTTTCCAAAAAAGCGGTCGGGGTCAAGGGGCAGCGCCCCTTGGGGGTCGTTCGTTATTTTATTCCAAATCCCTTTTCTATCTCGGAAACCTGCAGCTCAAGCAGCTTGGAAACGCCTTCCTCCTGCATGGTCACGCCGTACAGCACATCGGCTTCCTCCATGGTGCCGCGGCGGTGGGTGATGGTGATGAACTGCGTCTTTTCCGAAAGGGTGTGCAGATACTGCGCGAATCGAACGACGTTTACGTCGTCGAGCGCCGCTTCTATCTCGTCCATCAGACAGAAGGGCGACGGATTTACTTTAAGTATTGAGAAGAATATCGCGATGGCAACGAATGCCTGCTCGCCGCCCGACAGTGCTGCCAGATTTTTTATCAGCTTTCCGGGCGGATGAACCGTTATCTCGATACCGCTTTCCAGCACGTTGTCGGGGTCGGTCAGCGAAAGCGACGCGCTGCCGCCGCCGAAAAGCTCTTTGAAGGTAGTGCCGAAGTTGCGGTTTATCGCTTCGAACTTGACGGTGAAGATGGACTTCATCTCCTCGGTCAGCTCGTTTATCATTTTGGTCAGCTCCGCCTTGGAGGATTCTATGTCAGCTAACTGTCTGGTAAGCTCGCCGTGGCGCTCGGAAACTTCCTTGTATTCCTCTATCGCTCCGACGTTTACCGAGCCCAAGCCTCTTATCTTATTGCGCAGTTCGGAAAGTCTGCGTTCTGCCGCGGCGACATCATCAAGCGGCTGCGCCTGCTCCTCGGCATCCGACTGGGTCATCTCATACTCATCGTAAAGCTTGTTGATGAGGTTCTGGCGCTGGGTCTCGGCGGCGTTTTTCTGCTCGCTCAAGCGTACTACCTCTCGGTAAAGTCCGTCGCGGCGGGAAGCCTCCTCGCGCTCCTTGATTCTCAGCTCGGAGCAGCGGCGTTCCGAATCCTCGCGCGCCTTCATCGTTTCAAGCACCTTTTGCTGCGCAGCGGCTGCATTTTCCTTGCCGCCCGCGATAAGCGACGCGATCTCCTCGATGCGGCGGTTTGCTTCCTCGATTTCGGAAAGCAGACCGTCTATCTTCTGCTGATGCTCGCCGCTTAAATTCTCGGCAGCATTCAGCTGGTCGTTAAGTCTTGCAACTTCCTGCTCTCCTGCGGCGATGTCACGCTGACAAAGCATTATTGCCGAAGCGCATTCGTTCTGTGCAGCCAGAAGCTCGCCGCTCTTGGCGGTGATGGCGGCGCTTTGGTCGGTCAGCTCGGCTATCTCCTTCTGCAGCGAATCAAGCTGATTTTGCAGCGACTGCTCCAGCTCCTTGGAGGAGGAGGTTTTCGCCTTTATCTCCTCGATGCGCTGGGTCAGCAGCTCACGCTCGTTTTCTGCCAGCTTCACCTGACGGACAGCCTCGTCCAGTCGGTTCTTGGCAGCGTTGAGTTCGGCAGCGCAGCGGATGGAATCCTCGGTGCAGCTCTTTTTCTGCGCCTCGATGGCGTCTATCTCGGCATTGAGCGCCGCAAGCTCACGCTTTACGCTCTCGCGCTGACCGTCCAGTTCGGCAAGCTGCTTTTCAAGTCCCTCGGCATCTTTCTGCAGACGCTCTATCTCGCCCTGTCTGCCGAGTATTCCCGCCGACTTTGCGGTATAGCCGCCGGTCATCGAACCGCCGGCGTTTACCACCTGACCGTCAAGGGTGACTATTCTGAATCGGTAGCCGTGTTTTTTGGCGATGACCACCGCCGAATCGAGATCCTCGGCGACGACAACTCTGCCCAGCAGCGAATCGATTATTCCGTCGTAGCGGCTGTCGTTGGAAACAAGGTCGCAGCCAAGTCCCACAAAGCCGAACATCGAATCGATGCCCTTTAGGTCGAGCTTATTGCCCTTTACCGAAATCAGCGGCAGGAAGGTCGCCCTGCCCGACTTGGAATTTTTAAGTATCGAAATGGCACGTTTTGCGACATCCTCATTATCGACTACGATATTCTGCATCGCTCCGCCCAAAGCGGTTTCAATGGCGGTCGCGAATTCGTTGTCGACCTTGATGAGCGACGAAACGGGTCCGTGAACCCCCTTTACCGCGCCCGCTCTCGCCTGCGACATGACAAACTTTATCGACTGGCCAAAGCCCTCCATATTTTTGTCCATGTCGGAAAGCAGCTTTGCTTTCTGACGGCGCTCGGCTATCTTGCGCTCCAGCTCGGCGATGCGGTTGTCAAAATCGCGCACCTTTTCGGCTCTGCCCTGCTGCTTGAGCAGGTAGCCCTTTTCAGAGTTGTTAAGCGACTGCAAGCTGTCGGCGATCTCCTCCAGCAGCTTTTCGCATTCCGAAAGCTCGCTTTCGGAATCCTCCACCGCCTTTTGGCGGTCAGCCTGCGCCTTTTCCACTGCGGCGATGCGCTCTGCGCTCTCGCCCAGCATAGTTCCCGCCGAAGCAGCGTCGATCTTTGCCGCCTCGATGGCTTCAAAGGCGCCCGCTCTGCGGGAGCGAAGATCGGTAAGCTTTTCGTTTATCTGCTGCTGATTTTGTATCAGCGCCGCGATGCCATCGGCGATTTTGCGGCTTTCTGCCTGCTTCTCTTCAAGCTCGGTACGGCATTTTTCAATTTCCGCCTTAACCTGATCGAGTACGGCAGCGGTCTCCTCTCTGGAAACGCCCGCCTGCGCCATCTGCAGCTTTATCTCATCTATCGAGCGCTGATGATGGCTGATATCGTTCTGCAATACCGCCTTTTGCGACTCATATCCCGCAAAAATTTCAGTCTGCTTATTTATCTCCTCACGCTGCAGCTCGATGCTTACCATCAGTTCTCTGCCGTGCTCGGTCTCCTCGTTGAAAAGTCGCTCGCACTCGTTGGCGGCTGATTCCGCCTCGTTAAAATCATTCTGCGCAAGGATGAGCTTATCCTCGATGGATGCCGCCTTGTCGCGCAGCATCTTGAGGTTGTTCATCCAAACCGAGATCTCAAGCTGCTTTTTCTCGCCTGCCAGCTCTAAAAACTTCTGCGCCTTTTCCGATTGCACCTTAAGCGGTCCGACTCGGCTGTCCAGTTCGGAAAGTATATCGCGAAGTCGCAGCAGGTTGTCCTCGGCAAGCGCCAGACGGCGTTCCGCCTCGGTCTTGCGGTAGCGGAATTTGGAAATTCCGGCAGCCTCTTCGAAAATCTCGCGGCGTTCTTTGGATCTTGCCGAAACTATCTCGGCAACTCTGCCCTGACCGATTATCGAATAGCCGTCACGTCCGAGACCGGTATCCATAAACAGCTCGTTTATATCGCGCAGGCGCACCTGCGCTCCGTTGATGCGGTATTCGCTTTCGCCCGAGCGGTAAAGGCGGCGTGTTACCGAAACCTCGCCCCCTTCAAATCCGGCAAGCGAT
This sequence comes from Oscillospiraceae bacterium, assembly GCA_017399785.1. GTDB lineage: Bacteria > Bacillota > Clostridia > Oscillospirales > Ruminococcaceae > Yanshouia. Next base: position 3,669 of record JAFQAX010000021.1, on the reverse strand, counting down.
CTGTCGCTGTTATCTATAGTCAGCGTTACAGATGCAACGCCCTGTGCCTTTCTGGCCTGCGTTCCGCCGAAGATGACGTCTTCCATCTTTCCGCCGCGCAGCGTCTTGGTCGATTGCTCGCCCAAAACCCAGCGGATGGCGTCGGCTATGTTGCTCTTTCCCGAGCCGTTGGGGCCGATTACGGCGGTGATGCCGTCGTTAAAGGAAAGAGAGGTTTTGTCGGCAAAGGACTTAAAGCCCTGTACCTCTATTGATTTTAGCCGCAAAAAAGCACCTCCTTACAGGCGGTCAACGGTGGGGTAAAGCGGCTTTATCCGCTCATCCCCTTTGACCGTAATATCGTAACCCAAAGCGGCAAGGCTTTGGATGTTGTTTCTCTTCTGCCCGTTCATACGGGATATATCCTTCGGGTTTACCAACACCCGATAGCTGCCTTTTTCAAGCTTTTCAAGCTGAGACAGCAGCCGCTTTTTCATTATCTCGCTTTCGCAAAGCTCTCGGAAGGCGGGATGGTAAGGACCGCCCAGCATATTTTGCTCCACCTCTTCGGAGGGATGCAAACCTACGCGAATGATGCGGATGTCAGGCGCCTTTTCGCCAAACAGCTCCATCACTCGTGCGGTGCGGCGCACTCCATCCTCAAGTGTCAGGGCGGTGTATTCTCCCCTTTTAAGCCGCTCGCCCAGTTCGGTATGGTCAAGCGCTATGGTGGGGTAAATCCTCACCGTATCGGGCGCAAAATCGATTATCTTTTCGGCGGTGTAAAGGGTGGTATCCTCGGTATCGCCGTCGAGACCTATCATCATCTGCAACCCCAGTTCAAAGCCGAATTTTTTGATGCGTTCCACAGCGCCGTAAACGTCGGCGGCGGTATGTCCTCGGCGATTTTTCGCCAGTATCTCATCGCTCATCGACTGCACTCCCAGTTCGATGGCGGTGACGTGATACCGCTTTAAAATCCCCAGCACCTCTTCCCCCACCGCATCGGGGCGGGTGGAAAGGCGTATGCCAACAATGCCTTTGCCGACAAACTTATCGGCAGCTTTCAGCAACGAAATCATATAATCTCTGTCGATGGCGGTAAAGCTTCCGCCGAAGAAAGCTAATTCCAGCTCTCGGTCGGGGTCAAGCGACAGCGCATCGATACAAAGCTTTTCAACATCTTTTGGAGTTGGTGCGGTTTTAGCGCCCGAAATGGTGCGCTGATCGCAAAAGGTGCAGCGGTGGGGGCAGCCGATATGCGGCACAAAAATCGGCAGATTGCCGTGTTTTCTGCCGCCGCTCACAGCGTGATACCCATAAGTCCAAGCGCTTCCTTTGCGGCCTGCTGCTCGGCGTTTTTCTTGCTTTTGCCCTCTCCGCGACCTATCACGTTGCTGTTGAGATGCACCTCAACGATAAAACGCTTGTCATGGTCGGGGCCGCTTTCACCGACAAGCACATAGCTGATGCGCTCCTCAGGGTTTTTCTGTATGACCTCCTGCAGCTGGGTCTTATAATCGTGCAGGTCGCTTCCTGCGGCGTGCGCTGCCTGCTCGGTAATAAAGGGCAGCACAAATGCTCTTGCCGCCTCGATGCCGCCGTCGAGATAGATGGCAGCGATAAGCGCCTCGAAAGCGTCGGCAAGGATAGAGGGGCGGTTTCTTCCGCCGTTATTCTCCTCACCCTTGCCCAGCAGCAAAAAGCTGCCCAGCTTTATCTTTTCGGCAAAGGCCGCCAGCGCAGCTTCGCAGACCAGCGACGCGCGTATTTTAGTCAGCTCGCCCTCCGGCACTTTAAGATGACGGAAAATGTAATCGGATACGATTATCGAAAGCACCGCATCACCCAAAAACTCCTGACGCTCGTTATTCTGCAGCGCCTGACGGCTCTCGTTTGCATAGGAAGAGTGGGTAAGAGCTATCTCAAGATAGCTCTTTTCTTTAAAGCTATATCCTATTGTTTTCTGAAGCTCAAGCATTTGCCTCATCCCCCGCTTTAAGCTGCGCAACTCCGCTTTCTATCTCGCCGCAGACGTTCTTTTCAACGCAGAACTTTGCCTGACGGATGGCGTTTTTAAACGCCTTGGCATCGGAGCTGCCGTGCGCCTTGATGACCGGCTTTTTAACGCCGAGTATCGGTGCGCCGCCGTATTCCTTATAGTCAACACTCTTTTTAAAGGCAGCTATCTGCTTTTTAACCAGCAAATATGCCATCTTGGTAGCAGCGTTGGAGTAGAAAATGCTCTTGAGAACGCCGGTGAAGTAAGCCGAGAATCCCTCGGTGAGTTTAAGCACTACGTTGCCGGTAAAGCCGTCGCAAACTGCGACGTCGCAGCCGCCCAGCGGCAGCTGACGGGCCTCGATGTTGCCGACAAAGTTGATGATATCCATGCCCTTAAGTATCTGATAGCTCTGCTGCTGCAGCTCACAGCCCTTGTGCTCCTCGGTGCCGATGTTGATAAGCGCCACCTCGGGATTGGTGCTGCCCATCATATTCTTGTGATAAGCTGTGCCCATAACGGCAAACTGCGCCAGCATCTCGGGGCGGCAGTCGCTGTTTGCGCCCGAATCTATCAGCAGATAGAACTTTTTACCGCCGCCGGTGGGAACCAGAGTAGCGATAACGGGGCGCTTGATGCCCTTAGAGCGCTTTACGATGAAGGTGCCGCCTGCCAGCAGCGCTCCGGTAGAGCCTGCCGAAACAAACGCATCGGCTTCGCCGTCGGCGACCATTTTAAGTCCGACCGCCATCGAGCAATCGGAATAAGCTTTAAGTATCTTGGTAGGCTCCTCGTCAACGGGGATAACGCTGTCGGCATGCTTTATGGTGATGCCTTCCAGCGGGATGTTGTTTTCCTTGGCGCAGTTTTCCAGCTTTTCGCTGTCGCCGACCACTACCATTTCAACGCCCAGCTCGGCGACCGCCTGAGCGGCTCCGCGCATAGGTTCAAGCGGTGCATGATCTCCGCCGAATCCGTCGATTACTATCCTCATCTTTAAGCCCTCCTTATTCAAAATCTATCTTGTTTATCTGTTCCAAAGACCGCTCGGCAAGGCGGAGATACCGCTGCTGCTTGTCCTTTATTCTTTCGCCGTCATAGGGCGGAAGTATTCCCATGTTGCTGCCCATCGGCTGGAAATCCTTTACGCTTCGGTCGGTGATGTAGTTCATCAGCGCGCCTATCATCGATTCTGCAGGAAGGTCGATGGGTTCAAGGCCTTTAATCTCACGGGCAAGCGAGATTCCCGCCCAAATTCCCGAAGCCGCAGATTCCATATACCCCTCGACGCCGGTGATCTGACCGGCGAATCGGATTCGCGGCTCGGCGGTCAGGCGCTGCCACTTGTCCAGCAGACGGGGCGAATCGATAAAGGTGTTGCGGTGCATTACGCCGTAACGCACAAAGTTTGCATTTTCCAGTCCGGGTATCATCGAGAAAACACGCTTCTGCTCGCCGAATTTAAGGTTGGTCTGGAAACCTACGATGTTATAAAGGGTGCCCTCTCGGTTCTCGGCTCTCAGCTGCACCACCGCCCAGGGACGGTGTCCGGTTGCGGGGTCGGTAAGCCCGACAGGCTTTAAGGGGCCGAATCTTATCGAATCTTTGCCTCGGGATGCAAGCACCTCGACAGGCATACAGCCCTCGTAAACGGTGAGGTTTTCAAACTCGTGCAGCGGGGCACGTTC
>JAFQAX010000020.1 GCA_017399785.1 Oscillospiraceae bacterium | reverse complement strand
TTTGAGTTTTTCAAGAACCGCATCAGCAACCGCCCTTTCGTTAAGAGAAGCGGCATCTATCTGTGCAAGCTCGATAAACTCCTTTACTATACGAGCGTTTTCCACCTGATCCCTCCTTAAAAAATAAGATAGATGAAGCATGCAATTGATGGAGATATCATTGCTCTTAAATTTTATCAAAGGAAGGCTATTTTGTTAAATATATATGTATGTATATAAAATATGCATTTTTAGATATGATTTGTCGAAAAAAAGACCTCACTGCAATATAGCAGTGAGGTCTTTTGGAATTTCAGAACTTTGAAAAATAGTTTATCAAAAAGTCCTTATACAGGTTACAAACGGCCGAACGCTTCTTAAAACTGTTTTCATAGACATAAGTTGTTCGGAAAAGTTCCGGCTCGGTGTTGACAAAGGCCACCGCATCATTTTTAAGATATTGCCAGGAGACCTCGGCACCGATAGTTATTGCCATACCCGAAGCAACATACCTCATCAGGCAGTGCAGGTCGCCGCATATTATTGAAAGCTTTGGGTCAAAACCGGCTGCATTACATTGGAATGATGCCAGCTTCCATTGGCTGACCTTTTTGGATACGATGGCAAATTCTTCATCCTCAAGCATGTCAAAGCCGACTTTTTCCATTTTAGCAAAAGGATGGTCATTTGCGACGACAAGCTGAAGTCTTTCGGAATTGAGGAATATTCCGTTGTCGAAAAGCTCGTTGGGCTTTACGTTGGCTATACATAGGTCAATGTCATCGTAATCATTGCCTTCCAGCTCATAAAGGATACGGAATGAAACCTTTGGATAAAGCTTTTTAAAGGCGGCGATACAGTCAACAACGTTGCTGCGGTGCTGCTTGACCAAAAGCTTTATTTCTCCGTGTGGGGTGTCGTCGCTTTGGGTGATGTTGGATATAACGCTGTCTATTTCATTTATAGAGGCTGAAACCGATTTGTAAAACGCCTGCCCTTGTTCGGTGAGAGAAAGCTTATTTTTATATCGGTTGAAAAGCGGGGTTCCAAGTTCCTTTTCAAGTTTGGAAATGGTTTTTGACATGGCGGGCTGCGGTATCATATGGTATTCTGCCGCATGAGAAATGTTAAGCATTTTGGCAACCGTTAAAAAATATCTTAACTGCAAAAGCTCCATGACTGTCCTCCTTATGTAAAATCCATCATGACAATATCTCCAAGGGTATGCTTCGTATATTTAATTATGTATTTCAAAATATCTTTTGTCAACTATATAATTACTAAAGAAAGTTACCCGGATTTTAATATTGTTGTGAGAGGATGTGGGAGCGAATGGCTGCATTGTCATTGGTCTGCTTGTGCGTTTCTATTTTCGCGGCCTTCTTTATGAAATTAAATACCGGACTTATCTCACTTGCAATGGCTTTATTGCTTGGAAGATTTGCCGGAATAACCGATAAATGGCTGATAGCCTCTTTCAATAATTCGCTGTTCATAATGCTTTTGGGCGTAATGTATCTTTTCTGTATCGCGCAGAACAACAAAACGCTGGAACTGCTTGCTAAAAAGACGATAAATCTTTGCGGAGAAAAGATAAATCTCATCCCCTGGATACTTTTTATTATGGCTGCGGTTTTTTCTGCGATAGGTCCCGGTCCTATTTCGGTAGGGGCGCTGTTAGCGGTACTTATCATGGCGCTTGCTCAGGAAACCAAAATCGAACCGATAAGATTGATACCTTTTGGTTCGCTGGGCGCGTTTGCCGGAGGCCTGACCCCCATCACACCTTCGGGAATAGTTGCTATATCCGTTTCGGAAAAGAATGGCATTACAGGCGTAGCGTTCGCGCTTCCCATAAAAATGCTGCTGATGATGCTGCTCTATTCGCTTGTCCTTTACTTCTTTGTATTTAAGTGGCATAAGGTTAAACCGGTTAAAGCAGAAGGAGTTGTAAAAGCCGAGATACCCAAGTTTTCCTCTAAGCAGTGGGCGACGCTTTCGGGTATAGTGATCGTAGCGGTGCTCTCTACCGTATTTAATGTAAATGTAGGACTTGCCGCATTTGCTGTTTCTGTTGTACTTACCATGATCGGCGCAGCCGATGAGCAGGCCGCGCTTTCCAAGCTTCCGTGGAATACTCTTATAATGATAACAGGCGTAGGCGTACTTATTTCGCTCGTTACCGAGCTTGGCGGTATAGACCTGCTTTCCAATATGTTGTCGGTATTTATGGGCCCCAAAACTGCAAGTGCAGTAATGGCGCTGCTGGGCGGTGTAATGTCCTGGGTATCTTCGGCATCGGGTGTTGTAATGCCTACCCTTATCCCCACTGTACCCAATCTGGTTGAAACACTTCCCGGAACCAATGCGCTTGAAATAGTTGTGGGTCTTTGCATCGGCGCACATGCCGCGGCAGTCAGCCCGCTTTCCAGCTGCGGCGCAATGATGCTTGCCGCATATTCCACCAGCCCGAACGTTGATGCAAAGGCAAGAAATAAAATGTTTGCGCAGCTTTTTTACCTATCGGCAGGCGGCGTAATATTTGCCGCATTGCTGGCGCTGGTTGGATTATATAAATAACCACTATATTGATAGATCCAATTTTCCCAAAATTCCAAAAGCACACCGCCTGTAAGCAATAAAGTTTACGGGCGGTGTGCTTTTTGCGTCTCAGCTTGACAAAAAACACTCATAATAATATAATTAATTCCACTATTTTGAAACTGATTCTCAAATTTAAAGTGAATTTATTATACAAGGAGTCGATAATGAAAAAATTATTGTTGTTGCTGTTGTCAATTTTACTTTGCGGATGTGCAGCGGTGGAACAGCCCGAGACACCAAAAGAAGGATTTTCGATAATCACCACAATTTTTCCTGCCTATGATTTCGCAAGGGAGATAGCTGGCGACAGCGCAAATGTTACCCAGCTGCTGCCGCCCGGCGCCGAAAGCCATACCTATGAACCTGCCCCGCACGACATAATTGCGATACAGCAAAGCGATTTGTTTATTTACACCGGCGGTGAAGGCGATGTCTGGATAGACGATATATTGGAATCTATGGGTGACAAAGCACCGCAGACGCTGAAAATGATGGATCATGTTCAGCTGCTTGAGGCAGATGGAGGAATGCATGATGATCACCATCATCATCCGGGCGACGGTCATCACCACGATTTTGACGAGCATGTCTGGACATCTCCGAAAAACGCCGCTAAAATAGCGGAGGCTATCGCTCAAAAGCTTTGCGAAATGGATGCGGAACATGCCGAAAGCTATACCGCTCGATTTGAAGATTACAGCAAAAAACTCGACGAATTGGATAAAAAACTGACCCAAACGGTGGAGACAGCCAAACGCAGGACGATACTTGTCGGAGACCGATTCCCGTTTTTATATCTTGCAAGGCATTACGGAATTGACTATTATGCGGCGTTTTCCGCCTGCGGCAGTGAGGGCGATGCCTCTGCCGCAACAGTGGCGATGCTTGCCGATACGGTAAAGCAGCAGCAGCTTCCGGCGGTGCTGCATATCGAATTTTCCAATAAAAACGTTGCTGCGGCAATCGCCGAAACAGCTGGGGTCGAGATGAAACAGCTTCATTCCTGCCATAACGTAACAAAAGAAGAGATCAAAAACGGAATAAGCTATCTCTCCTTGATGGAGCAGAATATAGCAACACTTAATGATGTATTAAATTGAAAAAAGGCTGCGGCAAACGCCGCAGCCTTTTATGTAGATGAATTATTCCTGATAAGCTACTTCGGAATCAGCGTTCTTCTTAACGCTTTCGATGCCGTTTACGCAGCCTGCCTTAGCGGTGTAGCCCTCAGAAGCGAGGATGGGCTCACCGTTCTTAGCCTTGAGGCGGAAACGGAACTCGCCGGCCTTGTCCTTGTAGATCTCAAACTTGGGGTGCTTTTCGGTTGCGTAACCTTCAACGGTCTGGTCCTCTACAGCTGCGATGGGAGCATTCTTCTTAACGCTCTCGATGCCGTTGAGGCAGGAAGCCTTGGAAGCATAAACTTCGGAAGTGCCGATAACCTGATGGTTGCCGGCGAGAAGATCAAACTTGATGCCGGTGTTTACGGTTTTTACTAAAAACTTGCCCATTATAACTACCTCCGGAAATTACTTGTTTAATATAGGGATACAAATCCTCTAATAACATTTTGGCCTTAAATTGTCCAAATGTAAATGCGCATATTATACAATCTTTTGCCCAAATTTATTACTAAAGCTCAAATTTTGGCTTAGATATGCGGAAAAACGGGGCACAGAATAAGCCAAATAAAAAAATGATGCCGCCCTTTTAGGCGGCACCATTTTCGGAAAAGGAGAACTTCCAGAGAGAGGAAAGGAATTGGATTACAAATTGATTGGTCCCTATGGCTTTATATTACATTATAAAAATGAACAAATTTTGTTGATGAGGTAAATAAACTCTCAAATGTATATTAACGATATAAGAATAACTTTCCAATCGGTGGACAAAACAGGCAACTTGTCGTAAAATATATCTAATGTTTGATTAAGAGGGTGTTTTTTGTGAAAGGCATGGTAATATATTACTCGTTCAGCGGCTCTACCGCTATGTTTGCAAACCGACTTGCGCAGCAAAAGGGCTGGACGGTCAAGCAGGTCACCGAAAAGAAAAAACGTACCGTTTTCGGAACTTTTATAAAAGGTACTAAAGAAGCAAGAAGACGCCAGGAGGCGGAAATTGCCCGCTTTAAACCCGATTGGAGCGGAATTCAGGCGGTAGCCATTGCTTGCCCTATCTGGGGCGGATATCCTGCACCTGCTTTTAATTCTATCATCAAGCTTGTTCCCAAAAAACTTCCTATCGAGCTTTACTTTGTCTCCGGCAGCGGAAGCAGCGCCGCGAGCCGAGCAGAAACCGAACAGCTGCTTAAGGATGAAGGATATAACATCGTAAGCTATACCGATGTTATGACAAAGAGCATCGCTCCTGCTCCGACCGCAAAACAAAAAGCAGAAGAGGCTAAAGAGGAAATAAAGGAAGCCGTTGCTGAGCTTAAAGAAGAAGCTGCTGAGGCTGTTGCTGAAATAAAGGAAGAAATTGCCGAAGCAGTTGAAGAACTGAAAGATAACGATTGATACTGCGCAAAAGCGCGGATTTAACGATCCGCGCTTTAATTATGCGTTTGATGAGGGTGTATTATGTTTAAAATTCCGCAGGAGACCGAGCTTTATCGGCATCTTAAAAACACCGATAAGCCGATTTACATCTATGGCATGGGCAACGGCGCCGAAAAGCTTAAACTTGAGCTGGATGAGCGGGAGATCCCGCTTTCCGGCATTTTTGCCAGCGACGAATTTGTTCGCGGTCACAGCTTTTTGGGATATAAGGTGATAAAATACAGCGAACTGCCGCAAAATGCGGTAATATTGCTTGCTTTCGGCTCTTTTCTGCCGGAACTGCTGGAGCGCTTTGACCGCATGGCGTCAGAGCACGAATTTTATGCACCTGACCTGCCCCTTTTTGGAGACGCAAGATTTGATATCAATACACTTTCCGAGCGGGCCGATGAAATATCCGCCGCCTATGACCTTCTCGCCGATGAGCAGAGCAAAAAGGTCTTTGAAAATGTGCTGCTTTATAAAATAAGTGGCAAGATAAGCTATCTGCGTGATTGCGAAACAGACAAAAGCGAGATATACACCGATCTTTTCATGGTGAATGAAACTGAAGATTATCTCGACCTCGGCGCCTATGACGGCGATACCGTGCGGGAGCTTCTCAGCTATACCGATGGGAAATACAGCAGTATCATCGCCGTCGAGCCCGATCCTAAAAACTTTAAAAAGCTGGTCAGTAAAACTCCCGAAGCGGAGTGTGTCAACAAAGGCGTTTACAATTTCAGCGGCGAAATATCCTTTTCCACCGAAGCCAGCCGCAATTCTTCGGTCAGCGAAAAGGGCAAGCGCGTTATAGAAGTATCCACCATAGATGAAATTGTCGGCGAAAGAAACGTTTCCTACGTTAAAATGGATGTCGAAGGCAGTGAAAAAGCGGCGCTGCAGGGAGGAATGGATACCTTTGAGCGCTGCCGCCCCAAAATGCTCATCTCGGCTTACCACAGAATGTGGGATATTTTCGAGTTGGTGAATTTCGCCGCATCGATATTGCCCGACTACAAAATATATCTGCGCCATCAGCCTTACGTTCCCAACTGGGAGACCAACATAATCGCTGTGCCGAGTGAGAAATAAAGGAAAGCCGGTGGGACAAAAATTACCTGCACAAAATTCGACTTTTTCGTATATTTGTCAAACATAATAAAGGTTTTTATGTTATAATATCTTTGAATTTTTAAAATAACCGACCGCATGACAATGCGGTCTTATTTTCGGAGGAAGCCGCATGAAAAAGGCGTTTGCCATAATGCTCTCTATATTTACAATTTTATTGTCGAATACAGTCGCATTTGCGCTGCCGTTTTCGATCAACTCCCAGTCCTTTGTGGTCATGGAAGCAAAATCGGGTCAGGTGCTGCTTTCTCAGGGCGCTGACACAAAAAAATACCCCGCCAGCATAACTAAAATACTTACCTGCGGCATTGCGCTGCAAAACGGTGATCCCACCGATAAGCACACCATGACCTATAAAGCGACACACTCCATAGATCCTGGCAGTACCCACATCGCTCTTACCGAAGAGGAGATAGTAACGGTAAACGATCTGCTGCAGGCGACTATGATAGAATCGGCAAACGATGCCGCCAACGGACTTGCCGAGTACATATCGGGCGACATAGACAACTTTCCGGAGCTGATGAACCAGACTGCGCAGGAGATCGGCGCAGTAAACAGTCACTTTACCAACGCGCACGGACTGCATAACAAGGAGCATTACACCACCGCCTACGATATGGCACTGATAACCCGCTGGGCGCTGGGAATAGACGGCTTCCGCGATCTTTTCGGTGCGACATATTACAGCGTTCCGCCTACTAACAAACAGCCGATACAGCGAAACATCGGCACCCATCACATGATGCTGGTGACTTCCAAGTATTATTATGAGGGTACCACCGGCGGAAAGCTTGGCTGGACGCCGGAGGCGCACCACACCATGGTCACGCTTGCCGAGCGTGACGGACTTGAGCTTATCTGCGTTGTCATGGACAGCCGCACCCAGTATGAAAAGTTCAAAGATGCCACCAAGCTGCTCGATTACTGCTTCGAAAATTTCACTGTATCTGAAATGAAGCTCAATCAGTATGCTGACGTACCTATCGCTGTCACCGATGAGGACGGAGAGGTTATGGCAGAGGTCACCATCCCCGAACAGAAATTTTTTGTGGTGCATTCACCAAAGACCGCCAAAGCGGATATAAAGACAAAGCTCTTGGCACCGATAAGCTACCGATACAATGAAAAAATCGACCCGCAGGCAACTTTTGTCGACGAAAACGGAAACGAGCTTCTTACCGTCGAGTTGGAATGGGATTACGAAAAAGTCGAGCCTGTCGTTCAGGCGGCTGTGGTAGAGAAAGAGCGAGCTCACCGCGCAAGCTTTACCGCCAACTGGATCTGGGGTGTGATAGCCGTTCCGCTTATCATATACGGAATTTTGCTTGTCATCCGTCACCACAATCTCAAGCTGCGTGAGCTGCGCCGACAGCAGCGAATGAATTCCAAGGAAAGCGATTTTGACCGCCAGATAAACCAGAGCATCAACATGGTGAATCGCTCATCCTACCAAAGCCGACACAATTCTTCACATAACTCCGGCGCCAAAAGCTCCTCGATAAGAGGGCGCGAAGGTTACCGCAAATAACTATTTCCCCGAAGGTCAAAAGCGCTCTTCGGGGAATATTTTTGCAAAATATTTTCACGGTTAAAAGTGCGAAAGCACTTGATTTTTCGGCATCTTTAATATATAATCAACCCGTATTAGGTGAAAGCCTCGATCCACGCTTGTTAGGGAAAATTTCTAACAGGCGTATTTTTTTTAGCTCTGTTCGCGGTATAAGGAGGAAAAAATGAAAGGTCGTTTTGAATTGATAATAACGGTGCTCACCGTTATAGTCGGTAATTTTATCTACGCTTTTGCGGTAAAGCTGTTTTTGCTGCCGGCAAATCTCATGAGCAGCGGCACAACCGGTATCGCCCTCATGGTGAATCATGCTTTCGGTATGGCTGTACCGACCTTCGTGCTTTGCTTTAACATTTTTATGCTGCTGGTCGGACTTGCCATTCTCGGCAAAAAATTTGTTATGACCACCGTTATCAGCTCGATTTTTTATCCCGTCGCGCTTAGTATTCTGGATAATCTGCTCGGTGATATCGTCATCACCGAAAGCCCCATATTAAACGTGCTGTATGCCGGAATGGGCATCGGTCTTTCGCTGGGAATAGTCATCAAGGCGGGCGCTTCTACCGGCGGAATGGATATCCCTCCGCTGGTGCTCAACAAATTTTTTAAGATACCGGTTTCGGTCAGCCTTTACGTCTTTGACTGCATCATTTTGCTCGGACAGCTAACCTATCATCCTGTCGAAGATCTGCTGTACGGAATTTTGCTTATAATGACCACCTCGATAGTGCTAGATAAGGTAATGCTTTTCGGCACCACCAAGACCGAGGTCAAGGTAATTAGCAAAAAAGCAAAGGAAATTACACAGGAAATACTGTCCGAACTTGACCGTGGAGTAACACTGCTGCACGGCAGTGGCGGCTATATGCAGCAGGAGACCTATGTGGTGCTCAGCGTCGTCTCCAACTATGAGCTGCACAAGGTCGAAAAGCTGGTAAGACGCATCGACCCCGAATGCTTTGTTATAATCAACCGCGTAAGCGAGGTTTGGGGAAGAGGTTTCTCGCTCGGAAAGATATACGCATCAAATAAAGATAATTGATAAAACGGCGCCTGCTTTGAGCGGGCGCTGTTTATTTTTGTAAGGCATTATAAAACAATAGCTTTTTTATCTGTTTTGCGGTAAAATTTAAACAACATTATATTAACGTGTTAATACATTAAGCTTAGGGAGGGAAATCACCATGGCGACAGGGATAACCACCTATCAGTGTCCATCCTGTACCGGACCGCTTCAGTTTGTCGGAGAAAGCGGCAAACTGGAATGCGAATATTGCGGAAGCAATTTTGAAGTAGCTTATATCGAGGAGCTTTATGCCGAAAAGGAAAGAATAGCGGCAGAAGCGCAGCGGAAAATTGACGAGCTGAAAGAAAAGCAGTCGGATGAGCAGCAAAACTGCTGGAGCGATGAGGAAGCCGCCGGAATGAAGGTATATAACTGTCCTTCCTGCGGAGCCGAGCTTATCTGTGACGAAACGACCGCAGCCTCCAGCTGTCCTTACTGCGGAAATCCCACCATAGTTCCGGGGCAGTTCTCGGGCGGACTTAAGCCCGATCTGGTAATTCCTTTCAAGCTTGATAAGCAGGCGGCGGTCGATGCCCTTAAAAAGTATTACAAGGGCAAAAAATTCCTGCCCAAGGCGTTTGCCGATAATAACCACATCCAAGAGATTCAGGGCGTTTACGTTCCGTTTTGGCTTTACGACTGCAAAATAGATTCGACGGCATCTTATGCTGCAAGAAATATGCGAGTATACCGCCGCGGAAATTACGAGATAACCGAAACAGACCACTTCCATATCCAGCGCAAAGGCTACATAGCTTTTGAAAAGATCCCGGTAGATGCTTCCACCAAGATGCCCGACGAGCATATGGATGCGGTGGAGCCGTTTGATTACAGCGAACTTAAGCCTTTTTCCACCGCCTATCTGCCGGGATTTTTAGCAGATAAATATGACGTTGATAAAAAGCAGAGCATGCCAAGAATCGAGGAAAGAGCAAAAAATACCGCCGAGGATGAGCTTAGAAAGACTGTTTTCGGCTATCAGTCGGTTACAAACGTAGCAGGCAGCTTTATCACCGAAAACTGCGACGCTAAATATGCTCTGCTGCCCGTTTGGATGCTCTCTACCAAGTGGAACGGACAGAATTTTCTCTTTGCCATGAATGGACAGACCGGAAAGCTGATCGGCGACCTGCCGGTGGATAAGGGCAAATTCTTTGCCTGGCTGTTCGGAATCGCACTGCCGATAACCGCCGCTTTGTTCGGCTTTTTGATGCTGTAAGGGGGTGCGGAAGATGAAAAAGAGATTATTTGTCACCCTTATTTCTGTTTTACTTGCATTAGCGTTAGGATTCACTGTCTTCGCATCGCAAGAGGTAGTGTTCGACACCATGGTGCTGGATATGGCTGAGGTGCTGTCTGCGCAAGAAACGCAGCAGCTTGAAGCTGACGCATGGGACATCACCCAGCAGTATGGCTGCGCCGTTTATATCGTCACGACAAACGACCTTGAGGGATATGAGCCATGGCAGTATTCTGAGATAATGCAGCAGCAGCTTGAGATGGGTTATGGCAGCGACCAAAGCTGCATCATACTGCTGCTTGCTATAAACAGCCGTGATTACAACATCATGGCGCGCGGTTACGGCAACACCGCCTTTACCGATTACGGCAAAGAGGTCATGTCGGAGCGCTTCCTCGATGAATTCGGAAACGACGATTGGTACGGCGGCTTCACCGAATATCTCAACTGCAGCCGAGAATTTTTGCAGATGGCAAGAGACGGTCAGCCTTTTGACATCGACACCGACTCCGATCCGTTATTCACGCTGCTGATATGCGCAGCGATCGGATTTATTATTGCGTTTATCGTCTGCGGCATATTCTGGCTGCAGATGAAAACCGCTAAAAGACAGACCGGCGCTGCACAATACATTAACGACCGAGGAATGGTGCTGACCGCAAAGCAGGACAGATACATCAGCACCACCCGCACCGAGCGCTACATCCCGCCGCAGAATAAAAACGGCGGAAGAAAAGGCGGCACCACCGTAAACAGCAGAGGAAACTCGCATCGAAGCGGAAAATTCTGATAACAAAAAGATTAGATAAAGGAGAGCTAAATTATGGGACTTATTAAAGCTGCATTAGGATCTGCAGGCGGCGTTTTAGCCGACCAGTGGAAGGAATATTTTTACTGCGATGCGCTGCCCTCCACCGTGCTGATGGCAAAGGGCCAGAAGCGCACTTCCAAACGCTCCAGCAACACCAAGGGAAGCGACAACATCATCTCCAACGGATCGGTCATCGCGGTAAACGAAGGCCAATGTATGATGATCGTCGAGCAGGGCAAGATAGTCGACGTCTGCGCCGAACCGGGCGAATATACATATGACACCTCCACCGAGCCCTCCATCTTTGCGGGCAACCTCGGTGAGAACATACTTGAAGTATTCAAGACAGTCGGCAAGCGCTTTACCTTCGGCGGCGAACCTCCCAAGGATCAGCGCATCTACTTCTTCAATACCAAAGAAATAATCGGCATGAAATACGGCACCGCGTCTCCCGTGCCCTTCCGCGTAGTGGATGAGCGCGC
>JAFQAX010000019.1 GCA_017399785.1 Oscillospiraceae bacterium | reverse complement strand
GCGGCGTCCTTCCCAGACGCTTTTCCAAATTATCTCCTCATGTCCCATGACGAAGACGAATTTTTTATACAGCATATCCGCCGAAACGGCATCTATTCCTTCATCTATCGCCTGAGGACCGACAAGTTTTTTAACCTCGCTGTCGTCAGCGGGATAAAGCGGCGGATCTTCTCCAAGCACACTTACAAGCTCAAGCCAGATGACCGGCATGAGCTTGTCGTTTTTTATTACAAAATCAAAGCTTGCTGTCTGTCCGGGAAAAAGCGATGTCGGTTCTCCCCTAAAGTCCACTTCTACGCCGACCAGCGAATGTTTTCCCCATATTCTTGAGACAAGGCAGAAGAAAAATAAAAAGGAAAACATTATGCAGAGCATCGTTGCGTCAAAGATAGCGCTCAGCACCCCGAAAAACAGCATGACCGCAAGCGCGCCTTTAGTTATAAAAAGGCTGGAGCGCTTTTGAGAAAACATTTTATCTTCCACTGAACATTTCCTCTGTTGACGGCGGTATCTCGGTCGAGGCAATTACCTCCTGCAGCACTGATGCCGCAGTTCTTCCGGAAAATCTGGCTTCGCTGCTTACCACAAGGCGATGAGCCAGCACCGGAACAGCCAGTTTTTGAATATCATCGGGAGTAACGTAATCGCGTCCCTCCATGGCAGCCCATACTTTTGCGGCACGGTAAAGTCCGCGGGAGCCGCGGGGGCTGGCGCCCATTGAAAGCGAGGGATGGTTTCTGGTTGCCTGAACAAGCGCAACAATATACTGCGAAACGGCGTCGCTGATATGTACCTGCGCCGCCTTTTGCTGGAGCGCAACGATTTCCTCGGCGTTGGTAACGGTCTCAACCTGCTCGAAGGGTATCCTGTCGCCCAGATTGGAAAGCATCTTAGCTTCTTCATCGGCATCGGGGTAACCCAACGACAGACAGATGAGGAATCGGTCAAGCTGTGCGGCGGGAAGCTTAAAGGTGCTTTCAAGCTCAACCGGGTTCTGGGTGGCAAGCACCAGAAAAGGCTTAGGCAGCGCCATAGTTTCGCCGTCAATGGTGACCTGACGCTCTTCCATGGCCTCCAGCAGTGCAGATTGTGTTCTGGAAATTGCGCGGTTTATCTCATCGGCAAGCAGAAGATTGGTCATTACAGGGCCCTGAACCAGCTTGAAATCGCCGGATTTCTGATCGTATATCCTCATGCCGCTTATATCGGAGGGCAGCAGGTCGGGAACAAACTGAACGCGCTTTGACTGGCATCCCAGCGCGATAGAGAGCGTTTTTACCAGTGTGGTTTTGCCGACACCGGGCAGGTCATCCAAAAGAAGATGTCCGTCAGCCAGCACAGCCATAATGATAAGCTTTATTTTATCGGTTTTGCCGACGATGATCTTTTCGGCTTCATGCAGCACCTTTTGTGCCACTTCGTGTATTTCTCGCATTTTCAGCCCTCTTCTACAGTAAAATCAGATCTTGCGATAGCGTCTGCCAAATGTCTTTTTAAGAAAAGCGGTGAACTCTTCTTTGTTTTCAACGTCGGCTTTTTTAACGGGAGAGCCGTTGCGCACGGTGAAATAGAAGAAATAGAAATCCTTGCTTTCAAGCACTTCGTAAAGGTCGTCGTATATGACTTCATTCTCGATATAGGGGGTCTTGTTTATTACCTTGATGCGGTCATCCATAAATTCAAGTCTTACCGGCATGGTAACGGTTCTGTCGCTTCTTGCGATTTTGGAAAACTTCATTTCCAATCTCATTCCGCAGATCACAAGGAAGAGCGCAACAAAGAAAAGCCACATGAAAAATACTTTTTTAAGCCCTGCTTCTCCACCACCGATAAGCACAGCGGGAATCAGCGCCAATGCTGCAAGGGTGAGATAGGAAAGCTTGCTGCGTAAAAAGGAAGCAACATAAAGAGATTTGCGATAATCGATGATGGAAAGTGCGGTTTCAATAACAAACAGCGGCATATTATACCTCCAAAATTATGATGCAATTGATACTATAAATGCTATTATCTGCGGGAAAATGGCCATAACGCCCATAAGGCGGCAAACCTGAAGAACTATAAGATCGGGGCTTTTTATTCCGAGATCAGCCGCGATAAGCGCCATTTCGGTTGCGCCTGCGGGAGAAACACTGAGCATAGCTTCCAGTCGCGGAATTCCGTAAAGCTTATGCAGAAGATGTCCGGTAAGGATGCAGTTTATTACATAAGCGGTAAGCAGCAATATTGCCGGAATGATAACATATTTAAGCTCTATTATGTCATCATGCTTTATGCGGCATCCGATAACACAACCGGAAAGAACCTGTGCTATTCTTCTGAACCAAAGGGGAAGATAAGCTTTTTCGTAAAGCATTTTAAAAACAGTTACCGCTATCATGCTGAAGATAAGCGGGCCCGCCGTAACGGGAAGAATATCGCCGATTATTCCAAAAACAGCTCCGGCAGCAAGGGTAAGCACCATCGGTCCAACACCTTTTTTTGCGGCAGCATTTTCTGTTTTTGGAGAAGGCTCAGCTGCCTCAGATTTTTCTGCTACAGGCTGGCCTTCAACCGCCTTTCTCTTCTCCAACTTATTATTTATCGCAGAAAGTATTATAGGCATAATCGCTATGCCAAACAGCATTCTGCTGAACTGGACCACCGCCACCTTGGGAACGTCAGCACCCATATCCATCGCAACAAGCGGTGTATCACTGACTCCACCCGGCAGCGCACAAAGCATAGAGGTGATAAGATCCATCGGAGAGATCGCATATATAATAAAGCCCATCATTGTATTAAGCAGCAGAAAAATCGCCATCATGGTGAGATAGGGCTTGATTATGTAAGGAAGGTGCATCAGGTCTTTCTTTTTTATACCCGAGCCTATATAAGTTCCGGTTATTATCTGTGCCAAAAGCTTTGACTTTGCCGGCATTACTGCCATATCGGTCGACACGCTGAGCAGCGTTACCGCAACAATGGAACCGACCAAAACTCCCGCAGGAACCTTCATTTTGTATAATAAAATTCCTCCGACAGTTCCCAACGCCAGCGTTATCAAAAACTCTGTTGGCATATAATCCCCTCCTTTTTACACAATATCACATTATAATATAATAAAACTTATACGATAAAAAAACAAGCCTGTTTACATCAAACAGGCTTGCTGTGTTATTCGTTTGTTTTTAATACTGCTCCAACTGTTGAAAAGGTCAGGAAAATCACAAGATTTGCAATAACAACACTCGCTCCCGCAGGGGTGTTTAGCCAATAGGATGCCGCTATTCCGATGCAGAATCCCACCGCAGATACCAATGCCGAGCAGATGACCACCGAGCGGAAGCTGCTGAAAACTCTCATTGCCGAAAGCGCAGGGAAGATCACCAGACTTGAGATGAGCAGCGCGCCCATCATGCGCATTCCGACCACTACAGTTACCGCAGTGAGCATCGCCAAAAGGGTGTTGTATTTGTCGACCTTTAAGCCTGTTGCGCGTCCGAAGGTCTCGTCAAAGGTGATGGCGAATATGCGGTTATAGCAGATTACGTAAAGCAGCAGCACTGCAACAGAAACCGCAACCGAAAGCATTACATCGCTTTTGCTCATAGCCAACACCGAACCGAACAGATAGCTGTGAACGTCGGAGTTTATTCCCGATGAGAGCGAAGCCGACATCACGCCGATCGCCAGCGCCGAAGATGAGATGACTGCCACCGCTGCATCGCCTCGAAAAGAGCCGTCATCGCTTATCATAAGCAGCAGAAACGCCGCTATCATAACTACCGGGACAGCCACCGCAAGAGGCGCTGCTCCCAGCGCCATTGCCACCGCGACCGCTCCAAATCCGACGTGGGAAAGTCCGTCACCTATCATGGAATAGCGCTTTAGCACAAGGCTTACTCCCAGCAGTGCAAGGCAAAGCGAGGTCAAAATACCGACAATAAACGCTCTTGCCATAAATCCGTAGGAAAACATTACCGCAATAGATTCAAGCATGATGGTGGTGACCTCCTCCCGTAAGATGATGGCAGACGTCGCTGTGGTAATACTGCTCGGTGCTGCCGAAGTATGCACAGCCGTTTGCCATGTGCAGTATCTTATCCGCCTTGCCTGCTGCATCAAGGTCGTGAGAGACCATTATTATCGTCATCTTTTCCTTTTTGTTGAGGTCGCCTATCAGCGCATAAAGCTCTGCCGATGCCTGAGGATCAAGCGCCGCCGCGGGCTCATCGAGCAGCAGCATGCGGTCAGCGGCGCAAAGTGCTCGCGCCATCAAAACGCGCTGGCGCTGTCCACCCGAAAGAGCTCTGAAAGACCGCTTTTCCAAATCGGATATGCCCATCTTTTCCAATGCGGCAGCAGCTTTTATTTTGTCATCGGCAGAATAAAACGGAGTGCGGTGCTTATAGGAAAGGCAGCCCGAAAGTACTACCTCTTTTACCGATGCGGGAAAATCCTTCTGAGCCATCGACTGCTGCGGCAGATAGCCAATCTCGCGATGGGTTATGCCGTTTAATATTATCTTGCCTTCCTTTGGCTGCTGAAGTCCAAGCAGTCCTTTTATCAGGGTTGATTTACCCGATCCGTTTTCGCCCACGATGCAGAGGTAATCGCCCGCTTCTATCGCAAAGGACAGATCACGCAGGGCGATGTGGCTGCCGTAGGCCATCGTTAAGTTTTTACATTCTATGATCGGCATTGTTATTCTCCCTTTGCCAGTCGGCATTTTTCACACTGCCCCATCAGCACCGTCTGTGCCGCATCAAGTGTGAATCCGTGGTGCTCTAAAATATGCTCAGGCAGCGAATCAAGCAGCTCGCACTCGAGGTGGGTCATCTCACCGCAGCCGCAGCATTTAAGGTGATAGCACACCTTGGCAGTATCGGCATGATATTCATAGCTGGCGCTGTCCCCTTCATTAAAAGCGTAGCGCTTTACCAATCCCTGTTCTATCATGCGCTCGAGACAGCGGTATATCGTTGCCTTTCCTACGGCGCATCCGCGCTGCTGCAGCGCTTGGGATATTTCATCGGCGGTAAGATGCTTGCCCGCCTGCTCTTTTAACAACGCTTCGATCGCCGCGCGCTGTTTGGTTTTATATGCCTGAGCCATAACCGCTGTCCCCTTTGGAATTTGAATTTCAGTTTCATATTTTATATTTTGATCGGCAAAATGTCAATATATTCTTCAGTATTGGCAAAAACAGAAGCATAGACGCAAAAAGAGCCTCCTTTTCGGAGGCTCTTTTTTGATGAAGCTTAAATTACTTCTTGATAACTTCGCCATAAACGGTGCCTGCGCAGCCTGCTGCGTTGGACTCGTCAACGTCAACGTGCATAGCAAGAGCGAACTTGGGGCTTACTCTGCAAACAACGTCGTCAAAGATGATGCTGCGGTCAGGGGACTCAACCTTAACCATAACAACTTCCTTATCCTCTACGCCGAATGCCTTTGCGCTTTCGGGATCGAAGTGGATGTGGCGCTTTGCAACGATAACGCCTTCGGTAAGCTCTACTTCACCTGCAGGGCCAACAAGCTTGCAGCCAGCGGTGCCGGCGATGTCGCCGGACTCACGGATGAAGGAAGCGACGCCGATTGCGCGTGCGTCGGTAGCGGAGATCTCAACCTGGGTAGCGGGACGCTCCGGTCCAAGGATGGAAACGCCCTTAAGGGTGTTCTTGGGTCCTACAAGGTCAACCTTCTCCATGCAAGCGAACTGTCCGGGCTGAGAAAGGTCCTTCTTATTGGTAAGCTTTGCGTCCTTGCCGAAGAGGATGGCAAGATGCTCAGCGGTAACGTGTACGTGGCGGGCACTGGTTTCTACGAGAACTTTATTTTCCATGATGATATACCTCCATACAAAATTTCATTGTTATGTTTATTATATCCCTCTATCCGTGTCGTTGTCAACAAAAGCTTAACTTTATAGATGACAACCGCCCTTTCAAAATGCTATACTTTAGCTGCAGCTTTAATTTTCGCCTTAGAAAGGATGATATATATGGCACAGACATTACAGCAGCTAAAAGAAAGCTTGTGTGACTGCAAAAACTGCCGCCTTTGCGAAGGACGCACCAACGTGGTCTTCGGTGAAGGTAATCCCAACGCCAGAGTTATGTTCATTGGCGAAGGCCCCGGCAAAAACGAGGATGAGCAGGGCCGCCCATTTGTAGGCCGCGGCGGTCAGCTGCTTGACAAGATGCTTGACGCAGTCGGACTTTCGCGCGAAAAAAATATCTTTATCGCAAATATGGTAAAGTGCCGCCCGCCTGAAAACCGCGATCCCCAGCCCGATGAGATGGAGGCTTGCCTCCCCTATCTCCGCGAGCAGGTGAAAATCATACGTCCCCGCTTTATCGTCTGCCTTGGCAGAATTTCGGCCCAGCGCCTTATCTCCCCCGATTTCAAAGTCACCAAGCAGCACGGTGAACTGTATGAGAAAAACGGCGTGCTGATGATGGGCACCTTCCACCCTGCCGCCATACTGCGCAATCCCAACCAGAAAGAGCCCGGCTTTGAGGATTTCCTTAAACTGCGTGAAACTATAAAGAAAGAATGCCCCGAAGTTTACGATTTATAATTGTAAGGAGGAAACACGATGCATAATCTTTGTTTTGCCGCCGCCGACGGTCTGGAATTTATCGAGATGCTGGACCTTATCAAAGATGCCGGATTTGAAGGATATTTCACCCATCCTTACATCGCCTGCGAAATCGATAAGATGCGCGCTGTAAAGGAGCACGGCGATACTCTCAGTCTTTATTGCGAGACCTCGCATTCTGTCATGGCAGGCTGCATGACCATCTGGGAGGATGGCAGCGAGGGCGACCAGTATATCGAGACTCTTAAAGGCAACATTGATAACTGCGTTGCGCTTGGCATTCCCATTTTAATAGTGCATATCAAACCGAATTTCGACGCTTCGCCCTGTTTCGAGTGCGGCATCGAAAGGCTGAAAAAGCTTGTCGCATATGCCGCTGATAAAAATATCAAGATAGCTTTTGAGAATATAAACAACGAAGAGTATCTTGTAAAAACGCTGGACGTATTTAAAGAGCCGCATGTCGGATTCTGCCTTGACGTTGGTCATGAGAGCTGCAACACCCCCGGAGTGGAATTTTTGCCGCAAATCGGTGACAGGCTTTTCTGCACCCACATCCACGACAACGACCTTATCCATGATGAGCATATGATACCTTTCGATGGTAACATCAACTTTGAAAGGCTATGCCGTCAGCTTAAAGAATGCGGTTATAAGGGCTGCTTAACAGTCGAAGTTAAATACAGTGAGTATTATAAAGAAAGATTCTCCAAAGAGGAATTTGTCGAAAGAGCTTTTAACGCAGCAAAAAAGCTTAAAAGTATGATGGAGCAATAACATACAGTAAAGGCGCCGTGTTCAAAACACGGCGCCTTTTGTTTTAATTACTTCAGATAATCCAACGCAAATTGGCAGAACAGCGCTGCTGCATAATAGATGCTTTGCTCATCAAATCGAACTTTGGAGGTATGCAGTCCAAGTGCAGTATTGGGATCGGACAGCGACCGGGTGCCGACTCTGATAATAGCGCCGGGGCAGTGCTCAAGATAATTTGCAAAATCCTCAGAGCCTGAAGTGGGGAACGGCATTTGTATTGCGGCCTGTTCTCCAAACAACGTTTTTATTGCATTTTCCGCTTTGGCTACTATGCGGTTATCGTTTACAACGGCTGCGGTTGACGAGCCGACAAACTGCACCTCAACCTCGGTGCCCATTGCCGCACAGACATGCTCGGTTATCTCCTTTACCGCCTTTTTGATAACATCGCGGCTTTGCTGATATGCGGCACGCAGCGTTCCCTCCAGCACAACTTCTCTGGGGATTATGTTGGGTGCAGTACCTCCGTGGATGCTGCCAAAGGTGAGCACCGCCGGCATCATGCTGTTATTGCGGCGGGAAATTGCGGTTTGCAGCTGCACCAACACCTCTGCTGCCGCGATAACGGGATCGGCGCAAAGGTGGGGATATGCTCCGTGTCCACCCATGCTTTTTATGGTTATGCGGATATTATCACAGCTTTGGGTCGCAGGTCCGCTGATCACGCCAAAGGTTCCTGTTTCATATGCGGGATGGGTGTGGAATGCAAGCATCGCTTCGGGGGCGGGATCAATCTTCATACATCCCGCATCTATCATCGCATTTGCACCGGTCAGTGTCTCTTCTCCGGGCTGGAAGAAAAGTCTTACGTTGCCGGAAAGCTCATCCTTGTGGCTGCAAAGCCAGCGCGCTGCAGAAAGCAGTATTGCGGCATGCATATCATGTCCGCAGGCATGGCAAACGCCCTCCTGCTCGGAGCAGAATTCCAGTCCGCTCTCTTCCATAATAGGCAGCGCATCGATGTCGGCACGAAATCCGATGGTTGGACCGGGGTTGCCTCCTCTTATCAGCGCGCAAACGCCGGTTTCAATATCAAGGTCGGCTATTTCAGCACCCATTTCAATGAGTGCGTTTTTGATATATTCGGTGGTTTTATATTCCTTCATGCTAAGTTCCGCAATGCGGTGCAGGTCACGTCTTGTTTTTATCATCAAGTTTTCTTGGCTTTTAAGTTCTTGCAAAAGTGTCATACATATGCTCCTGACTTATTCAAGTTTGAGATAATAACTAAATTATATCAGACAAATAGGTTGAATTCAAAAATATCTATACCTTTATATTCTGTACAACGTCAAAATAAAAAGCAAATATTATTTATTTATAGTTTGATTGCAGATTACTATCCGATTTGTCTGTTATTTGATTTGAAAAAACTATTTTTAGCCGTTAGAATATGTGCTATAAGGGGGAGTTGTTATGAACCTGCATGATGCCGAATATTTTGTAGCAATAGTAGAAGAACGCAGCTTTTCCAGAGCTGCCGCAAAGCTTTTTGTCGCCCAGCCGTCGCTGAGCACATTTTTATCCCGACTTGAAAAAAGCATGGGCGTCACCCTTATATTGCGAACCAACAATAATTTCATGCTTACCCGCTCGGGTGAGATATATTATAAGGCCGCCAAAGAGATTCTTGAAATAAACCGAAAAATGGTTGAGGATATCGACCACGTTAAAAAACTGCGTCGTGATACGATAAACGTCGGCGTAAGCGGTGAACGCACCATCCGGCTTATCTCCTCCATACTGCCCGAATTTTATAAAAAATACCCCAATGTACATGTTGTACTGTGCGAAAACAACACCAAAAATCTTATAACCATGCTTGAAGCGGACGAGCTTGATTTCAGCATACATCCGGTGCATACAGCAAACCCGAACTTTGAACAGATCAAAATAAGCAGCGAAGAGGTTTTGGTCGCACTGCCCAAATCACATCGATTGGCGCATCTCGGAAACGGCATAAAAGAAAAGCACAACAGCATCAGCATAAATGAGCTTAAAAATGACCGTTTTGTGCTGTTAAGCAAATGGGCCTCTTTCCGTCAGATGGTGGATGCCTATTTTGAGCGTATGGATTTTATCCCCGAAAGCTTTACCGAGGTTCAAAGCAATCACAGCAATATGCTGGTTTTATCGGGCGGCATTGATGCGGTGGGATTTTGCCCCTGCAACTGCGATTACGGTCTGGATAATCTGGTTTACGTCGCGCTGCAGCAGCCGTTTTACTATCAAATGGATCTTTGCTATCGAAAAGGTAATGTGCTTTCGCCTACACGCAAATATTTTTCCGAACTTATACAAAAACACGGAGACTCCTTTTAATCGTAATTGCGTCCTTGCAAAGCAAAAGCGCCGTGAAAATCACGGCGCTTTTGCTTTATTTAAAGCTTAATTTCATACTGACAGTTCATTTGTTTTGCTTCCTCGGGGTCATGCGTTACCAGAATGACCGTTTTGCCGAAAAGCTTTCTTTTTATAAAGGAGATAACGTCCGATTTTGTATCGGCATCCAATCCTTTAAACGGCTCATCGAGAAGATACAGGTCAGCCTCAAAAAGCACCGCCCTTAAAATTGCAACTCTTCGGCGCATTCCGCCCGAAAGCTCGCTGACTATGCGTTTTTCGCAGTCAATCAGTCCCGCCGACTGCATCGCCGCCGATATTTCGTCATCATTTAGTTTCGGAGAAACAAGCTTTATATTATCCGATGCAGTCATATTTTCACAGAGCCTGTCCTCCTGAAAGACCGCACTGACAGCAACATTTTCAAGGCCCAAAATGCTGCCCGAATCGGCAACCTCAAGTCCCATAAGAATGCGAAGCAGCGTGGTCTTGCCTATTCCCGAGGGCGCGGTGACGCAGCCGGTTTTGCCCGCAGGAAAAATCGCAGAAAGGCCGCTGAGCACCTCAGTTTCTCCAAAGCTTTTACAAATTCCGCTTAAAACTATATCTCTCATCTTCAAGCCCTCGCCAACGCACGCTCTGCATATTTAAGCAGCGTCATTACAATCCGCTCGAACAGCAGACTTACCGCAACTATCACCAACGTCCAGGCAAACAGGTCGGGGGTATCAAGATACACCTTTGCCTGCTGCAGTCGCTCGCCTACCGAGCCAGTCGGCATGCCGATAACCTCGGCGGCGATACCGGCTTTCCAGCAAAGTCCCAGCGCGGCAGTGCAGCCGGATTTGAAAAACGGCAGCGCCTGCGGGATATAAATATATCTGACGCGGCGGAAAAGCGGCATTTTAAATACCTTTGCCATCTCAAGCAGCTGCTTATCGCAGTTTATGATGCCGCTGACTACCGACGAATAGAGCACCGGCAGCACCATGAGGAAGGAGATCAGCGTGGAAAGTGTTTTGGATGAAAACCAGACCAGCGCCAGTATTATAAAGGAAGCGACCGGCACCGATTTGATCGCCAGCATTGCAGGTGCGATAAGCTCCTTGATCCTTTTACAGCAGCATGCACCGCAGCCAAGCAGTATTGATGCAACAGCCGCAAGCAAAAATCCTAAAGAAATTCTAAAAGAGGAAACAAAAACGGCGCGCCAAAAGTCGGCCGTAGGCAGAAGCTGCCACAGCCGCAGCAGCACACCTGCCGGAGAGACCAGCAGTATCTCGCTGCCGAGCATGGTGCTGACCAGCTGCCAAACGGCAAGCCAGAAAAGCACCGCCCAAACTTTTATCGCGCCTTTTTCCATATCAATTATCTCGCAAAATAGAAGTCATCGGCGGGAAGTGCTCCGCCTACTGCCTTGGGATTCTGATCGAACAGCGCCTTGAGGTATCCGGAAAGTCCTTCCTTCATCTCTGCGCCTTCAACAAAGGTGATATTGCACTCGGGCAGTGCCTTGATCGCTACCGGTGCGGGAACGATGCCGTAATTGCCGACAAGCTCTGCTGCCTTTTCAACGTTTCCGTTTACAAATTCTACCGATGCCGAATAGTTGTCAAGGAAATCGGCAACAGCAGCGGGATTCTTTTCGATAAAGTCGGCTCTTGCAACGACAACGCCGGTTATCATCATCGACTTATCTTCGCCGGTCTGAAGCTTTTCCCACTCCTCGGTGAGGTCGAGCGCAACTCTGATGCCCTCGTTCTTCATCTGTGCGGTGGTAACAAAAGGCTGGGGCAGCATTGCGATGGCATTGGGGTCAGCCATCAGCGCGGTGAGGCACTCTGCGTGCTCGCTCTTCCACTCGATGGTGAGATCAGATGCGGGATTGATGCCGTTCTTTTCAAGGACGTAATTGAGGCCATATTCGGGAGTTGCGCCCTTGCCGCTTGCATATACGGTCTTTCCGCGCAGGTCTTCAACGGTCTTTACGTTCTCGCCGCTTTCAACGATATAGATAACGCCGAGAGTGTTGACTGCAAGCACCTTTACCTGTCCCTTGGTGTTGTTATAAAGCACCGATGAAAGGTTTGCGGGAACGGCAGCGATGTCAACTTCGCCCTTTACCAGCTTGGGAGTGACTTCGTCGATTGCACCTGCGAGAGAAAAGCTATAGTTATTGGACTTGATATTGCCGTTATCAACCTCGTCCATCATCTTTACCATGCCCATTGCGGTGGGACCTTTGAGTGCCATTACCTTTACGTCAACGGGTGCAGGCTTTTCTTCTTCGGGTTTAGACTCAACAGGCTTGGATTCGGGAGCAGGCTGAGAAGATACGGCGGGAGCCGCCTGAGAAGAGGGTGCGGGAGCAGGCTTTGCACCGCATCCGACAAAAGAAATCAACATTGCAGCTGCGCAAACAAGCGCAAAAATTTTATTCTTCATATCAAATTTCCTTTCTTATTAAAGGACCAATGTCCTGTATTATCTTACCCCCGAAAAACTAAAAGGTCAACTAACTTTTTGAGTTAACATTATAAGTAAAAAAATCACCGTTCTCCTTTTGGAGAACGGTGATTTGGTTGCCGAACTAGGATTCGAACCCAGACAAACAGAGTCAGAGTCTGTCGTGCTACCTTTACACAATTCGGCAGTGCTTATAACAGCAACATCTATTATAAGCCTTGGTCCAAAAATGTCAAGTATTTTTCGGCATATTTTTATAAAAAACTTTATTTTGGAGAAACTATTCAAAAAAGATGCCAAAGGAGAGCGCCATGATCGCTGTTTTTGTGTCATCAGATAATGAAATAGAGGATTTAAAATCTCTTTTTTCGCTTTTGAGTAGGAAGCATCACGTTTCTGTTATCGATAACAGCCGCACCGCCATCGAAAAAAATGCTGAGATTTTACTGCTTCCGTTGCATAACGACAGTATATCAGCAAAATGCGACTGTGCAGCGATTTTATTTTCTCCCAGCAACCATGCCAAGGCTTTGCCCGAATGCTGCACCGTTTTATGCTTTGACAGACAGGCTGCACTTTGCTGCGGAGGTAAAGAAAGACAGGTAATTAGCTGCGGCATGCACAACAAAGACACTGTCACCCTTTCCAGCATGGAAAGCGGCAAACCTGTGCTGTCTTTGCAGCGCAGGCTTACCGCTTTTTCAGGTAATATTATCGATGTCGGAGAGTTTCCGCTTATCACCGATGAACAAAATCACCGTGCTTTGATGGCGGCAGCAGTTTTGCTGCTTTTATGCGGAAATCCGCTTTCTCCTGACAGCTTTTTGTGATCAAAGTTCCACTACCGTTCCGCCGACATTATTAAAAAATCCCTTGTAATGTTGAGCAAAAAGATTATTTGCCAGCTCGCCGTTGCAATGGCAGGCACCTACTCTCTCAACACCCATCATGCTTAAGCGACGCATCGTCTCATGTATTCTGGTTTCGTCCGATTCCATAAGGTGGGTGCCGCCGATAAATGTTCTTATCGGCTGATTAAAGAGATGAGATATCCAGTCGCAGGTGTTAAGTATTCCCAGATGAGAGCAGCCGGAAAGCAGCGCTAAACCACGGTCGCCCATTACCACCACTACCGTTTCTTCTGAAAAGGGGTCGGTGATATAGCTTCTGTCGCGCTGGCAAATCAGACGCTCGTTGGGTTTTTCAAGGCTGTTTTTCTGAGGGATGCCTGTTTCCAGAAAAACTCTGTTGTGCAGCTGATGGATACCGGGTTCAAGCAGATAGGTGGAAATCTTGTTGTCGACAAGGAAATCCTCCGAAAATCTTGCGCCTATGGGACGAAGTCTTCCCTCTTCTCGCTTATATCGGGGAGCGTAAAAGTTCTGCCCCATATAGACCTCGCGCGGGATGTATC
>JAFQAX010000147.1 GCA_017399785.1 Oscillospiraceae bacterium | reverse complement strand
GGTGGCACGAAAACCCGAAAGCACCTCTAAAACGGTCACAACGATGGACACCGTCACCGCAATGACCACGATGGCGGCGGGACCTGCCCCTATCCATACTATAAATATAGGTCCCAGCGCGATTTTGGGCAGCGCGTTTAAGATGACCAGATACGGCTCCATGACGCGGCTTAAAAAATCGGAGCTCCAAAGCGCTATGGCGATGAGTGTTCCCAGCGCTGTTCCGCAGATGAATCCCGCCACCGCCTCAAGGGTGGTGACCAGAATATGCTCCATCAGCTCGCCCTTTGCGACAAGGTTGCAGATGCTCTGCGAAAATCTGCTCGGAGAGCTGGTGATAAAGGGATCGATAAGCCCAAATTGGGCGGCAAATTCCCAGAAAGCCAAAAAGCAGAGCAAAATAGCTGCTTTGGCGATACGCACCAGTATTTTGTCACGCCGCTGTGCCGCAAGCCAGCGCTTTCGGTCGGATGAAAGGGTCAGTTCAGACATGGACATCGATATCCCTCCATATGCTGTCAAAATAGCGGCGGAAGCCATCCAAACTGCGGCATTTTATCGGAGTGGGGCGGTCGCTGCCGAAATCGATGACGTATTCCGACTTTATCTCGGCGGGGCGTCGGGTCAGCACGATGACCCTATCCGACATGGCTACCGCCTCGGAGATGTCGTGGGTGACCATAAGCGCCGTCTTTTTCTCTCGGCGGATTATCGAATAGATGTCGTCCGACACGGCAAGCCGTGTCTGATAATCCAGCGCCGAAAACGCCTCATCAAGCAGCAGCAG
This sequence comes from Oscillospiraceae bacterium, assembly GCA_017399785.1. Classification (GTDB taxonomy): domain Bacteria; phylum Bacillota; class Clostridia; order Oscillospirales; family Ruminococcaceae; genus Yanshouia. The sequence goes on along the minus strand of JAFQAX010000147.1, from coordinate 32,807 downwards.
CGTCGGCTGGGTGACCAGCGTTCTGATAAGCGCCGCCCGCTGCCGCATTCCGCCCGAAAGCTGTGAAGGGAAGCTATCCCGAAAATCCCAAAGCCCGTAGGTTTTAAGCAGCTGCTCGGCGCAGTCGCCGCATTTGTCCCCCATTATCTCGGCGCCCAGCATGACGTTTTTATAGATGCTGCGCCACGGAAAAAGGCTGTCTTTCTGCAGCATATAACCTATCCTGCCTCCGTCACGCAGCTTTACGCTGCCCGAAGTAGGCTCAAGCAATCCCGAAATTATCGACAGCAGCGTCGATTTTCCGCAGCCCGAAGGGCCGATGACGCTTACTATCTCCCCTTCTTTGACCGAAAGGCTTATGTCGCGGATGGCCTGCGTTTCCCCCTCGGCCGATTGATATGTCAAGGACAGCCCCTCCGCCGTGATGACGGGGTCTGCCCGATCAAAAAGTTCCATAGGCAAAACCTCCTCTGAAATATAATATTCAGAAAAGGCGGGATTTGACGCAGCCCTTAACCGATTAAAATTTTTGAAAGTTGTCAGAAAACTTTTTTCAAAAAGCTTTCTGACCCGCCGGAGGCAGACAAAAAGCCCGGACCAATAGCCCGGGCTTTCGCTTTTATTCTTTTATTATTCCCTTTGCCTTTTGCAGGTCAGCTTTTTTTACATAGATGATATATTCAAGCATAAGCTGCTGATTTTCACCAAAGCTGCCGCTTCTTCCCCTTGATGCCGAGGAAAATGAGCCGGCACTTTTGCGGTCTACCGTTTTAACGGTATATTCAATGCCGTTTGATGCCAGCAGCGCTCTTATTCTCGCCTGCTCCGCCATATCAAAGGTAGCTTTAAGTTCGGCACGGTTAAAAAGGTTTATCATCTTTATCCCTCTCCATATCCTGCCTGCTGCAGCATCATGTCCTTTACCTTCATCAGGCGGGTGGTGTTGCCGCGCTCGTTTTCGTCTAACTTCATCACGATATAGCGTATCGTCTCCTGATACTGCGGTATCATGACATATTCCAGCGCGTTTACGCGGCGGCGGGTCTTTTCTATCTCCTGCGCCAGCAGCTTTACCGTTTTTTCCATCTCGGCAAGCTTTAAAAGCTTTTGCAGCAGCTCGGATAGCTTCATCACCGAATCATCCAGCTCGCCGGGGGTGGTGGCAAAGGAGTAAGGGAAAATATCGGCGGTGTCGTCGGTTTTGGTCTTTATCTCATAAACAGGCACACTTACCGACATCACGTTTTTAAAGCTCATGTCTATCTCGACAGACTGCTTGGGGTATAAAAACGCCTGCTCCAGCATTTCGGGGGGCAGCAAAGCGGATGCCGCCGCAAAGCCCTGATAAGCCTGCTGAAGCTCCTTTTCCACCTCAAGCCTGAGCAGCTGACAGTTTTTTACTATATCGAGGAACTGGCGCATAAGCTCATCACGCTTATCCTTAAGCAGCTTGTGACCTCTGCGGGCGGTGGCAAGCTTGCGTTTTAAGTTGCTCAGCTCCATGCGGGTGGGGTTAACGTTAAGTCTTGCCATCTAAGCCTCACCCTTCCTGTTTGTTTTTGTTGGCGGGATGATATTTCTCGATATACTCCGGCTTGATTCGCTTCAACTCGCCTTCCGGCAGGATAGAAAGCAGTTCCCAGCCGAGGTCCAGCGTCTCAAAGATGGTGCGGTTGGTGGTGTAGCCCTGAGATACATACCGCTTTTCAAACTCATCGGCAAATTTTGCGTAAAGCTTGTCGACTTCGGTCAGCGCAGCCTCGCCCAGAATGGTCATCAGCTCCTTGGCGTCCTTGCCGCGGGCATAAGCCGAGAACAGCTGGTTCATGGTGTTGGCGTGATCCTCTCTGGTCTTGCCAACGCCGACGCCCTTATCCTTCAGACGTGACAGCGACGGCAAAACATCGATAGGCGGGGTAAGTCCCTTGCGGTAAAGCTCGCGGGAGATGATTATCTGACCCTCGGTGATATAGCCGGTAAGGTCGGGGATGGGGTGGGTCTTGTCATCTTCCGGCATCGAGAGTATCGGAATCATGGTGATAGAGCCTTCGCGGTCAAGCTGACGGCCCGCTCTCTCATACATGGTAGCAAGGTCGGTATAAAGATAACCGGGGTAGCCACGTCTGCCGGGGACTTCCTTTCTCGCTGCCGAAACCTCACGCAGCGCCTCGCAGTAGTTGGTGATATCGGTGAGGATTACCAACACCTGCATGCCGAGGTCGAAGGCAAGATATTCCGCCGCCGAAAGCGCCATACGGGGAGTAGCGATACGCTCGATGGCGGGGTCGTTCGCAAGGTTTAAGAACAGCACCGAACGCTCGATAGCGCCGGTTTTGATAAAGTCGGACATGAAGAAGTCGGCTTCCTCAAAGGTGATGCCGATGGCGGCAAAAACAACGGCGAATTTGCTGTCGTTGGAAAGCACCTTAGCCTGTCTTGCTATCTGTGCCGCAAGCTGAGCGTGAGGCAGACCCGAGCCGGAGAAGATAGGCAGCTTCTGACCTCTTACCAGCGTATTAAGTCCGTCGATTGCCGAAACACCGGTCTGGATAAACTCTGAGGGGTAGTTTCTCGCGGCGGGATTCATGGGGGTGCCGTTGATGTCGACATATTTTACCGGCAGAATGTCGGCGCCGCCATCTATCGGGTTGCCAAGTCCGTCAAAGGTACGTCCCAGCATATCGGGCGAAACGCCCAGCTCGATGGAGTGACCCAAAAATCTGACCTTGGAATTGGCAAGGTTGATGCCCGCCGAAGATTCAAACAGCTGAACCAGCGCGTTGCTGCCGTTTATCTCAAGAACTCGGCAGCGTCTAATCTCGCCGTTGGGCAGCTCAATTTCGCCCAGCTCGTCATAGGCAACGCCCGAAACGTCACGAACCAGCATAAGCGGTCCGGCAACTTCCTGTATGGTGCGGTATTCCTTGATCATTTTGCGTCACCTCCCACAGCGGCAGACAGCTGCTCTGCCATCTCGCGTCTGATATCTTCGAAAGTTTCAACATATTCTTCGGTCGGAACATCCTTTGCGCGTCCGATGCGGTCGCGGGCGGGGATGAAAAATACCGACTTCATCTTGGCGCCGCTTTCCAGCGCCTGTTTTGCAAGGTCGTAATATTCCAGTATCATTGCAAGCAGCCTATACTGCTTATCGATCGGGCAGTAGGAATCGGTGTCGCTCATGGCGTTCTGCTGCAGGAAATCCTCACGCAGCATCTGCGCCGCCTCCATTACCAGACGGTCGGAGGGCGAAAGCGAATCGATACCTACCAGCTTTACTATCTCCTTCAGCTCGCTTTCCTGCTGAAGCAGTCCCATAGCGCGGTGGCGGTTGGAGATGAAATCCTCGGCGATGTTTTTGTCATACCAATCCTGCAGGCGGTCGAAGTAAAGCGAATAGGAATTTAGCCAGTTGATGGCGGGGAAGTGACGGGCATAAGCCAGCGACGAATCCAGTCCCCAGAAAACCTTAACGATTCTCAGCGTTGCCTGCGAAACCGGCTCGGAGATATCGCCGCCGGGAGGGGATACCGCGCCGATGGCGGCAAGGGCAGCCTCTCTCTTATCAGAGCCTTTGCAGATAACTCTGCCCGCTCTTTCATAGAACTGCGCCAGACGGGAGCCGAGATATGCGGGATAGCCTTCCTCGCCCGGCATCTCTTCAAGTCTGCCCGACATCTCACGCAGCGCCTCGGCCCAGCGGGAGGTGGAATCGGCGATAACCGCAACGGCATAGCCCATGTCGCGGTAATATTCGGCGATGGTGATGCCGGTATAAACGCTTGCCTCTCGTGCCGCTACCGGCATGTCGCTGGTGTTGGCAATAAGAACTGTACGCTGCATCAAACTTTCGCCCGTTCTGGGGTCGATAAGCTCGGGGAACTCGCGCAGAACGTCGGTCATCTCGTTGCCGCGCTCGCCGCAGCCGATGTAAACAACGATATCCACATCCGACCACTTTGCCAGCTGATGCTGGGTAACGGTTTTGCCGGAGCCGAAAGGTCCGGGGATGGCAGCAGTTCCGCCCTTTGCTATCGGGAAGAAGGTGTCTACAGTGCGCTGACCCGTTATCATGGGGATATCGGGGGGCAGCTTTTTCTCATAGGGGCGCTCTACACGGACAGGCCATTTCTGCAGCATCGAAAGCTCTTTTCTGCTTCCGTCGGCAAGGCGCAGCACCGCAACGGTATCGTTAACGGTAAAATGACCGTCCTTTATCTCCTCAACTACGCCCTCAACGCCGTTGGGAACCATTACCTTATGCTTAACGACCAGCGTTTCGTCAACGGTACCAAGCACGTCGCCGGCGATAACCTATCGCCTACCGCTGCAACTGGGTCAAACTTCCACTTTTTGTTGTGGTCGACGGCGGTAACTTCAACACCTCGGTGCAAAAGGTTTCCGCTCACCTTGCGGATAGCCTCCAGCGGGCGCTGAATTCCGTCATATATATTGGTGATAAGTCCGGGGGCAAGCTCTACCGAAAGGGGCGCACCGGTGGTTTCGACCTCGTCACCGGGGGCGATTCCCGCCGTCTCCTCGTAAACCTGAATAGAGGCGTTGCCGCCGCGCATTTCGATTACCTCGCCGATAAGGCGCTGTCGTCCGACTCTTACAACGTCGAACATGTTGGCGCTTTCCATTCCGCTTGCCACAACAAGCGGGCCGGCTATCTTAACTATTTTTCCTTTATTGCTCATAAGCGTTCAAACCTTCCTTCTTTGAAGTTTGCCCGACTTTATTCTGTCAGTTTTCATCGGGAGAGCGCAGTATGTCGGCGCCTACGGCACGTTCCACCGCGCTGTGCAGCTCACGGTCGCCGATTCCAAGCACCCCATCCTTGGAGGGTATCGGTATTACCGCGACCTCGGGGGTATCAAGATATTCGGCGATGTCGGCAGAAATAGATGCCGCAAGCTGCTCGGTGATGTAGATAACGGCGTGACCGTTTTTGGCCAAGGAGTGCAGCTCATCGGCTGCCTGCTGCGGGGTGTCGGCAAATTTTACCGTGAGCCCCAGCGCCTTAAAGCCCATAACGCTCTGCCGGTCTCCTATAACGGCTGCTTTATACATAGCTGTTCCTCAGTCTTTCTGTTATCTGTTCGGGAGAAAGCTTTGCTTTTCTTCCCGCCATAACGGTGCGGACCGAAACCAGTTCGGATTCCTTTGCCAAAAGATAGCCTATCAGCTGACCCTCTCCAAACGGCGCCAGCGACTGACCTTTGAGATACTTTATCAAGGCGTTGTCACATGCCATATCCAGCGCCGCCATCGCCCCGCCGCTTAGTGCCTTTACCGCTGCCTGTACCGGCTCGGCAAATATTGCCGCCGCAAACCGCTGGCGAATGATGTCGTCGGTCAGCTCTCCGGTAAATCCGTTTACCGAAACGTTTCCGCCCTCAAAAAGGGCACGCTTTAAAAGGTCGTAGCCTTTGCCTGCTCTGGCGCAGCGCACCAGCACTCTCAGATTCTGCAAATCTACCGAAAGGCTTACATAACCCTTTAAAAACTCGCTTTCGGTGTCAGCTGCAAGCGCGGTCATCTGTTCGGTCATCGCCCTGTCGAGCAGCAGGTCGGAAAGCTGCGGGTCGCCCGTTCTGCCCAGCAGCTCGGCGGCTTCAATTGCCGCTTTGGCCATCGGTTTTTGCAGCTTGGAATACTGCTCCTCTCTTACCGCCGCCAACAGCTCGGCTTTGGGAACTGTTCCCGCCGAAGAGAGCAGCGATGAGGGGTCAATGCCGAGATTCTGCGCTTTTATTATCGCCTTAAGGTTATGGTAATCGTATTTCAGCCTGAAAATATCTATCATCCGCCGGTCGGGGGCATAGCGGTAAAGCAGCTCAAAGGTCTCTTTCTGCTGACGGGCAATTTCCGCTTCGCATTCGGCGAGATTTTCGGGGTCAAAAGCGTTCCAGCCGTTTTCGGTCAAAAGCTTTATGGCATCGGCGCCGCTTTTGGCTTCGATAAGGCGGCTGAGCTTGTGCTTATCCATCAGCTTTTGGCCTCTGGCTTTCAGGCGGGTGCTGATATATAAATAATCGGTATCACGAAGGCTCATTTTAAATCACGCTCCTTCGGGAAAGAGCATTCTGTTAACTTCGTTCGCCATGCTGTCGGAAAGCATTCTTACCGTGACATCCAGCGCACAGTTAAGCTCGATATTTCCGCGCTTTATGATAACTCCGCCGGGGATATTGCGGCTTTCTTCCGAAAGGGTGACCGCTTCGCCCCCTTTTGCGTTAAGCTTTTGCACAACCGCCTCGCCATAAGCGGCTCGATCAGCTGCGTTTAAGATAAGCTCGCCGCCCTCTCGGTCAGAAAGAGCGTTTTCTGCCAGCGTTATCAAAAGCTTTTGATACTGCTCGGGCGGAAGGTTTCTAAGTCTTTCAAGCGCGGTGGTAAAAACGGTGGAGATAAGCTTTTGGTGGGTGGTGGCGACCAGTCTTCTGCGCTCCAGTGTTGCGGCGATTCTTGCCTTTTCGGCCATATCGGCAACACGTGCGTCGATGGAAGCCTGCCCCTGCTCTATCTCTTTAGCTGCCGCCTGTTCGGCTTTTGCTATTATATCTTGGGCCTGAAGCTTTGCCTCGGCAGTGATCTTTGCTGCCTGCTGCTCGGCTTCGGCAATGATCTTGTTGGATATGTTGTCTAAGCCGTTCATAAAATCATTCCTTTACGCGAGGATCTTGGGTACGTTGAAGAATATAAGAACCGAGATGAGCAGTGCAAGTACGGCATAGGTCTCTACCAGACCTGCGGCGATAACGCCCTTCATCGATTCCTCGGGCTTGGTGGCTACAATGCCCATGCCTGCGGCAGAAACTCTGCCCTGAGCGATAGCCGAGAAATATCCCGCGATGGCGATAGGCAGCGCCGAGCAGAAATAACCGATGCCCTGTGCAAGACTTACGGTGCCGGGGATAACTCCCTCTGCAAAGAGGATGAGGAATGCAACCAGCAGTCCGTAAATGCCCTGAGTTCCGGGAAGTGCCTGAAGTAGCAGCACGTTGCCGAAGCGCTCGGGATTTTCGGACAGAACGCCCGCTCCCGCTTCACCCGCGATACCTACTCCCTTAGCCGAGCCGGTGCCCGCAAGTGCGATTGCCAATGCCGCGCCCAATAACGCAAAAGTCTGTCCGGTAAAAATGCTGCTCAAAAATCCGCTGATGTTGCTCATAAAATCAGTCCTCCTTGATTATCTCTACATATTTGGTGTTGTTCTCAAGCGGTTTAAACTGGCGTCCGCCGCCTTCAAAGAACCGCCCGAAAAATTCGATATACTGAAGTCGCGAGGTGTGGACATAAGCGCCCAGCAAGCCTATCGCGAGGTTGAAGATGTGTCCGAAAATAAATACCGCTATAAACAGTATCACGCCGGGGATGCCGGTGGCCATGGTGGCGATTTTGTTTACTACCTGACCGACTACCGCGCCGGAAAGTCCCAGCGCCATTATTCTGGAATAGGAAAGCAGGTCGGAAAGAAATCCGGTGATGTTGTATATCTTGCCAAGTCCTCCGGTTATCTTGCCAAGGCCCTTGTTTTTTCTGCCGCCGGTGAGAAGCAGCAGCAGTAAACCTAATCCCATAAGATAACCGCCCACCGGAACGCCTAAAGCGAAAAGCCCTATTCCGATAAAGACGATATACCAGCTGCCTACATCCAAAACGGCGTCCATCAGCTGACCCTGCTTTATCGAGCGCCATGCCGAAAGTCCCATGCCGATAACTATCTGAACAGCGCCTAAACCCAGCGAGAAGATAAGCATCTTCATCGGGTCGGCAAGCGGTTCGAACCAAAGGGCCGGGATGACGAATTTTCCGCCCGAAACGGCGGTCGCCAGATCGGCAAACCATCCGCCTGTCAGCACGCCTGCGACAAAGGTGGAAACGCCGCAATACATAAACAGCTTTATCATCCGCTGCATGGTGCCTGCAGGGCGCTTCTTTTTAAGATAGAACCAGCAGCCGAAGAACATCAAAAGTCCGTACATTGCGTCGGCCATGATAAAGCCGAAGAATACGAAATAGAAAAAGCTCATCAGCGGGTTGGGGTCGATAACGCTGCCGTAAGCCGCCGTGCCGTACATATCGGTCACCGCCAAAAACGGATCGGTGAACTTGTTGTTGCGATATGCCGTCGGCGGCTCTTCCCCTTCCTCGGGATCTCGCAGCTCATATCCGCAGCCAAGCTGTTCCAGCAGTTCGGCAACAGGTTTTTCGGCATCCTGCGGCACCCAGCCTGTCAGCAGCACCGTCTTTTCGGTGCGTGCCGCCGATGAAAGCAAGCTGTCTTGCAGCGCCTTTTGGGTATAGGCGTCGATCGCCGCCGCAATATCTTGCCGCATGGGGGAATATTCGGCGATTTTTGCCCTTGCCTCTTCCGCCTTTTGCAGCAGCTGCTTTCGCTCTGCTGTCAGCAGCTCGGTCTCCTCTTCGGGGGTGTTGGCGCTTCCCTTAAAGGAAGCCGCCGCGAAGCCTTTGCTTCTCAAAAGTGACAGCGCCGTCTGATACTGCTGTTTGTGGGCAAGCAGCGTGACGTAATGCTGCTCGTTATCGCTTGCGATAAGTTCAAAATGAGCGGCGGGGGTCTGCTCGGTCAGTTCGGCGATGAGCGGGTCTATCTCCACCGCCGATGGTATTACGCCCATCACAAAGGCGGTGTTTTCGCTTCCCTCGTAATCAAGCGGCTGCTCCATCGGTTTCCAGGGGTTAAGCGCTGCTATCTTCGCTTCGTTGTTTGCCGCCTGTGCCAAGGCGTTTTCGGCTTCTGCGATAAGTTTTTCAATTTGTTCTGCCGCCTTTACCGCCTTATCCAGCGCAGCCTCGTCAAAAAGCTGCTGCTCGGTAACGGTCGGTCTTGCGGCAAAAAAGGGAGTTTTTTGCGGTGCCTGCCGCTTTATCTCCTCCAGCGCCGTGACCAGCTTTGCCTTTATGTCGGCGGCGTCGCTCTCCTCCTCGGTCTTGCGGAGGACGACGCTTGAAGCCAGCAATTCGGGCGATGCCCGCTCAAGCTCTACACAGCCCAAACGGGAAAGCCTTCGCAGAACATTTCGGCGCTCTTCGGCAGGCAAAACGGCGGTAAGCCGTTTCATCAAAACCAAAGCCATCAGTTCATTACCCTTTCCATAACGTGTATGACCGCCTTTTCGATGTTGGCGGAGGTTTTTTCTTCGATAGATTCACATTCAAGCCGGGTCTTTTCCAGCTGTTCGGCGGTGTATGCCTCATCGGCAAGCCTTTGCTTTTCGGCTGCCGCGTTGGAAAGCTCAGCCAGCCGGCGTTTGGCATCGGCCAGCTTTTGTGCGGAGATGCGCTGCGCCTCTGCCAGCTGTTCGCGCGCTTCTTTCTGCGCCGCAAGCAGGATGGAGCGGGCAGTCTCCTCCGCTTTTTCAATTTGTGCTATCGCCTGTCGAGACATCGGCAATCCCTCCCAAAATGAAGTTTTCATCAACTCAAAATTGCAAAAAAGTTTTTTGAGCTGCTAAATCATCCCAAAAAACTATGATTATATTCAACAACATTTTTAACAAACTGTCAAGTGACTTAGTCACGTTTTAATCAACAGTACACATATCATTAACTTTTTCGCCAGACGCGATTGCAAGTCTTTTGCCTAAATTCCTGCATTTTTATCATAAAAACTTTCTTTTTGCGCTGATTTTTGCAGGTTTTTTATTCTATTTTATTGCCACGATGTGCAACCTGCAAAAAAGCATTGCCCTGCTATTGCTAAAATATACAAAATAGTGTTATAATATGGCGCATTGAACAAATTGCCTTTCGGAGGTTTTTATATGCAGTCTGCAATGATAGTCGGCGGTCAGGTAATGGTCATGGGATTGCTGACGCTGGTCGGCGTCTATTCCCGCAAAATGGGCTATCTCAACGAAAGCTCCGCCCGCGGATTAAGCGCATTTTTGCTTAACGTTTCGCTGCCCGGCGTTATGATCTCTTCTATCTACCGTGTAAAGGAAGACCGCCTGCTGATCGGATTCGGTCTTGCTTTTGTCCTCGGCGTCACTTTCCATCTCATCGGCGTTGTCGCCGCAAGGCTGCTGGTCAAAAAGCGCGAGGGTTATGAGCCGCACGCCGAGCGCTTTGCCATCGTTTTTGCAAACGCCGCCTATATGGCCATCCCGCTCATCCGTGCCGCACTGGGCGAAGAGGCGACCTTTTACGCCACCGCCATCATCACCGTTTTTCTCACCTTCCACTGGACCTACGGCATCGCCGAGCTGGGCGGAGGCTTCAACATCGCAAAGCTCACCAAAAACCCCTGCATCATCTCTATCGTGGTCGGCCTTTTGATATTCTGGTTCCAGATCCCGCTGCCCACACCCATTATCGACACGGTAAGGCTGGTCGGCGGATTGACTACTCCCCTTTCGATGATAATCGCCGGCATCTTCCTCTCCGACCTAAAGCTTTCCGACCTGTGCGACCTGCGCATCTACCGCATAGCCATCATCCGAAACATCATCGTTCCCATGGTCTTTATCGGAGTGATCCTGCTGACCGGCTGCGCCGGCTGGTTTGAATCTGCCCGCATCGTCGCCATCGCCTCGGTATACAGCTGCTCCTGCGCATCGGCCGTATCGGTAATACTTATGAGCGCCGCCCTCGGCAAAGAAGCTCTTCACGCCTCAAAGCTGGTTGCGGTTTCCACCATCATGTCGCTTGCAACGCTGCCGCTGATGGCTGCCGTTGCGGATATGCTTATAAAGTAACGTTAACCTGTTCTGTAAAGATTAATCAATAGACAAAACTCCCGCCGTGTCATAAATTTTCACAGCGGGAGTTTTTTGATGCGTAATTATCTCCAGTTTCTCCTCGGCAGCAAAAGACGGCGGGAGAGAATGAAACTTCATAACCGCAGTGCTATCCTTTGCCAAAATGCTTTTTTCTCTCCCTCAGTCAGCCTGCAGTTGACAGCTCCCACATCAGAGGGAGCCTTCTGTTGCCTTAGTTGATCTCAACACCTCTGCCTCTCCTCTGCGCTTTGCATGCCCGCCCGCGGGCGGGCGTGACAAGGGAGGTGGCTTTTGCGTAAGCAAAAGACGGGGGAGAGAATGAAACTTCATAAACGCAGCGCTATCCTTTACCAAAATGCTTTTTTCTCTCCCTCAGTCAGAGGGAGCCTTCTGTTGCCTTAATTGATCTCAACACCTCTGCCTCTCCTCTGCGCTTTGCACGCCCGCCTGCGGGCGGTGTGATGAGGGAGGTGGATTTTGCGTAAGCAAAAGGCGGAGGGTTGAGAATGAAAACGCCCCCTGTCGGAGGGGGCGGCGCGGCGGATGCCGCGCGGGGGTTGCGTTTTTCCGCTTATACCTTTGCGGCGTCGCAAGATAAAAAAGCTCCCCAAACGGGGAGCTTTTTTATCAATCATCAAAAATCGGCGGGACAAATCGGCAGCAAAGCGCAGCCGAAATATATCCGATAACAATTCCGCCCAGCACGTCGGTCGGAAAATGCATCATAAGATAGATGCGGGAGAATGCTATCACAATAGCCAGCATCATTGCCCAACCGTAAAACTTTTCCTGACGGAAAGTCAGCACAAACGCCGCCGAAAAGGCGTTCATGGTGTGGCCCGACGGGAAGCTGCCCGCCTCTATCGAAGGCTTTATCAGCAGCACGATGTTGGGGTCAACGGCATAGGGGCGCGGGCGTGCGATAACATTTTTAAGTATCAGGTTGCCGAAAACAAAGCTGCACAGCATAGCCGCCGCCATAATAAGACCCGTCTGGCGTGTTTTTCTAAACAACAGCAGCACGACAGCGATGCCGATCCACAGCGCACCCGCGTTGCCAAGCGAGGTCACTTTGGGCATAAAGGAATCAAGAAAATCGTTTTTCAGAATTTCCTGAAGAAAATATAATATGTCCAGCTCGAATAACGTCATAAAATCACATCTCACTTAAAAATGCGCAGATAAGCGCTGCTCTCTCCAGCGATTTGGGAACGTTTATATGTTCGGTAACGGCGTGTTCGCCTCCGCCAATGGTGCCCATTCCGTCAAGGGTGGCTATCCCGGCCGCAGAAAGGAAGTTTCCGTCTGATCCGCCGCCCGAAGCCATCTCCGCTACCTCTGCCTCCATAACTTCGGCAACTTCGCACAGCTTATCATAAAGTGCGGCGGTGCCGGCGGTTCTTTCAAAGGGCGGGCGAGCGGACATAAAGGTGATATCTATCTTTATGCCGTCACGGCTGGGAGTGAGCGCCTTAATTTTTTCCATCAGGCTGTAATAGTCGTCCATCGTCCTTACACGATAGTCCACTTCCATGCGGCAGTTGGCTGCAACGACATTTCGTGCTGTGCCGCCGCTTATAATTCCGACACTTACAGTAGTACCGCGCTCAAGGTCGACCAGCGAATTAAGATACTCTATGACCTTTGCCGCCTCGTTGATGGCGCTTATGCCGTTCTCAAAGGCCGAGCCGGCATGACTTGCCTTGCCGGTTATCTCAACCGCAAAGCTTCCAAGTCCCTTGCGCTGGGTTTTTAAGCAGCCGTTCTGCGCGGGCTCAAAGATAAATGCCGCTTCGCAGCCTTTGCCGTGTTCCAGAATAAGGTCCTTGGAGCTCATGCTGCCCAACTCCTCATCAGAGTTGAAGAACATCTTTACCTTTTTATCGCAGGGCAGGCCGAGATCGGTTATAGCCTTGAGTATCCATATCTCCGAAACGATGCCGCATTTCATATCGCTGCTTCCCGAGCCTTTGAGGATATCGCCCTCATACTCGGTGGGCTTTGCGCCGATAGGCCATACGGTATCATAATGTCCGACTGCTATAACGGTGCGCTCGCCGCTTCCCCACTCAAACACCATATGGTCGCCGCGATTTTGCTGAGGGAATCGCTTGCCCTCGATGCCAAGGCGCTCTTTGATAAGCTTGCACAGCTCGTCGGCGCAGCGGTTGGCGTTCTCTTTATCTCTGGAAGGGCTTTCGACATTTATCAGCCTGATCATATCGGCTACAATTTCTTCGCGGTGCTCGGTAAAGTAGCTTTTTATCATTTCTGCGGTCTGTTTGTTCATTTTAAAGCACTTCCTTTTCGGTTTCAAACAGCTGTTTCAGTTCGTCGTCGGTAAGCTGGCGGCTCATTCCTTCCGCAAGGTCATCGGGAAGCGGTAATCCGCCTATCTTTATCCTTTTCAGGGCGATGACATGTCCGCCGTTTTGGTCGAACATTCGCCGCACCTGATGATAGATACCCTCAAATATCGTCACTCTGCCTTCGGTGGGTGAGATAATGTCGAGATATGCAGGTGAGGAATATTCCCCGCCGCCGAGGTAAACACCCTGCAAAAATTTCTGCCGCAGCTGCTCATTTAAAATGGGCGCATCCAGCTCAAACTGATATATTTTCGGCAGATGCTTTTTGGGCGCCAAAATCCGATGGGCAAAATCGCCGTCGTCGGTGATTATCATCATGCCGCAGGTATATTTGTCCAATCTTCCCGCCGGGAAAAGCCCCTTGCGCAAAAGCTGTTCGGGAAGAATATCCAGCACCGTCTGTCCGTCGTGGTCGTCGGTGGAGGAAACCACCCCAAGCGGCTTATTCATTATTATATATATGTGTTCGCTGTATTTCACCGGCTTGCCGCCGATGCAGACGGTTTGGCTGTCGGGATCAGCTTTTACGCTGCCCTGTTTTATCGTTTTTCCGTCCACCGTCACCGCCCCGGAAGAAAGCAGCCTTTTGGCATCCGCTCTCGAACAGCCGGCGGCGGTGCAGACCAGCTTATCCATTCTGACAAGCGCCAAAAAACACGCCTCCTTATCGCAAAAATACGCTTAAAATAAGCATATCACATAAGAAGGCGTGTTGCAAATTTTCATCCGGCATTTGCCGTCAGATTTTCGTTGGGAAACAAAAGGCTGTGCATAAATCCGTCCATTTCAAGCGAGCAGACGTCGCCGCCCACTATCTTTCCGCCGCATACCAAAAGATTCAGCCGCACGTTTTCCGCCCCGTCAGGGTGATTTAACACCTCATAGCTGTATTTGGTGCAGCGCTTGCCCCGCTTTTTGGAAAGGTCCATCCCCTGCAGCTTTTGCAGCTCGTTATAGCGCTTATAGACCTCGTCGAACTTTTTGGGGATGACCACCTCGACCGATTCGATCGGCTGCAGCCCCACCTGCCAGCCCAGATCGGCGATAAACTGCTGCCGCTGCTGTTCGGTTTTGCCTTCCCGCCCCTTTATGGCGGCGGCTTCGGCGGCGCCCTGCGGCATAAAGGCCATCACCGCCCGCCCCACCGCCATCACCGCTACCAGTGCCGCCACCAGCGCCAGCGAACGCTTTACCCGTCGGTTTAGTCTGAAAGAATACATCAGCATTTTAATTCACCTCTTTCAAAGCATATGCGTAACAAATCCGACAAATTACGCAAAAGCTTGTACCGATTGCCGTTTTGCACAAAAAAATGTCTTCCGCTTTCACTTTGCAGCGAAATTATTCATTTTTGCCTTGATAATGCAGTTTTTTAAACAAAACACTTGCCAAGGTGACGCTTAACATATATAATTAAACATATGTGAAACGGAAAATATGCGTTTCTATTATGCAAAATAAACAATATGTTCAAGAAAAATTGGGCATATTGAAAGGGGTTAATTGAAATGAAACAGTATCTTGCGGACAAAATCAGGAATATAGCTCTTGTCGGACACGGTTCGGCAGGAAAGACCTCGCTTGCAGAGGCTATGCTGTATCGCGCAGGTGCTATAGATCGTCTGGGCAAGGTCGAGAACGGCACCACCACTTGCGACTTCGATCCCGAAGAAACCAAGCGTATGGTATCTGTTTCCTCGGCTGTTGCTCCCCTTGAGTGGAACAACACCAAGGTAAACATCATCGACACTCCGGGATCCTTTGACTTTGCTACCGGCATGTACGAAGGCATCCGCGCAGCTGGCAGCGTTATCATCGTTGTTTCTGCACGCAGCGGCGTAAACGTAGGCACCGAAAAGGCTTATAAGCTTGCCCGCGACCAGCACAAGTCGGTTATGTTCTTCGTTAACAAGATGGACGCTGATCACGCTGATTTCTACAAGGTTCTCGGCCAGCTGAGAGAGAAATTCGGCGCACAGGTTTGCCCCATGATCGTTCCGGTCAAGGATGCAAACGGCGTTGACTGCTACATCGACCTTGTTGCCAACAAGGCATTCACCCACGCAAACGGCGACCGCCGCCAGGGTTCCATGCCCAACATCAGCGAGTTCGTTGACGAATGCCGCACCATCATCTCCGAGGCAGTTGCTGAGGCTGATGACGATCTGATGGATAAGTTCTTCAGCGGCGGCACCTTCACCACCGAAGAAATGATCCACGGCATCAACGAAGGTCTGCGCACCGAGCGCATCTGCCCCGTAGTTTGCGGTTCTGCCCTTAACCTCGAAGGCATCGACGCTCTGCTTGACTCCATCGTTAACCACATGCCTTCCGCTAAGAACGCAGCTAACGAAGTTGGTCTCGACGCCGAGGGCAACGAAGTTCAGGTTACCTGCGACATTCTCGAGCCGATGACCGCTTACGTATTCAAGACTGTAGCCGATCCCTTTATCGGCAAGCTCTCTTACGTAAAGGTTCTCTCCGGCAAGCTTTCCAACGTAATCAACCCCATCAACGCAAGAACCGGCAACACCGAGCGCCTTGGCAAGCTCATCTATGTAACCGGCAAGAAGCAGGAAGACGTTACCGCAGTTGCAGCAGGCGACATCTGCGCAGTTGCTAAGCTTTCCGAGACCCTCACCGGCGACACTCTCTGTGATCCTTCCCGCGTAGTAACTCTCCGCGAAGTTGGCTATCCTCTCGCAACCCTGACCATGGCTCTCGAAGCTAAGAAGAAGGGCGACGAAGGCAAGATCGCTCAGGGCATCCTCCGCCTCATCGAAGAAGATCCGGTTGTTACCTTCGTTCAGGACGCTGAGACCAAGCAGCAGCTGCTCTCCGGTCTGGGCGACCAGCACCTCGACGTTATCGTAAGCCGCCTTAAGACCAAGTTCGGCACCGAAGTTGAGCTTAAGAAGCCCAGAGTTGCTTACCGCGAGGCTATCCGCAAGAAAGTTAAGGTTCAGGGCAGACATAAGAAGCAGTCGGGCGGCCACGGCCAGTTTGGTGACGTTTGGATCGAGTTCGAGCCTTGCGACAGCGAAGGCCTCGAGTTCGCCGAGAACGTATTCGGCGGCTCTGTTCCCAAGAACTTCTTCCCCGCAGTTGAAAAGGGACTTCAGGACTGCATCAAGAAGGGCGTTCTGGCAGGCTATCCCATGGTTGGCCTCAAGGCTACCCTCGTAGACGGTTCTTACCATCCCGTTGACTCCTCCGAAATGGCGTTCAAGACCGCTGCTTCGCTGG
The DNA here is from genome assembly GCA_017399785.1 of Oscillospiraceae bacterium. Lineage (GTDB taxonomy): Bacteria > Bacillota > Clostridia > Oscillospirales > Ruminococcaceae > Yanshouia. The sequence goes on along the minus strand of JAFQAX010000147.1, from coordinate 16,441 downwards.
CATACAAGGCCGGTATCCCCCAGGCCGGTCCTATGATCCTCGAGCCTATCGGCAACCTTAAGGTTTACGTTCCGGACAGCTACACCGGCGACATCATGGGCGACCTTAACAAGCGCCGCGGCCGCATCCTCGGCATGAATCCTTGGGGCGACGGCACTCAGGAGATCGAGGGCGAAGTTCCGATCAGCGAAATGTACGACTTCACCACCGCACTTCGTTCCATGACTCAGGGCAGAGGCAGCTTCGTTCTCGCATTTGAGAGATATGAGCAGCTTCCCGCTCACCTTGAGGCAGGCGTAATCGCCGAGTCCAAGGCTCTTGAAGAAGAGGAATAAGAATAACATTAAAACCCCCGATGCAATTGCATCGGGGGTTTGATTTTTTATCAAACAATAAGTTTAAATGTTATCTCTTTTCAAGTCTTATTTTTTATCGTCAGCCATGCGCCGACCGTGCATAACCTAAAGCTTTTTGGAATTCTCAAAACCTTTTTCCCGAAAAAGGTTCTGAGCCGCCGGAGGCAAACTCACATCAGCCCGACAAGTCCGAACAGACCGTAGGAAGCAACTCCCATGATTATTCCGGCGGTGGCTACTCCTGCGGCGATGGGGAGAAAGGCGTCCTTGACCTTCATCTGCAGCAGCGTCGCGATAAGGCAGCCGGTCCATGCGCCGGTTCCGGGCGCGGGGATGGCAACAAAGAGATAGAGCGCAAATAAAATCGCGTGGTGGGTGGATCTGGCCTTAGCCACCTTGCGGTTGCCGATGTCGATTATTTTTTGGAAGATAAATCCTACCTTGGGCCAACCGGCGCACCAGTGCAGCACCTTTCCCGCAAAGGGAATGAGGATGGGCACCGGCAGAATGTTGCCGATGACGCAGATGAGAAACACCATCCAAAAGGGATAGCCCCAGCCGATGCCGATCGGCACGGCGCCGCGCAGCTCGATGATGGGCACCATCGAAAGGAAGAACAGAAACAGCGGTTTGATCATAAAACCTCCAAAATTATCCTCTGTGGGGGATGAATCGGTCATAAAGGGCGAACAGCACACGCATCAGCGGGCGCAGGTTGATAAGCACCATCACGAGGAAGATGCCAAGCTGCGCAAGGAAGGAATACTCGTCGCTTTTCATAAGCTGGGCGCCCTGTATCATCAGCACCAAAAATCTTACCGAGGTGGTCAGCGGATCCAGCCTTACCGTTACCAGACGCTTGATGTCGACCGCCCTGATGCCAAACGCCAGCAGATAGCTGATAAGCGTTGCAAAGGCGGCGCCCAAAACGCCGTAATCGGGGATGAGCAGCAGGTTCATCGCGACATTTATCACCGCGCCGATGAATATCGCCAGCGGAACGGTGGCATTGCGCTTGCTCACCATATAGAACGAGCCAAGGAAGGTTATCAGCGAGGAAAAAACCTCGGCAATTACCAAAAAGGGAACGAACTCCCACGACTGGTGATATGCTTCGTCATAAAGAATGGCGGTTATCGGGCGGATGAGCATTATAATGCCCGACGCCGCACAGAACAGCATCGTTCCGTAATAATCATAGGTGCGGGTATAGAATTTGGAGGTGGAAGCTCCCTGACCCGATTCGCTTACCGCCGAGATCTGCCAAGCCTGATAGAAAATAGCCGAAACGATGGTCAGCAGCGACGGTATCTTGCAGGCGATGGCAAGCTGACCTGCGGCATCATCGCCGCAGAAATGGGTGACCAGATAGCGGTTGGAGACGTTGATTATCCACCAGAACATAGTGGTGGGAATAAGCGGGATGGAGTAGCGCAGCATCTCCTTTTGCAGTTCCTTGGTCCTTCGGCCAAAATCGAGATAGCGCCAAAGCCTTGCAACGACAAACAAAAACAGTATCGAAAATATGTTGGAAGCGATTATCGAAATGACGTAGCCGTGCAGTCCCCACTTAAATCCCGAAAGGAACAGCACATTGAATCCGATGGTGGTGCCGGTCGCGATAAAGCCGTCTATCGCAAAAAGCCGCACATAACCGATCGAACGGACAAACAGCGCACATACCGATTTGAGCATGCCGAAAAGCACATAGGCGTAGATCAGCGCGGTGTAAGGCGCTATCATATCTATCTGAAGCATAACCGGTATAACGGCGAGAAATACAAGAAATCCCACCAGCACTGTCTTTATGCCGACGGTGAAAACGTCGGAGCGGCGCAGTGACTTATCCATCGCAAAGCGGATGACCGCCTCATTTATCGAAAGCATGACAAAGGGCATCAAAAGGTTGCTGGTGGTGGTGATTCGGTCGGAAATGCCGAACTCGGCAGGCGACAGCACAGCGGTGTAGTAGCCCAGCATGAAAAATACCAGCAGTTTGGAGGAAAACGAGCCGATGGCAAAAATAAGGGTGTTGCCCATCAGCTTTTCATATTTGTTCATGCTTTTCCTCCTTTCTTAACTATGCCGCCAAACGGCATATAATTCCATTATTTATTATGTCATGTTTGGCGGTAAAATTCAAGTGTGGGGGCGGCAAGTGCACTTTTATAGCAGGTTTATTTCTTGTCATAATAAAAAAGGAACGCTTTAAACGTTCCTTTTTCTATTTAAACTCAAGTACATCGTTAGGCGTACAGTCAAGGATGGTGCATAACTTATTAGGGTTATGTTGCCATAACAAAACTCAATCACTTATTCAAATTGCGATTATCTGTGCGTTCCAAAAGATAGTCCACACTTACGCCGTAGTAATCTGCAAGCGCAACCAACACATGCGGAGGAATCATTCTGCCTCCGTTTTCATAATAGGAATAGGTGCGCTGCGGGATATTGATCGCTTCGCCGATTTGGCGCTGGGATAAATCGGCATCTTCTCTGAGATCTCTTATTCGTCGGTATTGTTTCATTTTAATCACCGACTTTAATATAAGCAGGAACAATTTGATCTATTGAGTTTTAGATTATATTGTTCTAATATATTTATGTAAACCATATGAAGGAGCGATACCATGAACCTTAACGATATCATCCCAAACGAAAAACAACGGCAGATATATCTTTTAAGACAGCAGGGCATGAAGTTTAAAGAAATAGCGGAGCAGCTGGGCATATCTCCGTCAACGGCAAGCCTTTATTACAAGCGTGCCGAGAATATCGTGCTGCTTACCGAATGGTATCAACAAAAAATCGCCGAATTTGATGCGCCTTCCGATATTGCTCTTACAAAAGGCGATGTGCGTGTGATGCTCGATGCGCTTTTGCTGTTTGAGAGGGCACAGCTTAAAAGAAACGAAAGAGAAACCGTTAACAAATATCAAGCGGAATATTTAAGGCTGAAAAAACGTTCCTTTGAAAAGCTGAAAAAGAAAGCGCTGATATCTGCCATGGGCGAGAAAAAATATGAGCTGATGCAGCAAAAGTATAAGTGAATCATTATGTTTAAATTTGAAGTTTTTTGGAATTCTTAAAACCTTTTTCTCAAAAAAGGTTTTAAGCCGCCGGAGGCAAAAGACAGCAAAACAAAAGCTCCCTTTTTCAGGGAGCTTTTTTATCATTTCACCGATTTAAGATATTCTTCTCTGCCGATTTTATAAAGGTCGTTTCCCTGACAGTCGATCACGACTACCGCAGGAAAATCCTCGACCTCAAGGCGGTGGATAGCCTCTGACTGCAGATCGGGGTAGGCGATGACCTCGCAGCTTTTTACGGTGGAAGCAAGCAGCGCTCCCGCTCCGCCGATGGCGGCGAAATAGCAGCCGGATTCGCTGACGATGCAGTCGACTACCTCTTGAGAGCGAAGTCCCTTTCCGATCATGCCGCGAAGTCCCGCTTTTTTCATCAGCGTGGGGGCATAGCTGTCCATGCGGTAGCTGGTGGTAGGTCCTGCCGAGCCGATGGGCATGCCGGGCTTGGCGGGAGCGGGTCCGGCATAGTAGATGATGCCGTCGGTAAAATCGCAGGGCAGCGGCTCGCCCGCAGCTATCAAATCGACCAAGCGCTTGTGTGCGGCATCTCGGGCGGTGTAGATAACGCCAGAAACAAGCACCTGATCCCCTGCTTTAAGTCCTTTTGCCTGCTCTGCGGTAAAGGGAGTGGTTATTTTCTTTTTCATTTTTACCCCTCCTTAAAGCACCGCCGTCTTGTGGCGGGTGACGTGGCAGCTGATGTTCACTGCGCAGGGCAGCTGCGCTATATGGGTGGGAGCGTATTCGATGTTAACGCCCAGTGCGGTAGTTCCGCCGCCGAATCCCTGCGGGCCGATGCCCAGCGCGTTTATCGAATCGAGCAGTTCTGCTTCCAGCTTGGCGTAATACTCATTGGGATTGGGTTCATCTATCGAACGCAGCAGCGCCTTTTTAGAGAGCGCGGCGACCTTATCAAAGTTTCCTCCGATGCCGACACCGACTATTATCGGCGGACAGGGGTTGGGACCTGCCTTTTCCACCGCTTCCAGCACGAATGCTTTTACGCCTTCGACGCCGTCGGCGGGTTTCAGCATGGCGATGCGGCACATATTTTCACAGCCGCCACCCTTGGGAGAAACGGTTATGGTGAGCGAATCGCCCTCAACGATATCATAGGTGATCATGGCGGGGGTATTATCCTTGGTGTTGACGCGGTCAAGCGGGTCGCTGACCACCGATTTGCGCAGATAGCCGTCGATATAACCCTGGGCAACTCCCTCATTGATGGCGTCGGAAAGCAGACCGCCGACTATTTCAACCTGCTGACCCAGTTCGACAAAGACGCAGGCGGTGCCGGTATCCTGACAGATGGGCATCTCCAGCCGCTCGGCACGCTGGTAGTTTTCGATTATGTCGGCAAGTACACCGCGGGCGGTAGCACCCTTTTCGGTCTGTGCTGCCTTATCAAGTGCGCGGCGGACGTCATCGGGCAGCAAAACGTTTGCCTCGATGCAAAGGCGGCGCACCGTTTCAGTAATTTGTTGAACGGAAATCTGCTTCATAAACTTCACCTCGGGGAAATTATACTACTTTTGTAAGGCAAAGGCAATGCGAAGGATTAGAATAACAAAACTTCCTGACCGATAAGTTGTTCTGATCCAAAGCGTCTTTTCTCTCCCTCGACCCGCAGGCGGGCGGGCGTACAAAGCGCATCCGAACTTGTGGGGTCGAAGGGAGAGATAACGCCCCCTGTCGGAGGGGGCGGCGCGGCGGATGCCGCGCGGGGGTTGCGCATATGACAAAACCCGCTCTTTTATGAGCGGGTTTATCCGATAAGTTTAATTTTTACTGTTTGGAAAGCTCGATTATCTCCAAGCCGTTCTCACGGGCAAGGCCGATCGTCTGCGCTGCGCCGCTGCGTGGGCGGGTGCAATAACTGATGCAGACGCTGCTCATCTCTACCATATAGCGATTGCGCTTTTTCATACAGTCGGCGTTATACTGCTGCGAAAGGCAGATATATTGGTCGGCAGCCTCGATTATCCGATGATAGGTGACCTGAGAATTCAGCTCCCACTCCAGCGCCTGATCGGCATAGGGCGCTACAATAATAAGCTTTATCTCGGGATGGTCCTCTTTAAGCGAGAGCACCACCTCGGCTGCAATGGTGTCAAATCCAAGCGCGCCGCCTGCGACAAAATCGGTGTAACCCTTTTCTATCAGCGACAGCACGGCGGTTTTGATTTTGCCGCGCAGCAAAAGTTGATTAGCGGCGGATATTTTGCGGTGTCCCGTAAAGCAGCAGGTGAAATTTTTGTTTAACACAGGTTATCACCCTCATAAATTATTTACCAAAAGTTGAAATCAACGATTTTATTCCAAGAAGTATCAAAATTAAACCACCCAGCGCCTCGGCTTTTTTGCCCAGCATATCGCCGAACACCCTTCCGATGACGATCGCCGCCAACGAAAGCAAAAAGGTGGTGATGGCGATGACACAGGCCGCCAGAATTATATCAGCGCCGCCCGCCGAAAATCCGACGCCGATGGCAAAGGCATCGATGCTGGTGGCAAATGCCTGAAGCAGCAGCAGTTGGTGGGTCAGGTCCTTTACCGAATCGGCAGGCTCATCTTTCATAAAAGCCTCCTGCAGCATTTTGCCGCCGATGGCACAGAAGATGAATACCACGATATATTTGCCCATCACCGAGATGACATCGGCAAAAGCGCCGCCAAGGATATAACCGAATATCGGCATCATTCCCTGCGAAAGACCGAACCAGAATGCCATTTCCACCAGTCTCAGCGACTTCTCACGGTGCACCATCGAATTGGTCATCGAAACGGCACAGGCATCCATGCTGAGCGCCACGCCGGTCAGCAAAATTTCTAAAAGCTCCATTTAATAAAATCCCCTTATGTCGGATAAATAAAAAAACCATGCACGGCAAAAAAGGCCGCACACAGTTCTCGTTAATTAAGGCAAGCCAGATGCCGCTAATGCATCATTATGTTGACTTGACGCGCCGATATGCGTACGGCGCCAACTACTCCACAGTGTTACAACCAGATTATAAGTTATGCAGACTAACTTGTCAAGCAAACGGCGGTTATGCTTAAATTTCATAGTTTTTTCATTGAATTAGCGCTTAATTGTGCTATACTTAATCGTGTGTCTGTCCCGCCGCGCAGAGGAGGACACAAACAGATATTTTGCGCGGAGATTGGTGGATTTTATGTTTAAGAAAATTACCGCGATGCTGCTTTGCATGGCGCTTATCGCAGGCTGCTCGGCAGCTTCTTCCCAGCCGGCCGCTTCTTCCCAGGCTGCTCCTGCCGATACCCTGCCCGAAGGCAGCTATACATACGTCAATCCCGACCCCAACATGGTGCTGGTCAAGTCGAAAGACGGGGACATCACCTATAAGGATTACCGCCTCTATCTGGATATCAGCGAACAGTTCAGCCGCTATACCTCCCGCCAGCAGCTGGCTATCTGCTATACCATCGAAAAGGACATGGCAGAGATGGGCGTTGAAATCGACGAAAAGCAGTATGATGAAATGGCAGTCGGCCAGATCGATATGCTTTACAACTATTATCCCACCTTTAAGCCTGATATGCTCACCGTTGCCGACCTTGCGGGCATCACCGAGCAGCAGGCAGAAGAGGTCGTTAAAACCAGCTTCCGCATGGAATATCTCATCAGCATGCTGGGCGATCACTATCAGAAGCTTGCGCTGGAAGAGATGGGCGAATTTGATCCCGCATCGGTTACCTATGAAGAAAACAGCGTCAACACCCGCGAGGAAATAGAGGCTGAGCAGAAGATGCTGCACGACCAAAAGGTTTATGAGCATGCAATGGAGATGCTCGACCAATATTCCTCCAAATATAACGACCGCATCAACCTTGATGACGAGAAATTTGTTGCTGTCATCGACGGGGTTGAAATTCCTTTCAGCGACAGAGACAACTGGTTTGTCAATTACAACGCCGCTTCCACCCGATTTGACGCTGCGGCCATCATCCAGCAGGGCGAATTGGTGCTGCGCGATCTTGCCAAGACCGACAAGCTGCCCGACAAGGAGCTGTTTGACGCTGACTTTGGCAAATATATCGAGTCGGTAAGAGCAGAAGCCGCCTACATTGAAAAGGTTGAACCCTATTGCGAAAAGCTGGGCGCCACCATCGACGACTACTTCCTTGCATTCCAGAGAATGTCCTGGCTTGAAAGTGTCGGAAGCCATTACTACCAGCTGCTCTCCGAGAGCTATGCTGTTGAGCATCCCGAAGGCGTTGCATCGGGCGAAGTTGCTCCCGACGCCGTTCAGCCCGAGGTCAGCTTTGAAGAATACTGTGCCGCAGAAATGGATAAGCTTTTCGAAGGCAGCGAGATAGTCAATATAATGGGTTAATGATGAGCATCCCCTCCGATCGGCATCCGCCGCTCGGAGGGGCTTTATTTTAGAACCGACAGCCACAAAAGAAATCCGCTTTAAACCGCAACCCCCGCGCGGCAGCCGCCGCGCCGCCCCCTCCGTCAGGGGGCGTTTTCTTTTCCCCTTTATAAATTCTCATACGCAAAAAGCGCACCGCCAAATGACGGTGCGCTTTTTATTATGCCTTTCGGCTTTAAAGCTTAGATTACTTAGCCTTCTCAACGAGAGCGTCGTACTTAGCCTTTGCGCCTGCAGCTGCCTTCTCAAACAGATCCTTAGCTCTGTCGGGGAATGCACGCTCGAGGGAGGTGTAACGAACTTCGTTCTTGATGAAGTCTGCGTAATTTCCGGTGGGCTCCTTAGAATCGAGCTGGAAGGGGTTCTTGCCCTCAGCAGCGAGTCTGGGATCGTAACGGAAGGTGTGCCAGTAACCAGCTTCAACAGCCTTCTTGATCTCGGTCTGAGCAGTAGCCATGCCGCCCTTGATGCCGTGGTTGATGCAGGGAGCGTAGCAGATTACGAGGGAGGGACCGTCGTAAGCTTCAGCTTCTGCGATAGCCTTAGCGGTCTGAGCGTAGTCAGCACCCATAGCTACCTGTGCTACGTAGATGTAGCCGTAGCTCATAGCGATAGCAGCAAGGTCCTTCTTCTTAACTTCCTTGCCGGCTGCTGCGAACTGTGCAACCGCGCCGGTAGGAGTTGCCTTGGAGGACTGGCCGCCGGTGTTGGAGTAAACTTCGGTATCGAATACAACGATGTTTACGTTCTCGTTCTGAGCAAGAACGTGATCCAGACCGCCGTAACCGATGTCGTATGCCCAACCGTCGCCGCCGAAGATGAATACCGACTTCTTAGCAAGGTAATCCTTCTCAGCAAGGATGTCAGCGCCAACGCCCTTAGCCTCGAGCATAGCAGCAAGCTTCTCAGCGGGAGCAGCGTTTGCGGTGGAGTTAGCCTTGGTAGCAAGGTACTCGTCGATAGCAGCCTTGAGCTCTGCGTCAGCAGTCTCAGCAAGCTTCTCTACCTTAGCAACAACCTTGTCGTGGAGAGCCTTCTGGCCAAGGAAGATACCAAAGCCGAACTCTGCGTTATCCTCGAAGAGGGAGTTGCCCCAAGCCGGGCCCTTGCCCTTCTTGTTGGTGGTGTAGGGGAAGGAAGGTGCAGAACCGCCCCAGATGGAAGAACAACCGGTAGCGTTTGCGATATACATTCTGTCACCGAACATCTGGGTGATGAGCTTAGCGTAAGGAGTCTCGCCGCAGCCTGCGCATGCGCCGGAGAACTCGAGCATGGGCTGACGGAACTGAGAGCCCTTAACGGTGTTGACCTTGAACTTCTCAAGAACAGCTTCGTCGATGTCAACGTCTACGCCGAAAGCAAAGCCCTTCTGTGCGGGAAGCTGACCCTCAAGAGGCTGCATCGAGAGAGCCTTCTGGCCCTTCTTGCCGGGACATACAGTTACGCAGCTTCCGCAGCCGAGGCAGTCGAGAGCGGAAACGGTGATGCCGAACTTGTATCCGGGCATGCCGACCATGTCAACGAGCTTCTGCTCTGCGGGAGCAGCAGCAGCCTGCTCAGCGTTGAGAGCGATGGGACGGATAACTGCGTGCGGGCAAACGTAAGAGCAGAATCCGCACTGGATGCAGTTTTCGGGGTTCCAAGCGGGAACGTCAACTGCAACGCCGCGCTTCTCAAATGCGGAGGTGCCAACGGGCATGATGCCGTCAACGGTATCCATCATCTTGGAAACGGGGAGCTTGTCGCCCTTCTGAGCGTTAGCGGGGATCATAACCTCGTTAACGTACTTGATGAGAGCTTCGTTGGAACCGGTAGCAACGGGATATTCGATAGCGCCTGCAGCGGTCTTCCAGGATTCGGGAACCTCTACCTTGGAAGCGCCGTTAACGCCTGCATCGATAGCGTCGTGGTTCATCTTAACAACGTCGTCGCCCTTCTTGCCGTAGGACTTGGTAGCAGCGTCCTTCATGTGCTTGATAGCTTCATCGGTGGGGATGATGTTAGCGAGCTTGAAGAATGCAGACTGGAGGATGGTGTTCAGGCGGTTGCCGAGACCGATCTCCTTAGCAAGCTTAACAGCGTCGATGGTGTAGAAGTTGATGTTGTTGTTGGCGATAAAGCTCTTAACCTCGCCGGGCAGCTTCTGGTCAAGCTCTTCAGCGTTCCAGCTGCAGGAAAGCAGGAAGGTGCCGCCGGGCTTGAGAGCGGAAACCATATCGTACTTATCGATGTAAGCAGCGTTATGGCAAGCTACAAAGTCAGCCTTGTTGATGAGGTAGGTGGAGTGAATGGGGGTCTTGCCGAAACGCAGATGCGAAACGGTGATACCGCCGGACTTCTTGGAGTCGTAGGAGAAGTAAGCCTGAGCATACATATCGGTGTGGTCGCCGATGATCTTGATGGAGTTCTTGTTAGCGCCAACGGTGCCGTCAGAACCGAGACCCCAGAACATGCAGGAGGTGGTACCCTCGGGAGCGGTATCGGGATTCTCTTCGATTGCGAGAGAGAGGTTGGTAACGTCGTCTTCGATGCCGATGGTGAAGCGCTTCTTGCCGTTAGCAGCAGCGTTCTTGTAAACAGCAACGATCTGAGCGGGGGTGGTGTCCTTAGAGCCGAGGCCATAACTGCCGGAGACTACGGGCAGGTTGCCGAACTTGGACTCGCGGATGCCGAGAACTACATCGAGGTAGAGAGGCTCGCCGATGGAGCCGGGCTCCTTGGTGCGGTCGAGAACGGTGATGGTCTTGGTGGTCTCGGGGAATGCAGCAACAAGTCTGTCAGCTGCGAAAGGTCTGTAGAGGCGAACGGTAACGAGACCGTACTTGCCGCCTGCTGCGTTGAGGTAATCGATAGTCTCCTTGATGGTATCGCATACAGAGCCCATAGCAACGATCACGTGCTCAGCATCAGCTGCGCCGTAGTAGTTGAACAGCTTGTAGTCGGTGCCGATCTTGGCGTTGACCTTGTCCATATACTCCTCAACAACTGCGGGCAGTGCGTCGTAGTAGCTGTTGCAAGCCTCACGAGCCTGGAAGAAGATGTCGGGGTTCTGAGCAGTGCCGCGGAGGGTGGGATGCTCGGGGTTGAGAGCGCGCTGACGGAATGCCTTAACTGCATCCCAGTCGAGCATATCTGCGAGGTCGGCGTAATCCCAGGTCTCGATCTTCTGGATCTCGTGGGAGGTACGGAAACCGTCGAAGAAGTGGCAGAAAGGAACTCTGCCCTTGATAGCGGAAAGGTGAGCAACCGCGCCAAGGTCCATAACTTCCTGAACACTGCCGGAGCAGAGGAATGCAAAACCGGTCTGGCGGCATGCATAGATATCGGAGTGGTCACCGAAGATGGAAAGAGCGTGAGAAGCCAGTGCTCTTGCGGAAACGTTGATTACGCAGGGCAGCAGCTCGCCGGCGATCTTGTACATGTTCGGGATCATGAGAAGAAGGCCCTGAGAAGCGGTATAGGTGGTGGTAAGAGCGCCAGCTGCAAGAGATCCGTGAACAGCGCCTGCTGCGCCGCCCTCAGACTGCATCTCGGCAACCTTTACCTTCTCGCCGAATACGTTTACGCGGCCGTTGGCGCTCCACGCATCGGTCACCTCTGCCATAACAGAAGAAGGAGTGATCGGGAAGATCGCTGCAACTTCGGTAAAGGCATAGGATACATGTGCGGCAGCGTTGTTGCCGTCCATGGTTTTCATAAGTCTTGCCATTTGTTTTTCCCCCTAAAAGATATAATAAACGTTTGCAAAACGGTGGACAATAATAGTCCGTACAAAGTTATCGTAACACTATTTTTTCGCATTGTAAATACCCTTTGAGCAGTTTGACAAACTTTTGCCAAAGTTGCGGAAAGCGCCAAATTCTTTTGAAGCCACTTCTAAAATCAGCTAAAATCATTTCAATTATTGAAATTGGACTTCCGCGAGTTTTACGCCAAACTCCAGTAAAAAGGTGTCCTCCGCCGCCGATTTTATTGCCTTTAGATCCGCTTTGCAGCAGTTTCCAAATACAGTGTTCCCCATCGGCAGTCAAAAAATCATTTCGTTACCGCCGGCAAATGAAAAGCCCCCTGTCGGAGGGGGCGGCGCGGCGGATGCCGCGCGGGGGTTGCGCTCTTTCCTCTTGCTTCTTCGTCGCGCCAAGAGCTGTATTCGCCCGGCCTTTTGAAAGCAATAAAGGCTCCCCTGTATAAGGGGAGCCTTTGGTCACTGTCTGGGGCAGCGCCCCATTATAATTCGCTGTGCGGCAGGCCGAAATTACTCGTTATTTTCAACCGGCTTGTTGCGATAGGTGAGCTTTTTGTTGCAGAAAAATGCGGCGGAGGCGGTGGTGCAGATATCGTCGCTGCCTTCGACAAAGCAGTCGGCGGTTATCTGGATAAAGGTACCTCCTACTCTGTTGGCGGTGGTTTTGATTATCAACCCACTGTTTGCCGGGACCGGTCTTAAATAGCAAAGCGAAAGGTTTATGGTGGGAGTAAAGTTTCCGCACAGCGCGCGGGTAGTTACACCCAGAGCAAGGTCGATCATGGTGGCGATGAGGCCGCCGTGCACACTGCCGTAGGGATTTTGCATCCACTCCTCGGTTTTAAAGCGATAGGTGATGCTCTTATCCTCAAAGCTGTAGGCAATTATGGTATAGGGAAGCTTTGCGTTTATGCTTTTGGTCGCTTCCTGCATGACGTAATCCTGATAATCGTTGGCAATGGCCAGCATCTGCTGTTCGTTTTCGGTTTTCACGGCTCATCCTCCTTAAATAACCTTTTGGCTGGAGTTATAAAAAGTCCCCGAAGCGGTGGCGCAAACCTCGCCGCTGCTCTTTATGACCGCCTGAGCATTCATCTGTACAAAGCGTCCTCCCACCTTTGTGGCGCGGCAGTTTACCAGTATCCTGTCATTGTCGGGAACGGGACAGAGAAAAGCCACCGAAAGGGTAACGGTGGGAGGATAATAACCGCTGAATGCGGCGGCAGAGCAGCCCATCGAGATATCGAACATGGTGGAGATAAGTCCGCCGTGTACCACTCCGCCGGGATTGAGCATCCACTTTTCGGTGGGAAAGCTGAGCGTTACGGTGCGGTCTTCAAAGCTGTATTCTTCAAGCTGAAATTTCAGCTTGCGGTTGATGCTGTCCTCTTCAAGGGTGTCGAGATAGGCAAGATAACCGTTAAATCTGGCAAGCATTTCCGCTTCTGTTTTTATTGCCATAGCTTTATTCTCCCTTTAATTATATACGCAAAGTAAAATCATATATCAATTTTACAAAAATAAGCGACATTACCGCGATCATAACTGGGCGGACAAACTTGGAACCAAGCTTTATCGCCATGCGGGAGCCGACAAAGCTGCCAAGGCTGCAGCAGAGCATACAGGGGATGCCCAGTGCAAAAATTACCCTTCCGCTCAGCGCATAGGTGACCAGTGCGGATGTGTCGCAGGCGAGATTTATCACCTTTGCGGTGGCTGACGCCGTTATCATCGAATAACCCAGCAGCGCCACCGAGAACATTATCAAAAAGCTTCCGCCGCCGGCGCCAAAAAATCCGGCATAAAATCCGCAGCCGAGTCCGATGAAAAATCCGCGGGTATATTCTGTTTTGGGATCGACGATATCATCCTGTTCACGCTTCATGCTTTTGCGGGTCAGCAATATGGTGGCGATTACCGGCAGGCCGATCATCAGCATAAGCTGCGCCTTTTCGGCGGGGATAAAAAGCAGCGCCCTTGCCCCCAGCGAACCGCCTATGGTTGAACCCGCCGCCGCGACCAGCGCCGGTTTATAGCGGATAAGCCCCTTTCGGCCGTATTGGATGGCTGCCATGACCAATCCCATCGAGCTGGAAAGCTTGTTGGTGCCCTGCGCAAAGTGAACGGGGATACCCGCCATCATAAAGGCGGGCAGCGTGATAAGTCCGCCGCCGCCTGCTATCGCATCGACAAATCCGCCGAAAAACACCAGCGGACAAACTATAAGATAAGTTTTTAAAGATAGTTCTATCATATTATGCCTGCTCTACTTTTAATTAATTTACACATTTTCTATTATATGCTACCTTCAGCGACCTTCTTTGTCAATGGATTTTGGCGGTTTTGGGTTGACCTTGGGCGGTTGTGATGGTAAAATGTCAATATGTGAAAACGACTTTTACATCGAAAGGATGATTTATATATGGCAAGCGCCGACGCAAGCGTAAAGGTTATAGAGCGCGCTTTAAAGATGCTCAACTGCTTCACCAAAGAGAAGCTCAGCCTCTCGCTGGTTGAAATTTCCCGTGAAATAGACCTGCCCCCCAGCACCACCTCGAGAATTTTGGCAACGCTGGAAAAGTACAACTATCTTTACCGTGATGAGGAGACCCAGCGCTATTATCTCGGACCCTCTATCGCAAGACTTGGCACACTGTGCTATTCCCACATGGATTTCCGCCGTATCTCGGTGCCCTATATGGTAAAGCTGCGTGAGATCTACAACGAAAGCGTCGGCCTCTATGTTCCCAACAAGAGCCACCGTGTCTGCATCGAGCGCATCGAAAGCACCCATCCGCTCAAGCGAATACTCAACATCGGTGACCGCCTGCCGCTTACCCGTGGAGCGTCGGGCAGACTGCTGCTGGCATATCAGCCTCAGCATGTCATCGACGAGCTGCTGCTTGCCGATCCCTACACCACCCACGACCGCCTTGCCGAGATTCGTCAGCTGGGCTATTCCACCAGCCGCAGCGAACGCGAAGAAGGCGTTGTTTCGGTCGCCGCCCCGATATTCGATTCGCAGCATAACGTAGTCGCTGCCTTAAACCTTTCCGGTCCCGCCGCCAGAATCGACATGGCGCTGATGACCGAAATGGCGCTTAAGACCAAGGAATTCGCTATGCAGATCTCTCAGGAGCTGGGATATTGATCTGTCTCCGATGGCTTAAAACCTTTTGTGAACAAAAGGTTTTAAGAATTCCAAAAAACTTTAATTTCAAGAACATAAAAAATCCCCTGCCGTTTTGGCGGGGGATTTTGCAATTTATTCCTCGGGGGCGATGACCGCCTTTATCTCTTCGATGCGGCGCTCGTCATATTTGGTTACGGTAAAGGTGATGTTGCCGTAAACGGCGGTCTTGTTGTCCTCCTCCGAATGAGGAACTCCGCCCAGCAGCTCGATGACAAATCCGCCGAGGGTGTCGGCTTCGGAATCGTCGGGGACGTAAAAATCGAGCAGCAGCTCGGCATCGGATATGCTGGTCGAGCCGTCGAGCATGTAAACGCCTTCCTCTATCTGGGTGGCGGGCTCTTCTTCGTTGTCAAACTCATCCTGAATGCTGCCGACAATGCTTTCGATAAGGTCCTCCATGGTGACGATGCCGTAGGTACCGCCGTATTCATCGATGACGACGGCTATCTGGGTCTTTTCACGCTGCAGCATGGCAAATACGTCGGAGCAGCTGGAGGATTCGGGTACGCAGATAGGCTCACGCAGATTGTCCCTGATGCGGAAATCCTGCGGGCGATGGATGTATTTTATAAGATCTTTGGAGTAAAGGATGCCGACGATGCTGTCGATGTCCTCCTCATAGACGGGGATGCGGGAATAGCCGCTGCCGACCGCAAGCTCGATGACTTCTTCAAGGGTGGCGTTGACCTCCACCGCCGTAAGCTCGGTGCGGTGGGTCATTACCTGAGAAACGTCGCGGTCATCAAATTCGAAGATGTTGTTTATCATCTTCATCTCCGATTCTTCTATGGTACCGCGCTCGGTGCCCTCATCCACCAGCATTCTTATCTCCTCTTCGGTGACCATGCTGGGCGGAACGTGCGGGTCTTTTCCGCAAAGGCGCACCGCAACCGACGAGATTGCGCCCACCGTCACGGTAAGCGGCAGCGTAACGGCGTAAAGCAGCGACAGCACCGAAGCCAGCGCATAGGCGCTGTCGGGGAAATAGGGGGCTATTCTTCTGGGGGAATAGACCGCCGCGGCATAAAACAAAACGGTGGCGATAAATGCGGCAAGCCAGAAAACGGTGTTGAGCGAAAGCCATTCGGCAAAAAACGGCATCGCAAATCGTGCCGAAATTATCGCCGCAATGGTGGTGACAATAGCCGAAAAAACATTGACCGACTGCTTTAATCTGTCGTGGCGGGAAAGCAGCTTTTCAAGCTTGGCAGCCTTTTTGTCTCCGCCCGCCGCGCGGACATGCAGCGCCGAATCATCAAGATAGACCGCCGCCGATTTGGAAAGATTAAAAACAACGCAGACGATAAACAAAATAACTAAACAGCATAAGGCACTTACTGTGTCTTGGGGAGGCATTATCAAAACTCCTAATCAAATCAAATTTTAGCCTTAAAAAAAGCTATTATAATATAATACATCTATTACTGTGTAATGTCAAACGGAGATAAAAGGCTCCCTTTTTACTTTTGTACTGATGGGTTCCAGCTCCGGCAATTTCACCAAGCATTGATGTGAACAGGAAAATATGATAAAGTAAACTGAACGATAAATAAGAATTTGACGGAGAATAAGTAATGAAAATCTACGATATTTCCCAAGAAGTTTTCGGCTGCCAAGTGTATCCGGGCGACCCAATGCCGGAGAAAAAAGAACTCAAATCG
>JAFQAX010000018.1 GCA_017399785.1 Oscillospiraceae bacterium | reverse complement strand
TGGTTTTGCTCATATCAGCGGCATCGGGAAGGACTAAATCGCCGTCGAACAGTTCCTCAAGAAAGACGATAAGAGCCTGGTCAAGACTCTCTGCGGAGGAGCGGATGCGGCGGGAGTTGTCATAGGGGAAGACCAGCGTGTTGATGACCATGCCCACGCCAAGCCCGATGGTACTGTCCCAGAAGCGGCCAAGGGCGTAGGAAATGGGAAGGATATCCGGCGTGGTGCAAAGAAGCACTACAATGAAACAGGGAAGGGAGGGAGAAAACCGGATATGGCAGGCGTTATAGAAGGTGATGACCAGCACCACGCCTATACCGGCCGCCACATGGGGGTGGATGGGCAGCTGCAGCAGAAAAACACCGGCAAGACCGCCCAGAAGTACGCCCAGGATCTGTGTCAGACAGGATTCCACAGATTCCTTAAAGGTGGGCTGTACGGCGGCCATGGCGCCCAGCATGGCGAAGATCAGCCGGGAGGAGGTGGCGCCCCAGGCATCTACAATAAACATGGAGATCACGATGGCTGCGGCGGTTTTTACTGTGCGCAGGCCAATGGGGAAATGCTTCATATGGGATCCTTTCGTGCGGCTTTGAATGTGTTGAAGGGGGAGGACTGTTTGCTTGTAAAAGTAGTATGCCCGGCCTGACACATAGTCCAGTCTTCCTGTGGGGAAGGGGCATGGATGGGATCACATTTTCAGAGGATCAGTGTTTTGCGAGCTTGCGAAGAGTGTCCGCCACATCCTCGTGGGTGACGCTGCGGGGCTCGTAGCGGGTGATCTTGCAGGCGAACTGGAAAATGCTGGCCTGCAGGATCATCACCAGCACTGTGCCAAGGCCGAAGGGAGCGCCCATAAGGAAGCCCACCAGAAGCACGGCCAGTTCAAGGAACAGCTTTACCGTGCCGATGGGAGCGCGGGGAAATTTCTTTCCCACGATGATCATCAGCGTATCCCGGGGGCCTGCGCCGAGGGCGGGCAGCATATAAAGGATGGTGGCAAAGGAAATGATGAGCTGGCCTGCCAGGGAACAAAGGGCCCCGAGGAAAGGATCAGTGGCTGAGGGGAGAAAGGAAAACAGGGCAATGAAGAGGTCGGAAAAAAAGGGAATCAGCAGAGCGTTCAGCACCGTGCCGAAGCCCAGCTTGCCCTTTCCGGCGAAGTCAATGAGAAGGATCACCACGCTGATGAGGAGCGTTGCAGTGCCAAAGCTCAGGGAGAACAGACCGGAAATGCCGAGTGCCAGTGTGCTCCACGCGTTGGTTCCGGCTACGCCTGCCTTTACACCGAGAAAGCTGCCAAAGCCATAGAGGGCAAGGCTGAGGGAACAAAAAAGGAACCGCTTGAGATAGCTGTTTTGAGACATGGAATACGCCTTCTTCCTTGTTGGGATCGGTTTGATGCGATTATACCACCGGAAATGGCGGCAGGCAATAACAGGTGTATGATAAGAAAAGGCAAAGAAAAAACCGCCGCAGACAAAAGCCTGCGGCGGTTTGGTCGGAGTGTAATTATAGGATTTCGGAAAGTCCAGTCATAGCATAGAACTGTTAATTATCTTTTTGACCGGAGGATACAGGCCGCACAAGCACCACACTCAGCAGCAACGCCACCAGATATAGAACGGCAGTCACATACAGCACAATCTGATAACCGGTGGGGTTTACCATGTGTCCGTCGATCTCCACCAGCTCGCCGAAATGATTGACGATCCAAGTGGCAAGCTGGTTGCCGCTGAGACCCGCAAAGGCCCATGCGGAAAGAGTAATGCCGTGGAGGGCGCTGATACTGCCCATACCGTAGTGATCGGAGAGCAGGGGCGCAACATTGGAAAAGCCGCCACCGTAACCGGCATTGACCACCATCATGAGGATCAGAACCAAAAAGGCTGACAGCATATTTTCTGCGCCGTTTCCGATTCCACCGGTAACAAGCACCAACGCATTGAAAGCAATGGACAGAATGAAAATGAGCTTATAGATGGTATTGCGATCCTTCGTGCGGTCTCCGATGCCGGAGAAAAACAGACGGCCTGCTGCATTGAAAACAGCAGAAAATGTAGATACCAACGCGGCGGCGGAAGCAAAGCCGATGCATTTGACAATTGCTTTTTCCTGAGACAGCAGGGCCAGACCGCAGGTAATGTTGATGTAGAACATGAGCCAGATGCCCACATAGTTGCGGACAGGTCTGGTCTTGATGACGGCGATGATGCTTTGCTTCTTTTCCGTTTTCTGAGGTTCATGCCAGTCGCTGGGTTTTTTCAGCAGCAGATGTCCTGCCATCATCATGAAGAAGTACACGGCAGCCAGAATATAGAACATCTTGTAAATGCCGCCCTCGCCCAAATTGTTCAGCAGGGCCTGCATGATGGGGCTTGCAATGGCTTTTGCTGCGCCGAAACCGGCCACCGCCAGACCGGTGGCCAGACCCTTCTGCTTGCTGAACCACAGCATCAGTGTCTTGACAGGAGAGAGGTATCCGGTACCCAGACCGATGCCCATGATGAATCCGTAGCTGACATAGATACCCACCAGCGCCACAACACTGCCCTTATGCAGGCCGCCGTAGTAAATGAATAAGCCGGTACCGGCCATACCGATGGCGAAGGTGACTGCGGAGATCAGAGAGGATTTGTGGATGTCCCGTTCTACAATGTTGCCTAAAAATGCCGCAGACATTCCCAAAAAGAAGATCGCAAAGCTAAAGGCCCATTCCGTGGCAGCTTTGGAAAAACCAATGTAGTCTGCGATTTCTTGACTGAAAATAGACCAACAGTAGACAGTACCGATGCTGCAGTGGATGAGCAGTGCGGGAATTGCACCACATATCCATTTGTTGTTACGCCGATTGCATGGGGATGTTTTGATTGCTTTCATAGTCCTTTTCCTTTCCAGTTACCCGGTGTTGGCGACGTATAAAAATAAAAAACGCCGCACACCCAGGCTTTTTATGCCCAGACGGTCGGCTCTACTGCTATACTCCCCGTGGTCAATTCCACTGCATCCGTCAGTCGTATAACTGAGCATATGCTAACAGATTTGGAACACAAAGTCAATACGCAATACATGCGCAATAACTAATATTCCTCAAAAAACAACAAAAACCCCCGAAACCTTTCCGCTTCAGGGATTCTGTTGGTCGGAGTGGCGGGATTACGACTCGCTGGCGCTCGCTGCATAACTTTGCGCAGCCAATCGCGCAGCGCTTACACTTGCGCTCTTGGGCGCTCAGTTATCGAACCGCGGATTCTCATTATCAA
This sequence comes from Oscillospiraceae bacterium, assembly GCA_017399785.1. Classification (GTDB taxonomy): domain Bacteria; phylum Bacillota; class Clostridia; order Oscillospirales; family Ruminococcaceae; genus Yanshouia. The sequence continues at coordinate 11,245 of JAFQAX010000018.1, read as the reverse complement.
CCACACCAAAAAACAAAAACCGCTCTCCAAAAGGAGAACGGTTTTTTGGAATTTGTGAACACTTTCGATTCCGTAAACGTTGGACGTACGGAAGGAAAAGATAGTGTGAAAGAGAAACCATCAGGGTTTCTCTTTCGCGTTGAGCGGAGCGGAATCCCCGCCGCAGCGGGCGGTTGTCACAGACAACCGTAGGCACCAAATAGAAAAGACCAGTCATTTGACTGGTCTTTTCTATTTGGAAAGCATGAACAGTTTCGAAACCGTATTCCAGCGGTTTGCCGAATGGCATAAACCGCTTTCATCTAAGGGGGTGACAGGAGGTTTTTAGAGCGAAGCGGAGAAAACCGACGTCAAGAGGGGGATAATCCCCCTATGAAAAAATCACGGCACACAAACCTTCGAAAAAGAAAAGTCGTATGCCGTGATTTTGGTCGGAGTGGCGGGATTCGAACCCGCGACTTCTTGGTCCCGAACCAAGCGCGCTACCAAACTGCGCTACACCCCGGATTGCTGCTGCAAAATCAGCCTAATTACTATATCATAAACAGCGCAGCAAAGTCAAGTAAAATGCGATTTTAAAGCCGCTTTTTTGAAAAAGACAGGAATAGAAATTTGTGATACAATATAAATAATATAAAAAGGAGATGAAGCAAATGTCTTTTATCGATCTTCACTGCGACACAGTTTACGAGATGATAAACAAAAATATAAATCTTGACAGCGCCGATCTTTGCGTCAGCGCCGACAAGCTCAAAGCGGCAAAGGCGCTTTGCCAGTGTTTTGCTCTATATATAAATTTGGCTGACCACAATTCTAACGAAGAATGTTGGCAGCGTATGCTCAATATGTATGAGCTTCTTGAGCGTGAAACAGCGCTTCGTTCCGACCGTATTTTGGTTGCACGCTCGGCGGCGGACATAGAAAGGGCGGCAACACAGCAAAAGACTGCTGCGCTGCTCACCGTTGAGGAAGGCGGCATCTGCGGCGAAAGCCTCGAGCGGCTGGAGCAGCTTTACGGCATGGGCGTTCGCATGATAACGCTGACTTGGAACTACGAAAACGCAATCGGATTCCCTAATTCAACCGACCCCACTGTGATGAGCAAGGGATTAAAGCCCTTCGGATTTGAATTTATCGAAAATATGCAGCGATTGGGCATGATAATCGATGTCTCCCACCTATCGGAGGGCGGCTTCTGGGATGTGGCAAAACGCAGCCGCAAGCCGTTTGTCGCTTCCCACTCCAACGCAAAGTCGCTTTGTGATGTCAGCCGCAATCTAACCGATGAGCAGCTTAAAGCGTTAGCAAACAGCGGCGGCGTGACAGGAATAAACTTCTATCCCAACTTTTTAGGCGGCGACCAAACCGGCAGCATCGAGCAGATGATCTCCCACATCCGCCACATTAAAAAGGTCGCGGGAATAGACACAGTAGCCATCGGCAGCGATTTCGACGGATACGATATCCCCGCCGAGCTTAAAGACGCCGCCGACCTGCCCAAATTTGCCGAAGCACTGCAAAAAGCGGGCTTTACCGCCGATGAAGTTGACAAAATCTGCTGGAAAAACGCCCTACGCGTATTTAAAGAGGTTTTATGATAAAAAAGCTCAGGTATCGATAAAAGATACCTGAGCTTTCTGTTTCATTTAGGTGTTTTTATAAGATGACGGCGGTCGCGCTCCAACGTGATAAGCGCCATTTCGGGGCGGTTGTTTATGCGGGGCAGTATGCTGTCGTTACCCAAACCGCGGCAAACCAGCAGGCGGGGACGGCTTCCGTAAAGTCCCTGACAGAACTTTGGAAATAGCCCCTGACCGGGAGCCAGTACGCCGACCTTTTCGTTGAGCCTGAAATGACCGCCGTGAGCGTGACCGCTTATCATAAGATCGAATTTAAAGCGGCAATAACCGCCCTTTTCAAAACATTCGGGGAAGTGGGAAAGCACAATTTTTGCGCCGTCCAATTCACAAAGCTGTTCCAGCAGCAGCTCGTTTGTCGGGTATTCAAGCGTTCCGACAGCTGCGCGCAGATAATCCAGCCGTGATACCGCCATACCTTCATCAAGTCCAAGTATATGAACCGGCACACCGTTTATGACTCCATCCCATCGACTGTTCTGCAAAACGGTAACGCCGTGCTGTTCCAGCAGCAGTTTCAGTTCCTCCCACTGGCCCGAGCGCTTTTCGTGGTTTCCGGGGATGAGAAAGCAGGGGGCGAATCGGCAAAGTCTTTTAAGCAGATCCAGCGTTGGTGTCAGATTATGCAGGTCGGCACTCAAAGTATCGCCGGGGAAAACAATTAGGTCGGGCGCCATGCTCTCGGCTTTTTGGATAAGCAGCTCACCGTTTTTTCCGAACTGCTTTCCGTGCAGATCGGAAAGGCAAAGCATTCTAAGCGGCGTGTCGATGTCGGAATAGACCCGTCGGTGAGTTGGGTCAATGATATTCTGTTCGGCGTAGAGATAGGCCGCGGCAGACGCAGCAGCGGTTGCGGCTGCTGCCAGTAACTTCTTTTTCATAACAAAAGGACCTCTCTTTGTCGGTCATATTCTTCGGTAGAGCAAAAGGTCAAAGCCAAGCTCGGTGTAAAGTGACTGTGCGGCGGCAAGTCGGGCGCTGCCCTCCACCGAGGTTTTCCAGAAATAGGGGGTCATGGCAAAGAGATTTTTGATAGATTGGTTATCCTTCAAAAACGCTTCGGTCAGTATCTCGGTGCGGCTCTCAAAGCGGAAACCTTCATAATCGGTATCGCGGCGCTCGTTTTCATAGGGGGTATCGTACAGCAGCTGCTTCAATCCCATCAGATGGCGGGGAGAAGCTACCGCAAGCACCATTATGCCGCCCGGTTTTACAACTCTGGCAAACTCTTCGGGAACGATGGGGGAGAAAACGGCAGTCAGTGCATCGACCGAGCTGTCAGCCATCGGTATGTCAAAGCAGCTTGCCACCGAAAGCGAAAGATTTTTATCTCTTGCTGCGGCTTTTACCGCAAATTTGGATATGTCAAAGCCGCAGACTACCGGATCGGCGCAGCACTGTGAAAGGGTGCGGTAAAGCTCCGAGGTGTAGTAGCCCTCGCCGCAGCCGGCATCGAGAATAACGGGGTGGTCTTTACCTTTGAGGTTATCGCAGACGATGCGGCAAAGCCCCTCGCGGAAGGGGTGATAAAACCCAAGCGACAAAAAGGCGGTTCGTGCCGCTACCATTTCGCGGCTGTCGCCCGGAAGCTTGGAGTTCATTTTGTTGGAAGTAAGCAGGTGAACGTATCCCTGCGACGCTTTGTCAAAGCTGTGGCGGTTAGAACAAACCAGCGATTTGCCGTTATCATTAAGCGGCTGACGGCAAACCGGGCATCTGAATATATTCTCCATCATCAAAGCTGCTTCCAGATTCCGAAACCGCCCAGCTTTTGCTCAACCTTAAAATAGGCGCTGTTGCCATAGGCGATGGTGCTTATTTTAGAGAAATCGATGCTGTCGCCGTTCATCATCTCAGGATCGACATGCACCGCCAGCACGTCGGCAATAAACATATCATGGCTGCCAAGGCTTAAAACCTCGCAGACACGGCATTCGATGGAAACGGGGCATTCGGCGATCATCGGGGCGGAGATATGCTCGCACTTTTCGGCGGTGAGGCCGCACTCTTTGAATTTATCAACGTTTCTGCCCGAGTTGGTACCGCAGAAATCGGTCTCTTTAAGCATATCCGCAGTGGGAACGTTTATAACAAACTCTCCGCGCTCTTTGATTGCAGCGTAGCTGTTGCGAACAGGCTGTACCGAAACATACATCTTAAGCGGGGTGGAGTTTACAACGCCGGTCCAGGAAACGGTGAGGACCTGAGGCTGCTCAACAGTGTTGCAGGAGATGAGCGCCACCGGAAGCGGAGACATGGGATTTGCTATCTTTCTTATCTCTTTTTTCATTTGCTGTTTCTCCTTTTATCGGGTGCGGACTTGGGCTTTGCCTTTCCGCGGGATTTTTTAACAGGCTTTTTGACGCTGTAACCAAAGCTTCCGAGGCGCTGACCCAGCTCGTAATATTCGCCGTGGGCAAATGCGAGCAGGTCTGCCTTGTCCAGACGCAGCTTTCCGTCGGCGGCCAGCAGCTTTTCGTCGACATTTACCGCTACTATCTCGGCCAGCAGCATGTTGTGGGTGCCGAGCGGCAGCTCCTTAACCACCTTGCACTCCAGCGAAAGGGGACTTTCGGCAAGCATGGGGCAGCTCACTTTGGAACAGGGCTCGGGGGTCAGCTTGCAGACTTCAAACTTGTCGACGTCCTTGCCGGAGCGTACTCCGCAGAAATCCACCGCCTTTACCAGCTGCTTGGTGGTCAGGTTTATAACGAATTCTCCGCTTTGGGTTATCATCGGATAGGAATATCGCTCGGGGCGTATCGAGATATAGGTCATGGGCGGATGGGTGTTGATGATACCCGTCCACGCAATGGTAAGTACATTTGGTTTTTCCATGCTGCCGCAGGTGATAAGCGCCGCGGGCAGCGGACCGAGAAGGGTGCTTCCTTTCCAGCTCTGCTTGGGCAATTTTCTCGCCCTCCTTTTAAAATACTGCTATTATTATGCACTTTATCGCGGATTTTTGCAACGCTTTGGCTGTAACGCAAACGCCAATTTCAGAATAAGCTGATAAAGATAAATGTTTGAAAGGAGTTTGGGCGTTGAACCATTATCGCAATCCGCTTTGTTATCCCAATCGAAGAAACGGCATGGCGCAGCCGTTTGAGCAAAACGATTTTGCCCTTGCAATGGCTTATGTAAAAATCCAGTGCTGGGGACAGACCTATGAGCCGGCGACCGCCTTAAAACGCGGTACCATTTTCCCCGAGCTTGACCTGCCATTTTGCTGCGGAGGTGTTAACAGATGAACTATGGTGACAGAGGCAATATTGCCGCCATGCTGGATGAAAACAGCTTTGCGCTTTACGATGCCATGCTTTATCTCGATACCCATCCAAATGACCAGAACGCGCTGGAATTTTTCCGCCGCAAGCAGGCGAAACAGCAGGAACTTAAAGAGCAGTATAACAGAGAGATCGGCCCGCTTACCGCTTGTGACGTTGACAGTTCCTGCGGCTATTGGAACTGGATCGACGAGCCCTGGCCCTGGCAGCTTTGATGGGAGGAAACAGCTATGTGGATCTATGAGAAACGACTTCAGTATCCTGTAAAAATCACAAATCCCAACCCGCTGCTGGCGCAGGCCATCATCAGCCAGTATGGCGGACCCAACGGAGAAGTCGGTGCCGCAATGCGCTATCTTTCTCAGCGCTATGCCATGCCGTGGGGCGCAGTCACCGGTATCCTGACCGACGTCGGAACCGAAGAAATGGCGCATCAAGAAATAATCTGCTCCATCGTCCATCAGCTTACCCGAAATCTAACCGCCCAGCAGATAGAGGACAGTGGCCTGATGCCCTATTATATCGATCACACCACCGGAATTTATCCTGTCACCTCGGCAGGCGTGCCGTTTGATGCGAATATCTTTCAGTCGGTGGGTGATCCCATCGCCGATTTAAACGAAGACCTCGCTGCAGAGCAGAAGGCAAGAGTGACCTACGACAACATTCTGCGTCTTGTCGATGATCCCGATGTACGAGATCCCCTCATCTTCCTGCGTGAGCGTGAGATAGTGCATTACCAGAGGTTCGGAGAAGCCCTCAGGATGGTCACCGATCAGCTTGACTCCAAAAACTTCTACGCCTTCAACCCTGCCTTTGACAAAAACTGTCTCGGCAATTAAAGGGCAAAACAAAAAGACCGCCATCACGGCGGTCTTTTAAAATTTAAGCGATTATACAGCTGATTCCTTCGGGGATAACGGTGATGCTGCCCTCGTATCCGAGAATTTCATCCGCCATCGAAAGCGCTTGTTCAAGGCTGTCGGCGGGTATCATGTGCAGCGCACGCACGATATCCTTGGGCGATTTGCTTATAAAGATGACCTTCTGCTCCGCAAGGATGCGGGCAAAGATCTGGCTCTGCCACTGGTCGGCTATCGTCTCATCGGCAGGCACCTTCCTGATCTCATCAAGGATGTGTTTGTCGTCGGGATCTTCGGCGAAGGTCTTGTAAAAGGCATCTCCGCCGCAGCCGTCCTCGCATGCCGCAACCATGATGATAACGCCGCCGCGCTTAACGGTGGCTTCGGCAGTGCACATTCCCTTGACCGCCTGATAGATGTTCTGGTCAAGCGGATAGCCGTTGTTGGTGCTGATGACGATATCGGACAAAATAGCGTCGGAGCGGCAAAGATCTGCCAAAAATTTAGTTCCGGCAACATGCGCCTCGTTGCAGTCTCCGGCAAAGGAGGCGATGACCTTGTGTTCGCTGTTGATGACTACATTGACGATAAAGGCGAGCTTTGCAGTGCGTGCGGCAAATATCATGTCCTTGTGGATGGGGTTTCCGTCGATGATGCCGGTTCTGGCAAAGGGACTGTCGATAAATTCGGCGCAGTGGTTGGCGTAAACAGTCTTCTGTGAAGCGATTCCGGGAAGGATGCTCTTTCTTCCACCCGAGAAACCCGCAAAGAAGTGAGGCTCGATAAAGCCTTCGCTGACCAGAAGATCAGCTTCCGCTGCAAGGCGGTTGATTATCAGTTCTCCGCCGCCGGGCAGCGTGCCAAAATGCACCATATTTTCTGCCTGCTGGCAGTCGTGGATGACGATCTTTTCGTTTTTTACTATCTCGGGGCCGAATTTTGCTTCCAGCTCGGCTTCGGTAGTCTGGCGGTGGCATCCGGTAGCGATCAGAATGGTGATGTCGGCATCGGGATTGCCTTCTCTTATTTCAGCCAGCATCTGCGGAACGATTATCTTACTGGGAACGGGGCGGGTGTGGTCGCTTGCAATGAGCACGACCTTATTCTTTCCCTTGGCAAGCTCCCTCAGCGAGGGACTGCCGATAGGATTTTTAATGCTTTCGGCTACGGTATCCCATTCGCTCAGCTCAGGCAGATATTCATCCAAACGGCTTTTTATAATACCGGAAAGACGCTGTTCGGGGATATCTCCTTCAAGTACCGTTTTACCGTAAGGCAATTTGATCTTCACGTCCGATTCCTCCTTTGGTATTTATAATGCTGATATCACTTTAACATTAAAAGCTGCACACAACAATAGAATATAGCTTTGATAAATGCAAATTGACAGTCAAAATTTTTTAGTCCATGGTAAGGGTAAGGCGGTTGAGACCTCCGTTGATGGTTACGCCCTGACCGAAGGTGAGAACCTTGTCATTTCCGCCCTCGGGGATCACTTCTCCGTCTTTAAGGGTCACCCATCCGTCGTGACCGGGAAGAACGCGGTTTCCTGCAGCCTTTATGCGCTTAAGGCTTGCAGAAGTTGCAGCGGGATCCATCGACATCTGAACTTCTTCGGTGCGCAGCTCACCGCGGTTTTTAGCAGCATCGCCTGCAAGTACCCACTTGCTGCCGTCGTCCTGCTCAAGAACATAGCTGCAGCAGCCGGGGGTGTGACCGGGAGTCATCAAAGCGGTGATTCCGGGAACTATCTCATCGCCATCCTCTACCAGCATAAGGTTGCTCTTTTCAAGATAAGGCAGCGCGGCAACTTCAACAAATTTGTCGCGTTTTTCAACGTCGTTGGCATATTCCCATTCCTTCTTGGATACTACAAAGGTAGCGTTGGGATACTGGTCAACGTTGCAGGCGTGGTCAAAATGCAGATGGGTGAGCAAAACATGGGTAACATCTTCACCCTTTATGCCATGCTGAGCAAGTATCTGGTCGTAATTCTGACGCAGACCGACATAACCGGTATCCAACATGATAGTGTGAGCTTCATCTCTGATAAGAGCCCAGGTGCCCCAACCGAGATATCCAACCTCGAGCTTGCCGGAAAATCCGCTGAAAAGTACATCTACTTTAAATTTCATAACCAAACCTCCTGAAAATCATTCTTCGGGAATATCAAAAAGCTCCATTGCGGGTATTATTGCGGTGGCGCCGCACATAAAGAATACAAGACGCAAAACCTCACCGACTTCCTCAACGGTGGCGCCGTGCTCGATGGCGAGGCGACCGTGGGTGCGGATAGTAGTAGCGGTGCCTTGTGCACAGCCAAGCGCCATCATCACCAGCTCGCGGTATTTACGCGGTATCTGGGTGTCAGTTTTGTTGCAGTTGAGATATTGATCGGTAAAAGCGCGCATCAGCGCGGGATCGTTGGACATTCTCTTGTGAAATTCCAAAACGGTTCCGCCTCTAAGCTGACGAAATTCTTCAAGAACGTCCTGACCTTTTTTCAGCTGTTCAGCATTTGTCTGCTTCATAAGTACACCTCCGTATTGTGTTACGGGCGACGCTGTAATGAGCGTCGCCCGTAAATTAATATTAAGGAAGAAAATGTTATGCGCCGAAAACGAGATTAGGCAGGAAGGTGGACAGTGTGGGAATATAGGTGATAAGTATAAGAACTATTGCGGATGCAATGATAAGCGGCCATACCTTTTTGCATACGCCGGTGATGGTAACATCGCCGATGCTGCAGGCGGTGAACAGGTTGAGGCCAACGGGAGGAGTAACGTTACCGATAGCAAGGTTAACGATAAATACAACGCCCAGAGCAACCAGATCGTAGCCGAGAGTCTTTGCAACGGGAACAAAGATGGGACAAAGGATGTAGATCGCAGAAGTACTGTCCATAAAGCAGCCTGCGATGAGCAGAATGATGTTGACCAGAAGCAGGAACATAAACTGGTTCTGTGCAACGCTTGCGATAAGCTCGGTGCAGGTCTTGGTGATGCCGCTGGTGCCGCAGAACCATGCGAACAGCGATGCGCCTGCTATGATAAGCATGATGTTGCCGGAACCGATAACAGAAGCCTTAAACAGCTGATACATCTCTTTAAGATGGATCTTCTTGTAAACAAACATGCCTACGATAATGCCGTAAACACAGGAAACAGCAGCAGCCTCGGTGGGGGAGAATATACCGGAATAGATACCGCCAAGAATGATAACGGGCATCATAAGCGCAGGAACAGCATCCTTAAAGGCTGCCCAGATCTCTTCTTTACTTGCCTTTTCATCCTGAACTATGTCCATATTACGGGTCTGGATAAGAGAGGTGATGATAAGAGCAATGCCAAAGAGGATACCGGGGATAAAGCCGGCCATAAACAGCTTGGTTATCGAAACGCCGGTAACCAGACCGTACATAACGAAAGGAATACTGGGAGGGATAACGGTGCCGATAGATCCGCTGGTAGCAAGCAGAGCAGAGGGGAACTCACGGCCGTAGCCGTCTCTTGCCATTGCGGGGATAAGAAAGCTGCCGAGAGCAGCAACGGTAGCGGGGCCGGAACCGGAAATTGCCGCAAAGAAGCAGGAGGCGATAACTACAACGTAGATAAGACCGCCTTTTCTGTGGCCGATAAGTGCTTTGAAGAAACGGATGAGTTTATCGGATATGCCGGACTTTTCCATAACGTTGCCCGACAGAATAAAGAACGGAACCGCAAGAAGAACGAACTTTGCGATGCCGGAATATACCTGAGTAGGAAGGATGGACATATCAAGTCCAAACTGAGTAAGGCACAGACAGCTGGAAAGACCGAGCGCGACAGCGATCGGTACATTCATAAAGCCAAGAATAAAGAAGCTGACAAGCAGCATAGTGGTAATAGACATTATTCGTTTGCCTCCTTCTTGTCGTGCTTTGCTTTGATCTCCTTGATGCTCTTAATAACAAGACAAACAGAAGCGATGATAAGTGCTGCACCGCCGATCGGAACAAAAGAACCGAAGATAGCTTCGGGCCAGCCGAGAGCTGCGGTCTTCATTTTAAGGCGAAGTTCGCTTTTTACCATTCCGATACCGTATTCAAGAAGAAGATATCCGAACAGACCGGTAAATATTGCTTGAACGATAGTAACGTATTTCTGAAAACGCTGGGGAAGAAGATCGGTGAGAAGGCTGATGCCCATTGCCTTGCCGTCTCTTACTGCAAGAGCGGCACCAAGCATCGAAACAAGGATAAACAGACCGCAGGTCAGCTCCTCGGTAAATGCCCAGGAAACGGGAAGCAGATAACGGCTGAGAACGTTGCCGAATGCAATGATAAGCATGATAAGAAGTCCGAGAACAGCAACGACCTCAAACAACCATCTGGAAATCAAATCCCAAATTTTTTCGATGATTTTCAAGGATTAAAACCCCTTTCGGTGTGTTTTCTTTCTAAAAACGCCGCTCCAAAGCAGGAGCGGCGTTTTTCACAGCTAAACGCTGAGCAACCTTAATGCTGAATTGAATTTTTTATCAAGCGCGGAACAGGTTGAGGTAATCAGAACCAACAGAAGCTTCGTATGCTTCGATAACGGGCTTCATAGCAGCTTCAAACTTAGCCTTGTCTTCTGCCTTGAATTCAGCGATGGTGCAGCCGAACTCTTCAACGATGCGCTTCTTAGCTTCTTCGTTGTCCTTACGGGTCTCTTCGATGTTCCAAGCCTGGCACTCCTTAAAGGTATCCATCAGGATCTTCTGGAGGTCTTCGGGGAGGGAGTTGTAGAAATCCTGGTTGATGGTAACAACGCCGGGATCCATTACCCAGTTGCAATCGTAGATGTAGTCGCATACATCATAGATGGTGTTGTCGATGAGAACCTGATAGGGAGCCTCCATGCCGTCAACAGTACCCTGCTGCAGGCCGGTGTACATCTCGGACCAGTTGATTGCCATGGGGTTAGCGCCGCAAGCCTTCAGGCCGTCGAGGTGCAGTGCGCAGGAAGCAACACGGATCTTCATGCCCTGGATATCATCAAAGCTGGTGAGGGGCTTGTTGGTAGCGATGGGACGGGGGCCGTATTCTACAAGGCCTGCAAACTTAAGGCCAAGCTCGCCAAGAGCCTTGCCGTAAGCTTCGCCGCCGGGGCCGTACTGGAGCTCGTCGATAACGTGCTCAGCACTCTTATGGAAGAAGGGAATTGCCCAGATACCAAGCTTGTCATCCATTACCTGCCAAAGCATAGAGGAACGGCAGTCAACCTGAACAACGTTGTTGATAACGTTCTCAAGGCCCTTCTGCTGGTTGCCGCCGGCAAGCTGTGCGTTAGCATAGCATTCCATCTTCAGGCGGCCGTTGGAGCGCTCGTCGAGCAGCTGAGCCATCTTCTGGCCGGTCTGATACCACATGGAAGCTTCGTTGAGTACGCACTCAAACTTGAAGTTGTAAACGGTATCGGCAGATGCGTTTGCAGCG
>JAFQAX010000146.1 GCA_017399785.1 Oscillospiraceae bacterium | reverse complement strand
CCGAGCATATCGCCGGTGGTTACCTGATTAAGCGCTCTGAGTCTGGGAGCAAGAACAAATCCCGCAAGTACCATGCCGAGGCAGAAACCGGTGGTGGGAACCCACATCCACTGGAGACCGAGTGCCTTATAGTTGCCAACGTAACCGATCATGGTGCCGCCGCCTACGGTGGTGGCGAACATGGTGCCTGCTACAACCAGCCAGGGAATATCGTTTCCGCCGAGAGCAAAGTCCTTATAGGTCTTCTTTGCCTTGGTGCCGGTCCAGATGATGATGCCGGTGATGATTGCCAGATACACCAGCACGATCGCTAATGTCATACTTGAATTGCCCATTTTATATCTCTCCTCATATTCTTTTTAAAAGCATTTTTCATTTTTTGATTTTGCCGTTTTCTACAACAACGTTTCCGTCTACGAAAACATATTCAACACCCTTGGGGTCGACTCTGGGGGTGACAAAATCAGCGTCGGAGCCGATAGTGTCCTTATTAAAGAATACAAGATCGGCGTCATAGCCTTCCTTGACGAGGCCCTTGTTTTCAATTCCAAGGAAGCCTGCCGGCAGCGAGGTGCACTTGCGGACTGCCTCTTCAAGAGTTACCACGTTGCGCTCACGAACGTAGGTCTGGAAAATCTTAACGAATGCGCTGTAAGCTCTGGGATGGGTGAGATCCATAAAGCCTGCACCGATGCCGTCGGAACCTGCGGCGGTAAAAGGATGCTTCCAGATGCCGTCGATTACTTCCTGCTCACTGAGGCGGATGGCAACAAGTACATTGCCGTTGTTTTCAAGCAGCAGGTCGATCGCAGTATCTACTGCCGATTTGCCGAGCTTTTCTGCGATTTCGGAAATGTGCAGACTGTTATACTGGCTGGTAACGGGACAGGATACGACGAGTATTCCCTCCGGTCCGGTGATGCGGAAGAAATTCTCCCATGTTTCGTCATTTTCCATATTTTCGGCGATGGCTGCTCTGGTCTCGGGATTCTTAAGGTGCGCAAGCAATCCTGCAACGCCGTCAGACTGATAGGGAGGCGGGAAAACTGCGCACATGGTGGTAGAGCCGTAGTTGAACAGATACTGGTCAGCCATTACCGTCATACCCTCTGCTCTTGCCTTATCCATCAGTTCAAGGGTCTTTTTATAAAGCTCCTTGTTCTTTTTGCCGACAACCTTATGGTGGGATACAAGCAGCTTGCAGCCGGAGGCCTTTGCGATTCTGATGGCCTCTTCTACCGATTCAACAACCTTGTTGCTTTCGTTGCGCATATGAGTAGCGTATACGCCGCCATATTCGCCGACTACCTTTGCCAGCTCTACGATCTCCTCTTCGGGGGTGAAAACGCCGGGAGCATAAATAAGTCCGGTAGAGATGCCTATTGCGCCGTTTTCCATGGCTTCACGCACCAGAGCCTTCATCTGTTCCAGCTCTTCTGCGGTCGCCTTGCGGTTTTCCATGCCCATAACGGCAATTCGAACGGTACCCTGACCGATCCAGTTTCTGTAGTTGATCTTGGGCTTTCCTGCGTCAACGATCGCCTTATATTCTGCAAAGGAATTCATCTTGTTCCAGTTGGGAACTGCCGAAATAGGCATTACCGCGCCGGTATATTTGCGCAGTATCTCTTCCTTTACCGGATCTTTGCTTACGGGATATGCAGACTGTCCGCAGTTGCCGCTTACATCAAAGGTTACGCCCTGCAGCACCTGAGGGGTAACATAAGGATCCATTGCGACCAGCAGATCATTATGAGAATGTACATCAAAGAAACCGGGAGCCAAAACCATGGAGTCGTCTCCCTCAAGTATTAGCTCGGCACTTCCGGTAAGTTCATTTGAAATTTTGTCAATTTTTCCGTCCTTTACCGCAACGCTGGAGCGATACATCGGATTTCCGGTGCCATCTGCTATCAAAACGTTTTTGAAAAGAATGTCGTACATGATTTTGTCCTCCTTTTCTTTCTACAGCTGTATATATTTTGTATAATACTTCTGTAAAAATCTAATTTTGAATAATGTTTGAATTATAGCTTTTTCAAATTAAAGTGTCAACGCGTCACCACTCAAAATATATAACAAAATTTATAAATAACAGCGATGTGTTTTTTGCAATTTTTACTATAATTTGTTGAAAAGCACTAAATCTTCGTCCACTTTTTACACAACCAAGTCGCATCTGTATGTTTATCCACACACTCGCAGCAGCAAATCGCTTTTATTGATTTAAAATTTTTATATTTGTATACAAAAAACGCACCGCATATCGCAGTGCGCTTTTTGTATTTGGAGAGTATCAGCTATTCTGAACCGATTCTACGATCGCGTCAGCCAGAACTTCCAGCTCTGCAGCCTTGTCAACGCTCATCGAGGAAGCTATGCTCAGCCTTTCGTTTAGAACGTTCATGTTCTTAAGCTCTTCGTTGATGAATTTCTGCATCAGGTCGCCCGACTTGCTCGCCCAGGAACCGTTTTCGATGAGGGCAAAGGTGCGATTCTGCAGGTTAAGCGCCTTCATATCCATCAGGAAATTGTGCATTACCGGATAGATGCCGAGATTATAGGTGACCGATGCCAGCACGATGTGGCTGTATTTCCAAGCCTCAGAGATGAGGTAGGAAACGTGTGTGTTGGAAACGTCGTAAAGCGATACGTTGGTGACTCCCTTTTCGCAAAGCTTTGCGGCCAGCGCCTGAGCGGCGTTTTCGGTGTTTCCATACATCGAGGCGTAGGCAATGAGAACACCCTTCTCCTCCGGCTCATAGCGGCTCCACTTGTCATACTTGTCGATGAAGTATCCGAAATCTTTGCGCCAAACGGGACCGTGCAGCGGGCAGATAAACTTGATCTGATCGACGATGCCGCTCGCCTTTTTGAGCAGCAGCTGGATGTG
>JAFQAX010000145.1 GCA_017399785.1 Oscillospiraceae bacterium | reverse complement strand
TAGATATTAGAGTGACGGCATCTTTTGTTTTGGGAGGCGTTTAGGTTGTCACGAAATCAGTATGTTTCGGGCGCGGTTATCCGCCGTTTGCCTCGTTATTATCGCTTTTTAGGTGAGCTTCTTGATAAAAATATAACCCGTATTTCCTCCAAAGAGCTGGCAGAGCTCATGAGCCTTACCGCCTCGCAGATAAGGCAGGATCTAAACTGCTTCGGCGGCTTTGGACAGCAGGGATACGGTTATAATGTATCACTTCTCCGTGAAGAAATTGGTAAAATTTTGGGTCTTGACCGGAAATTTAAAACTATATTGGTCGGCGTGGGAAATCTGGGCCGTGCCTTTTCCGCCAACATAGATTTTGCCGGCTCGGGATTTGAACTTTGCGCTATGTTTGACAACAATCCTGATGTCGTCGGCACCGTTATAAACGGCGTTACAGTAAAAGACGCCGCCGAAATCGAATCTTTCTGCGGCGAAAACAATCCCGACGTTGCAATTCTTTGTGTTCCCAGCGAAGCGGCACAGCAGCTTGCCGACAGACTTATCACCTGCGGCATAACCTCCTTCTGGAATTTCACCCACTATGACATAAAGCTGGATCACCCCGAAGCAGTGGTTGAAAGCGTTCACCTGACCGACAGTCTTATGGCGCTTTGCTATCAGGTAAAGGACATAAAGTCTCCCGCAAAAGAATAATAAAGCATTAAAAAAGGCAGCCTATCGGCTGCCTTTTAAATTTATACCGTTTCTTTTTTGCGGATTTTAATACCGGATATAATTGCTCCCACCAACATAAGCATTATCTCCATTACCGCGCCGAAAAGAAATACCGGCTTGTAAGAATGGGTAAAGTCGTATATTGCCGCAATTATCGGAGGAGTTACCGCGACAACGGTCATTTGCGCCATGGTAACCTTGGGGTAAGCACGGTCATATGCCGATTTGGGAACCGTATCCGCCACAAGCAGCGGAGGCACTATTATCTGGCTGAAATAGCAGGCACCAAGTAAAAACGACGCGAAACAGCAGACCACAGGCTTGGTGGAAAATGCAAGCATCATAACAGAGCACATGGTGATGACCGCCGCAAGCTGTCCTATTTTTTTGATGCCGAACCTGTCACTCAGCATACCCAGCACCGCTTTTCCTCCGGTGTTGCCTATCATTGCACAGGAAAGCATCAGCGCTCCGATACGGCTGTCCAGACCGACAGATGCTGCATGATTTGAAAGCTGCTGAGGATAGCAGGTAACAACAGACGCCACCGCCATATACAAAACGCAGAGCAAAAAGCCTTTTGACATATATTGCGTGCTGTCAGAAGCTGCTGCCGTTTTGGCTTTTGCCGCCTGCTGCTCTCCATAAGGCGCAAGTCCTATATCTTCCGGCTTTTTTATTATCAAAAAAGCAGTAAACGGAACCGCCATCACAAAAGCTATCGCTGCCTGAGAAAAATATCCCGCACGCCATCCCCATTTTAAAATTATCTCGTTTAAAACGGGATTCATTACCGCGCCTATTATTCCGGAGGACATTCCGCAGATGCCAAGAGCAAAACCGCGTCGGCTGTTAAACCAGTTTTTTATCAGCATCGGTGCTGGGACAAAGGTAAGAAACGCCCCTGCCAATCCCTGGACCACTCCACCCGCATATATAAGCTTCAGATCCTTTGCGCTGCCCATCATTATCGGGGAAAGGCAGAAAAGCAGCAGCGCAACGGTCAGTACCAGTCGAATGTTAAATCTTTCAAATGCCGCCGATACCTTTGAAAGCATTACGGCGGATGCCAGTCCGTAGATGGTCATATAAAGGGTAAATGCCGATGTACTGCACCCAAAATCGGCGCATACCGAAGCAATAAATATACCTTTGCAGTTTATTACCAATCCAACCGTTGCTCCGACCAGCATACAGCAGGAAACCAGTATCACCCAGCAATAATGAAAGGGAAGCTTATTTTTAAGTGACAAGAAAATCTCTTCTTTCGACAGTTATGGTATAAATTATAGTATTATTGCCCTGTTTTGCAACATAAAAGTTTTTTTCTTAAATATTGTGATTATATCTAATACCTATATTGAAAAATTATATAGCCCAAGTAAATAAAAATTGTGAAATAACTATCAAAAAAAGTTAGTTTCTGGTATACTCAGGGGGAAAGGTAGGGTGAAAAACATGTCCGTTAAAATCTCTATGGAGCGCGTTGCGGAAATAATCGATTTCTACGACTGCAAAGTCTCCAACATGATCGCCATCCTTCAGGACGTTCAGGCTGAATACAAATATCTTAGCCCCGAAGTTCTTGAGCTTGTGGCGGAAAAACTTAACATCGGCGTAGCCAAGGTATACAGCGTTGCCACCTTCTATGAGAATTTCTCACTGGAAGCAAAGGGCAAGTATATCATCAAGGTCTGCGACGGTACGGCTTGCCATGTTCGCAAATCACAGCCTATCTATGATGCGATCAGAGAGGATCTCCAGCTGGAAGGCAAACAGAAAACTTCTTCCGATGGATTGTTTACTCTCGAGACCGTTGCCTGTCTTGGCGCATGCGGTCTGGCTCCCGTTGTTACCGTAAACGATGAAGTTCACGCAAAGATGACCCCCGAAAAGGTGATCGAACTGCTCGATCAGCTTAGAAAGGAGGACGCGAAGAGCGATGACTAAGCTTAACCGTGAGATGCTGGAGGTTCGCCGCATTAAGGCAAAGCGTGCCCTTTCCAGCATGAAAAAACAGGTACTTGTATGTGCCGGTACCGGCTGTATCGCCGGCGGCTCGCTGAAAATATATGACTACATAAAAGAAGAGTGCGCAAAGCGCGGACTTGAAGTAAACGTAGGTCTCCTGCACGAAGATGAGCACGATTCCCTTGACAAGACCGTTCATCTCAAAAAGAGCGGCTGCCACGGCTTCTGTGAAATGGGTCCGCTGCTCCAGATCGAGCCTGAAGGCATCCTTTACACCCACGTAAAGCTGGAGGACTGCGACGAGATCATTGAAAAGACCATCCTCGGCGGCGAGCTTATCCCCCGCCTGCTTTACCAGCTTGACGGCGTTTCCTACGCCAAGCACGATGAGATCCCCTTCTATCATCAGCAGCACCGTGTTGTTCTTGAGAACTGCGGCACTACCGATGCCGAGGATATCGACGAATATCTGGCTCGTGACGGCTATGTCGCACTTCAGAAAGCTCTCTTTGAGATGACCGACGAAGCTATCTGCAACGAGATCTCCGAATCCGGTCTTCGCGGCAGAGGCGGCGGCGGATTCCCCGCCGGTCAGAAGTGGCACAGCGTGCGCAAGCAGCCCAAGGGCAAAAAGTATGTTGTCTGCAACGGCGACGAAGGCGACCCCGGCGCATTTATGGACCGCTCCATCATGGAGGGCAACCCCCACTCCATCATCGAGGGTATGCTGGTTGCAGCTCTTGCTGCCGGCAGCGATGAAGGATATATCTACGTTCGTGCCGAATATCCCCTTGCTGTAAAGCGTCTCAAGATAGCTATCGCAAAGGCTGAAGAAAT
>JAFQAX010000144.1 GCA_017399785.1 Oscillospiraceae bacterium | reverse complement strand
TATAACAAGACTAACCGCAATAAAAATAAGCAGCTGTACGGGGAACGGAACTCCGAAAGATGCGGGCAGAATGGTTATAAAGGCACCTATCGCAAACCAAATTGCGACAAGGTCAACTGTTAAAGCTTCAATTATACCGAGTCCCACTGCAATAAGCAGCCAGGTAAGCGGTAAAAATCTCGAAAGTGTTATTAGAATCCCCATTTTTTACCCCTTTCATTCGCGTCGGCTTTATACTGCCGCAGCGGTTTTAGATGAGTTGTTGCTCATCGCAGCTTTGGCGAAACAAACCAGTGAGGAAAGACGCTCTGTTTCGGCTTCAAGAATTATTTTTCCGGCAGAAGTAATAGCGTAAACCTTTCTGCGGTCTATTTCGCTTACTGTTTCGATAAGTCCGTCAAGTTCCATCTTATAAAGAATAGTATAAACAGTGGAAGGACTTAAATTAACTCTGCCGTTGGTTTGTTCCGAAACCTGCTGCATTATGCCGTAGCCGTGCCGTGGCTTGACAAGGCAGAGCAGCATAAGAAAACTTTGCTCACTCATAGGAAGATAGCTTTCCACAAGTCGTGCGGTGATCTCATCCATTACGGTCACCTCCTAATTATACCGAATACTGATATATCATAAATTGAGTATATCATTTTGTGATATATCGGTCAATGAGCAGTAAAGACCGTACTATTAAATAGGTGTAAAAAAATAATGAATTTTATGCCTTGAATCCAAATTTTTCTGCGATTTTTTCAAAGCATGGAGTAGCAACTCCATAACGCTTGCCAAGGCGTACAGGTTCAAATACAAGACCGTCGATCTCGCTCTTGTCGCCGCCCTTTTTCAGATCCTTCTGCATCGATGCAGTGGTGTCGGGAGCAGCGGTATCAAGCAGGTGCAGATTCTTGGAAACGATGTCCTCCTCAAAGGGGATTCCCATAGCGGTTGCAAGGGCATCGATTTCCTTGGAAAGGCCGATATACATTTCACGCATTTCGGGGGTGGAGCTGATCGTGCCGAAAGTGGCATCATAATATGCTCCGGCAGCGGCCATCGCACTGATGAGTGCATACTTCTGGAAACATTTGCGCTTAACATCGGAGGTCAGGTCAGAACGGATGCCGGAATCAACCAGATCCTTGCTTATTGCTTCAAGCTTTTCGGTGATGACGCCATCACGGTCGCCGAATACTATCTTGAACAGCTTTCCGCCCTGAGTGATTTCGCCGGGGGCAGAGATATTAGAAGTTATATAGATGCAGCCGTCAAGAACGTGAACGCCGGGCAGCTTTTCCTGAAGCACGCTGCCGGTTCCAAAGATGTTCAGCAGCGGGATGACGGTGGTGTTTTCGTTTGCACAGCGGGAGAGAAGCTCTGCCGCATCGTTGATAGAGTAACCCTTAACACATACGAAAGCTACATCGGGGGTGTCCTTGTAGTCATCTGCGGTGCATGCCTTGATATCCTTGATGCATATTTCTCCCTTGATGCCGGATTTAAGGCAAAGTCCCTTTTCTTTAAATGCGGCAAGATGTGCACCGCGTGCAATTACTGTTACATCTTTTCCTGAGCTGGCCAAAAATCCTGCAACTGCTCCGCCTATTCCGCCGGTTCCGATAATAAGATATTTCATAAATTTATACTCCTTTTTATAGATTCTCCTTGATGCGTTTTAAAATATAGTCTGCGATTTTATCATAAGGGTTGCTGCCTTCCGATAAGAAAGGAAGCACCCCGCCTGCCGTAAGTTGATAGGTCAGATCCGCGATCTGTTCAAACGGTGTTACACATCCGTTTTTAAACCAGAGCGTAAGTATGCCGGCATGACAGTTGATAATATACTCAACAATATAATCCAACAATGGATCGTCGTATCGGCCGGATATGTCAGCGATGTTTTCTCGCAGACCGCGCCATGCGGTATCCCAAATACGTTTAGAGAATCTGGGATCACCTTTTTCGCCAACTAATACCAACAGAGATTTTTTATGTTTTTTGAAAAATTCACCTATTTCATATAGGTCCTTTTTATACTGTGCATGGTCTAACACGCCTTTAGATCTCCAATGGTGTTCTGAGATAAGGGCGGTTATTATTTCATTTTCCGATTGCTCCAGAATATCGTAAACGTCTTTGTAATAAGCGTAAAAGGTGCTGCGGTTTACACCGGCGTGCTCGGCAACTTCTCGTACGGTGATTTTGTCGATGGATTTTTCTCGGTGAATATCCCAAAATGCGTTTTGTATTCGCTGTCTTGTTTGTTCGGTTTTTGCTGGATTCTTTTTCACACTGTCACTTCCTTTAAAATCCAACACAGTGTTGTGAGATTGTTGATTGACTATTTGACGCTTTTGATAGATAATATGAAATGCTGTAAATAGAGGAGATTGCTGTATTATTATAGCATATATCAGCCTGTAAGTAATCAGTTTTTTATAGTTGTATCACTATTATAGCACAACACTGTGTGGCGTAAAAGAAGCGTTAAGGATTTATCTGTTTACGCAAAGACAATATAAACTTTTCACTGTGTTAAAGATTTGTACAAAATACGAAAGTATAATCATAAGCATAATTTTTTGGAGGTAATGAAAAGTGAGCAAAGGATTTTTTACCAGGGCAATGGCGGTTGCGCTTGCCGTACTTACCGTAGTATCGGTTTCGGCATGCGGAAACTCTGCCGAAAAAGAGGCTGTTACTGCAGAAGCAGCCGTTCTTAAAGTTAAAACAGCAAGGCCTGTTGTCGATTATATCGACCAGACCAGCTCTTTTACCGGCAAGGTAATGCCCGATGATTCTGTATCGGTTTACGGAAAGTCCGCAGGTACTGTACTCAAGACTTATTTTGAAATCGGTGACACCGTTGAAGAAGGTCAGCTGCTTTTCGAGCTTGACCCCAAGGATTACCAGATCGCTCTTGAGCAGTCCAAGCTTGCTTACGAAGCTGCCATCAATAATATTGAAAAGGCAGAAAACGGCTCAGGAGATGCGTTGGCCGAGCTGCAGTATCAGACCACCTTATCTAATGCGCAGAGCGCATATGAAGCAGTACGTACAGAAATGGAATTAACTGTTGGCGATGACTTTGACATGAGCGGATTCAAAAAAGCCCGCAATAGATATCGTGCTGCTTCCAAGGCTTATGATATGAATCCTTGTAAAGAAACCATGGATGAACTTAAGGCGGCTGAAACGAGTTATGATAATTTTATAGATGATTACCATAACTTTAATGTTTATGCTTTAAAACTTGAAACTGCTTATGACTCGTATATGACCGCTGTTGAAAGCTATGAGATTTATAAGTCTATTCAGAAGAGTGAGAACACCGCAAGCTTTGACATCAGCCGTCAGCAGGCAAAGCTTCAGTATGATTCCATGCTTCAGACCATGGATAATCTCAAGGTTTATGCTCCTATCAGCGGCGTTATCGAAGCCAAGAATGTTACTGTGAACGGTACATATGCTCCCAGTCTTGCAAGCTATGTCGTTTCCAACAAGGATATCATGACAGTTACTTTCGCTGTTTCGGGTGACGTTGTAAGCGAAATGTCCATCGGCGATAAGGTTACCGTAGAAAACGGAAATAAGAAGTACAACGCTGAAATTACCGAAATCGGCTCTATGGTAAACGCTGCCAGCGGTCTTTTCACTGTTGAAGCAAGACTTACCGAAGATGCAAACATCCTTTCCGGTGTTACCGTAAAGCTCACCGCTATCACCGCAAAGAGCGAAAATGCCGTAGTTATCCCCGTATCCACCGTTTACTATGATAACGGTGACGCTTATGTTTATGTTGCCAAGGATGGTGTGGCAGTAGCAACCCCCGTTACTGTCGGAATTATTTCCGGAGATTCGGCAGAGATAATCGAAGGCCTCAGCGAGTCTGACAGCGTTATCACCTCCTGGAGCGCTAAGCTTGATGACGGCGTTGCTGTAGAAGTCAGCGAGGAGGTCTAACGGGTGATAGCTTTAACTAAACTTGCCTTAAAGCGCCCTGTTACCATATGCATGGCAGTGCTTACGCTGCTGGTATTCGGTCTCGGTTCGGCGCTTACCGCTCCCATGGAGCTTATGCCTGACATGGAGATGCCGGTGCTCATTGTTATGAACATGTATGCCGGCGCAGCTCCTGAAGACGTTGAAGATCAGGTTACCTCTCACATTGAAGATGCCGTTGCAACCTTGAGCGGTGTAAAAAATATACAGTCCACATCGATGGAAAACGCAGCGATCGTTATGATCGAGTTCGATTACGGCACCGATATCGATGAGGTTCGTTCCGACCTTAACGCAAACCTTGAGATCTATAAAAACATGATGCCCGAGGACGCAAACGATCCTACCATCGTTGAGATAAGCATGGATATGATGCCTGTAATCATGGTATCAGCCATCGCTGAAGGCGACGTTGACCTCAAGTATTACGTTGAAGATGAGATACAGCCCGAGATCGAGAAGATCAGCGGCGTTGCGTCGGTAAGCGTTTCGGGCGGTACTTCCGACTATATAAAGGTTGCACTCAAGCCTGAAAAGCTTGCACAGCATAAGCTTAACATGGCTACCATCACCTCACTGCTCGGCTCTGCCGATTTCTCTATCCCCGCAGGCAGCATGGAACAGGGAAATCTTGACCTTACCCTTCGCGGCGGTGTTGAGTATGACAGTATGGCTTCGCTTGGCGATCTTCCTCTTACCCTTGCCACCGGCGATATAATCCACCTTTCCGATATAGCTGATATTTATATGGCAACCCACGAGCAGGATTCGCTCAGCTACTACAACGGCAAGGAGAACGTAATGCTGCAGATATCCAAGCAGCAGAGTGCTCCCACCATTGCAACCGCGAACAGCGTTCTTAAGGTAGTGGATGAGATAAACGCTTCCGATATGGGCGTTAAGCTCGAGGTTATCTACAACAGCAGTGATGATATTGTTGCATCTATCAATACCGTTCTTGAGACTATGGCGCTTGGCTGTGTCCTCGCTATGGTGGTTCTCTTTATCTTCCTCGGCGATTGGCGTGCGTCGCTCATCGTTGGTTCTTCCATTCCGCTTTCGCTGCTCGTTACCCTTATCGCAATGAGCCTTATGGGCTTCTCCTACAACATGCTTTCTTTGGGCGGTCTGGTTATCGGCGTAGGTATGATGGTTGATAACTCGATAGTTGTTATCGAAAGCTGCTTCAGACTTAAGACCAGCACCGAATCTTTTAAAGATGCGGCGCTTGAAGGTACCAGAGCTGTTGCGAATTCCATTGCTGCAGGTACTATTACCACCGTCGTTGTTTTCCTGCCGATGGCTCTCATAAAGGGCATGTCCGGCCAGATGTTCGGACCGCTCTGCTTTACCATCGTATTCTCGCTTGTTGCCTCTCTTGTTTCCGCTATCACTATCGCGCCTCTTACCTTCAGTTGGCTTAAACCGGCAGAGAAAGAGCCTAAGCTGGTAATGAGAGTTATGGATAAGCTTTCCACTGCTTATGCCAACGTTCTTCCCAAAACTTTCAAGTGCAAGTGGATGATGGTCCTTGTTTCGGTGGGTCTTCTTATCGGCGCAGTTGCCCTCATTCCTCTCATCGGCGTCGAGCTTATGCCTGAAATGGATGAAGGTATTATCGAGATTTCGATGGACGTTCGCCCCGGAACGAACCTTAATACCATAAATGAGTATCTCAAACCTATCGAAGAAATGGTAACTTCTCATCCCGATGTTGAAAGATATACCATGACCTCCGGCGGCAGCGGCATGGCTGTTCTTATGGGTGGCTCTGCAGAAGCCAGCATAACCGCATATCTGAGTGATGACAGAGAGATGAAAACTTCCGACGTTATCGATCTCTGGCGTGATCAGACCAAGGACAGTGTAAATTACGAAATCGGTATCGAAGCTTCCAGCCAGATGTCTTCCATGTCCGGCGGCAGCGATATTGAAATAACCATTCAGGGTATGGATTTTGATGATCTCGGTGTTGCTGCCGATCAGATAGTAGCATTCCTGGATACCAATCCCTATCTCAGCAATGTGGCAAGTTCGCTTGCTTCCGGTACTCCTCAGGCAGAGGTGAAGATCGATCCCGTTAAGGCCGCAGCACGCGGACTTGTACCCGCACAGGTAATGGGCAACCTTTACACCATTATGGAAGGCTCTGAGGCATTTACCCTTATTGAAAACGGCAGAGAATATGACGTTCGTGTTGAGTATCCCAATGATACCTACAGAACAGTCAGTGATCTTGCTTCGCTTACCGTTACAAATGCTGCCGGAATGGAAATTCCGCTGCTTGATATCGCTACTATCGAATACTCCAACAGCCCTCTTAGCATTATCAAGAGCAACGGCAGATATTCTCTTGATGTAACCGCGCAGAAGCTTTCCAACGCTCCCAAGGATATCGCTGAAACTGTCAACGAACAAGTCAAGTCGCTTGAGCTTCCCACCGGTGTTGAGGTAGTAAGAAACTCTCAGGACGAGAGAATGGTAGAAGAGTTTACCGCACTGCTTCTTGCTATTGCTTCGGCTGTATTCCTTGTATTCGTTGTAATGGCTATGCAGTTCGAGTCTCCCGTTTTCTCGGGCGTAGTAATGGTTTCGATGCCGTTTGCTATGATCGGCTCTATGATTTGCCTGCTGGTATTTAACTGTACCATCAACATGACCTCGCTGCTTGGCTTCCTGATGCTTTCGGGTACTGCGGTTAATAACGGTATTCTGTTTATCGATACCGCAAACATGATGCGTGATGAAAGAAATCTCTCGGCAGAAGATGCTGCACTTACCGCCGGCATGCTGCGTATGCGTCCGATATTCATGACCACCCTTACCACCGTACTTGCAATGGTACCTATGGCTATCGGCATCGGCAAAAATGCCGCTATGCTGAGAAGTATGGGCCTGGTAGTTATCGGCGGTCTGGTGGCTTCCACTATTCTTACTCTTATGCTTATGCCTACCTTCTATCTGCTTACCGATAAGAGGGAAAGACAGCGCAGAAAAGCTGAGAAAAAGGCAAAGAAAGAAGCTGCAAAGGCTGCAAACTAAAAAACTTTTAAACTGAAATACCCTCCGCATTAAGCGGAGGGTATTTTGCATATCCGATTTTATTTGGATGCTGAAGCGGTCAAAACTCCGTTTTCAACATTTACAGTTATTATCGAACCGGGAGTAACGTCTTCGGCAATGAGCATTCTTCCGACGAGCGTTTCTACCTTGGACTGCAAAAATCTTCTCAGCGGACGTGCGCCGTATGCAGGATCGTATCCGTTATCGATGATATACTGCTTTGCGTCATCGGAGAGCATAACCTTGATCTGTCGATCAGCAAGACGCTTTTGCAGATTTGCCATAAGCAATTCTATAATTTCCTCGATATGGGATTTGGACAGGGGAGTAAAGGTTACTGTCTCATCGATTCGATTAAGAAATTCGGGACGGAAGCTGCGGCGCAGCAATGCATGAACAGCCTGATTTGCTTCTTCGGAGATGGCGCCGTTTTGATCGATTCCATCGAGCAGAATATCGGAGCCAAGGTTGGATGTCATAATGATGATAGTGTTTTTAAAATCAACGGTGCGTCCCTGAGAGTCGGTTATACGTCCATCATCAAACACCTGAAGAAGAACATTGAAAACATCGGGATGAGCTTTTTCAACTTCATCGAACAGCACTACCGAATAAGGTTTGCGGCGAACTGCTTCGGTCAGCTGACCGCCTTCGTCATAGCCGACATATCCGGGAGGCGCTCCGATCAGTCTGGAAACGGAATATTTCTCCATATATTCGCTCATATCGATGCGCACCATGCTGCGCTCGTCATCGAAAAGCGCTTCAGCAAGCGCCTTGGCAAGCTCGGTTTTGCCTACGCCGGTTGGGCCGAGGAACAGGAAAGTTCCG
>JAFQAX010000143.1 GCA_017399785.1 Oscillospiraceae bacterium | reverse complement strand
GAATAATAAATCCGAAAATGTGACGATGTCACTGAAACAAAATGCATTACCCGATATAATAAAGCCAAGATAATAAACAACCGAAACTTAAGGAGGTACAAATATGGCTGTTGTAAATATGAATAACCAACTTTTTAAAGAGAATATAGAAAATTCCGGCAAACCCGTTATGGTGGAATTTTGGGCACCCTGGTGTGTATACTGCCGCCGCATCACTCCCGCACTTAAAAAGGTAGCGGAACAGTATCAGGATCAGATGGTTATCGGCCAGATAAACATCGATGACGAAGCTGCTCTCGCCGAGCAGGAGCGCATCGAGCTGGTCCCCACCTTCATCATCTACAAAGACGGCAAGGCAGCAGGTTCGATAGTTGCTCCCGAATCCAAGGCGCAGATCGAGGAGTTCATCAAAGAGGCGCTTAACTGAATGAGGTGACTGCAGTGAACAACCTTTATGACATGATCGTTATAGGCGGAGGCCCCGGCGGATATACCGCAGCGCTTTACGCGGCAAGAGCAGGATTAAGTGTAGTTGTCCTTGAAAAGCTTTCGGCGGGCGGTCAGGCTGCTCTTACCGAGCAGATAGACAACTATCCCGGATTTGAAGAAGGCATCGACGGCTTTACTTTAGGGGAAAAGATGCAGCAGGGCGCCGAGAGATTTGGCGTTGTTACCGAACTGGCAGAGGTTTACTCGACAGACCTTTCGGGCGACATCAAAACTGTTGAGACCAGCGAAGGCGTTTTCAGCGGAAAAACGGTGGTCATCGCCACCGGAGCAGGCCCCAGAGAGCTTGGCGTTGAAGGCGAAAAGGAACTGGTCGGCAGAGGGGTAAACTATTGCGCAGCCTGCGACGGAATGTTTTTCAAAGGCAAAAAGGTTGCCGTCATCGGCGGCGGAAACACCGCTGTAGCCGACGCTAATGTCCTTTCCAGGATCTGCGAAAAGGTGACGTTGGTGCACCGCCGCGATACCCTAAAGGCAGAAAAGATTTATCACGACGCTCTTATGAAAAATGAAAATATAGATTTTCGCTGGAATTCCACCGTTTCTGAACTGATAAGCGACGGAAAACTTACCGGTATCAGACTTAAGGATGTAAAAAACGGCGAACAATCCGAACTTGAAGTTGACGGTATCTTTGTCAGTGTGGGCAGAAAACCTGCCACCGAACTGGTTCAAGCACAGCTCGACCTTGACCCTTCGGGATATATCATCGCTGATGAATCGACCAGAACTAACATCCCCGGCGTTTTCGCTGTGGGTGATGTCAGAACCAAGGTGCTGCGTCAGGTGGTGACCGCCGTAGCCGACGGCGCGGTAGCTTCCCATTACGCAGAACGCTATCTGGCAGAAAAAGAAGCATGAAAACCTCTCTCCTCCTTAAATAAATCTGAATGTGTCAAAACAGCCTGCCGTTCATTTGAACGGCAGGCTGTTTGTCAGCTTATTTTTATTTTCTGTAAAGCCACAGCGCGCCCTTGTCAGCGCCCTGCGCCATTGCGCGGTATGCATTCATAACTCCCTCGGCGGGATGATCGGGTAATTTTACCGTTTTAAGTCTTTCGGCTATCTGCTCATCCGAAACCTCCACCTTGATGGATTTATTTTCAAGGTCTATCTCGATGATGTCGCCATCCTTTATTGCGGCGATGGGACCGCCTACCCACGCTTCAGGGGTGATGTGACCGATGCAGGGACCGCGGGTAGCGCCCGAAAAGCGCCCGTCGGTTATCATTGCTACCGAGGTGTGCAGTCCCATACCGACCAGCATTGCGGCGGGGATGGAAAGTTCTCTCATGCCGGGGCCGCCCTGCGGGCCTTCATAGCGGATGACCAAAACACAGCCGGGCTTTATCTCCTTGGTGGTCATAAAGTCACGCAGATCCTCTTCCGAATCGAAGCAGACGGCAGGACCGCGGTGGTAGAACATCGAGGGCTCAACACCGCTCTTTTTTACTATGCAGCCCTGCGGAGCAAGGTTGCCCTTGAGCACGGTAAAGCAGCCCTCGGCATAAAGAGGTTCTTCCATCGAGCGGATTATCTCAGGATTTTTGATCTCAGCGTATTTTTCGAGGTATTCGCCGAGAGTGCCGCCCATGGCGAGCTTTTCGTCGAGATTTAACAGCGGACTTATCGCCTTGAGGGTAGCACCCACGCCGCCCGCATGGTGATAGTCGCTCATGTTGTATTTAGAGGAAGGCTTAAATTTTGCGACACAGGGAACGTTTCGCTGGATCTCGTCAAAACGCTCCATATCCATCGGGAGCCCCATCACCTGTGCGATAGCACAGATGTGCAGCTGCGCGTTGGTAGAACCGCCGGTGGCAGAAACGTGGCGCAGTCCGTTGATAACAGAATTTTCGGTGACAATATCCTTAAAGCAAATTTTCTCCTTGGCGAGTTCGACGATGCGCTGACCGACAGCCTTTGCCTGACGGTGTTTCTCTGCCGAGCAGAAAACAGTGGTGGTCGAGCCGATGGGGGCGATGCCTATCGCTTCGGCAAAAACGCCCATGGTGTTGGCGGTGCCGTACATCGAGCAGGTTCCGCAGGAGAAGCAGATACTGCGCTTATATGCGTCAAATTCCTCTTCGGTGATGCTGCCGACACGGAATTTGCCGATAGATTCCTTCAAATCGGGGGTGGCGAATATTTTGCCCTCATCGTCTTGATAGGGCATCATGGCTCCGGCGGTAAGAAACAGCGTCGGCTTGTTGAGCGATGCCGCCGCCATCAGCATTCCGGGCACTATCTTGTCGCAGGAGCAGAGAAAAACAAGTCCGTCAAAGTTGTGCGCCTTTACCATAGCTTCGGCAGAACCCGCGATAAGTTCTCGCTGGGGCAGGATATAGTGCATGCCGCCGCCCTGAGCCATTCCGTCGCAGGGCGCGGGAACCGAAAATTCAGCAGGAGTGCCGCCCGCCATAAGGATACCGTCGCGAACCGACTGAGCCAGTTCTTTAAACGGCTTATGACCGGGGTTGACATCGGTATAGGAGTTCACAATGCCGATGACCGGCTTTTCAAGATCCGTTTTATCATATCCGCAGGCGTGCATAAGACCTACATAATAGGCTTCACCGGGGTCGTTGATGTTGTGACAATAGCTGTTCATAGTTGCCTCCGTCCCGCAATAATGCAAAATATAATCACAGCATATCACACCGCAGCGATTAAATCAACAAATCACCGTTGGTTGGTGGTTTAAATATCACTTTACCTCCACCTGCGGCTCGGTGCGGTAATAGGCGTCTATTACCTCCCAATTTCCAAGGATGCTGCTGTTAACAGAGCATTCATTGATCTGACCGCCTTCAACAAGTCCCGCAAATCCGCCGACACAGGCGGAGGGAACTTCGGTCAGCACATACGCCTGACAATAACAGTTATAAGCCTCTCCGCCAACGCTGTGACCGAACATACCGCCGATATTTCGGGGAGGTTCGCCTTTATAAACACTGTCGGAATAAATCGCGGTAACGGTTCCGATGGATTTGCAGCGGTTCATGATACCGTAGTGGCTGGTTCCCACGAGACCGCCTACGGCATAATTTCCCTGCACATTTACATCGCATACGCAGTCTGTCAATTTGCCGTTTGCTTCATAGCCGCTCAATCTGCCTACCATTCCGCCAACATCAACAACGCCTTGCACGTCACCGTTAACATAAACATTTTCAACCACGCCGCCGCAGTTTGCGGCAAGAATACCCGCCGCTATGCCATAGTTAGCGGAAAAATCTATCGGCAGTTTTATCGAAGCGTCTACTATATTAAGGTTTTTAACTTCACCTTTGCTGCCGATGTTGTAGAAAAATCCCGCTCCCGAAAGCTTTCGGTCAGGTATATTGCGCTCATCGGTTTGCAGCAGCGCAAGCCCTTGCTCCTCGGTGATGGTCAGATTTTTAATGGTATATCCCTGTCCGTCAAATATTCCGTTGAAGCCGTTTAGATTGGGATCAACGCTGTGGTTAGTGTTCCACCACCACTCCAGCGGGCTGTTGTTGAGCCCTATTGGAGTCCATTTTATCCCCGCAAGATCAATATCGGCAGTTAAAATATATCGGTCAAATTGATGCTCGAATTTGCCTTCGTTTATCCGCTCGGCGGCAGCAACAAGCTGTTCGGCGGTAGCTATCTCGATGGTTTGCGGCTCTGTTTCAGGCAAAAGGTCGGGGCGGTGGGTGACGCTGATAATTCTATACACAGTATCACCGGTTTTATAAAGTTCAGACAGAATATCGGGTACATCGACCGGCTGATGAGGTTCGAACTCATAGGTAACAGGAGTAAGAACATAGTCATCGAGTATGCGGTCATAGGTGACCGAGACTTTCCCGCCTCCCAGATCTTCCGAATGCCGCAGCGCAAGGGTATAGGGGCTGTTATCCCAGTTTCCGCCGTAGTTGTTGCAGCCGCCCAGGTCAGCTTGCTCAAGGTCATTAAAAAACATGGCGTTTATCTCAGCCAAAAGCTGCTGTGGCACCGACCACATATCTCTGTTCCAAAAAGGCTCAAGCAGGTCGTTTTGATAAAGCAGCCCAAAGGCGATGCCGTCGGTGGGATAGATGGGCTCTCCCTCAGAAAAAGTGTTTCCGTAGTTGTACCGCTCATACAAGGCTGCCAGCTGATGCAGCTCTTTAAGCGGCAGCGGCTTAACCGCCTCTGACTTAGGCTCCGATACCGCCGGAGCCGGAGCAGACGGAGTTTCAGCAACAGGCGCGGACGCAGAACCGCATCCTGCCATCAGTGCCATACAGATAATTATCAAAGCAAATATTTTAAGCGTACCTTTCATCAGCATTCGCTCCTGTTTATAAAATATCATCTGTACAAAATGTGATTAAAACGGAATGTTTTACTGCATCTGCTTCCAAAAAAGTCCGTCTCTTTTGAGACGGACTTTTTAAAATCAGGCAAAGATTATGAACAATCCCAGCAGCATGCCTCCAATAGCCGAAAAGGCAGGAAGCTTGCTGTGATACATAAGGATAGCCTGCGGCAAAATTTCGCCGAAGACTACGTAGAGCATTGCGCCGCTGGCAAAACCAAGGCTGAGTGCCAGACCGAGCGCGCCTATCTCGCCCAGCCAGAAACCGAGCATAGCACCGACAATGGTGGGAACACCCGAAAGCGCGGTCATCAAAACCGCCTTTGGCTTGTTCATACCGCCGCTGATGAGCGGGACCGATACCGCCATGCCCTCGGGGATGTTGTGCAGACCGATGAGCACCGCCAGTACCAGTGCCGAGCTGCCCATAACGCCATCGTTGCTGGCGTAGGAAGCGCCGATGGTCATACCTTCGGGAACGTTGTGCAGCGCAATGGCGCAGGCCATTACCATACCCGCAATCATAAGAGCGAATTTACTGTCCTTTTTAGCAAAATGAACGCCGTAATGGTCGCTGTGGATAAGCTCGTCAAGTGCGTCGGCGGTTTTGGGGTGATTAGCGTCTATGTGCGGCACTTCGGGGTTAGTGTGCTTGTCGATTAGATAGTTGAGAATGTAAATGACCGCCACGCCGATTGCAATCGCCAGAATAACGGTGAGGACACCAATGCCGGTTTCAATTGCCTCAACGACAAGGTCAAAGCATACGACACTTAACATAACACCGCCGGCAAAGCTTAAAAGCAGGCTGACAGTGCGGCTGGAATCCTTTTGCAGCATTGCTCCTATCAGTCCGCCCAATCCGGTACCGCCAACGCCGGCAATAGTGGTGGTAACTACTAAAGTTGCAAAAATTCCCGTAACGATCCCTCCGATGTCATTTGATGATTTTCACTAAATTATAATGATATCATATTTGTGCGGAAAATACAATTTTCGACAAGACTTTTAAATGAGATACTACCTGCATAAGCAAAAAATCGCAGCACACAAGCTGCCGTAAAAACAACTTATATGCTGCGATTTTGGTCGGAGTGTAATTATAGGATTTCGAAAAGTCCAGTCATAGCATAGAACTGTTAATTATCTTTTTGACCGGAGGATACAGGCCGCACAAGCACCACACTCAGCAGCAACGCCACCAGATACAGAACGGCAGTCACATACAGCACAAGCTGATAACCGGTGGGGTTTACCATGTGTCCGTCGATCTCCACCAGCTCGCCGAAATGATTGACGATCCAAGTGGCAAGCTGGTTGCCGCTGAGACCCGCAAAGGCCCATGCGGAAAGTGTAATGCCGTG
>JAFQAX010000142.1 GCA_017399785.1 Oscillospiraceae bacterium | reverse complement strand
GATGGATACTCCGGAGGAAACAGACCTTGCGGCGATGGCAAAGGAAGAAGCGGCGTAAGCGCAAGAAAACAGTAGAGGACGGCGATTGCCGTCCTCTACTATACCAAAATTACCTATGGTTCAATTTGTGTCCTTATTACCTCCCGCATAAACGGAGGCGGGGAGTTTTGCGCAAATTAAATAGTATAGCATTGAATACTTTTGAAAAACAAACGCCCATGCTTCAGTCTAATCGAACTGATGCATGGGCGTTTTGTTTATACTATTGTTTCAATAACGTAATCTCTGAAGTCACGGGCGGCTCGGCTTAGATAGTGCTGAGGATTCCAGATTATTGAAATGGGACGGCGTGCAAAATCATCGATTATCGGAATATAGGCAATATTTTCGCCGAGCATACTGCGGTTTCGTGAGATGCTGGTGGTGATTGCAGCACCTAAACCTGCCTCTACCAGCTTGCCGCGCAAGGTATAGTCACATTCTACCGCAACCTTGTAATTTATACCTGCCTTGTGAAACAGCTTGTCGCAAAATCCGCTGAAGCAGCTGGTGTGGGGGAGCGTGACAAAAGATTCATCTTTAGCGTCAGCCAAATAAATACTTTCGCGGTTGGCAAGCGGATTATCTTTGGATACGCAGAGATAAAGGATTTCGTTGCGCAGAAAGTGATATTTTAAACCCTTCATGGGAATATCGCCGTTTCCCGCCAGCACAAAATCTATCTCCTGATTTATCAGCATTTGGTAAAACAGCGCCTTGTCGCAGTCTATCTGGCGCAGGTTGTAGGAACGGTAT
This sequence comes from Oscillospiraceae bacterium, assembly GCA_017399785.1. GTDB lineage: Bacteria > Bacillota > Clostridia > Oscillospirales > Ruminococcaceae > Yanshouia. The sequence goes on along the minus strand of JAFQAX010000142.1, from coordinate 2,124 downwards.
TTGTTTCTGAATCCGTGGATCATTTCGTTCCAAACGTTGGAGCTGTTCATCGCAACCGATATATTCTGTCGGTCATTTTCCTTAAAATCGTCTATTGCCGTCTGGGCATTTTCCAAAGCGATAAGCGCTTCGTTTACATATTTATAATACTGCTTTCCCGCATCGCTAAGCTGGATGTTTCGGCCGACTCTGTTAAAAAGCTTTATTCCGATCTGGTTTTCAAGATTGATTATGGTGTTGCTCAACGTGGTTTGAGTTATGTAAAGCCGCTCTGCCGTTCTTGTCAAATGACAGGTTTTTGCAAGCTCGCGGAAGTATTTAAGCTGCTGCAGCGTAACCATATAATCGCCCCATTCATTTATCCTGATAAATATATTCAATAAAAATATACATTAGTTTTAAAAGAGAGTCAATGGTAAAATACAAGTGAAAGAGATGAAAAAGATGCGAAAGGGGCAATTAATATGATGCACGGCGCTTTAAGCGATATAAAAATTCTTGACCTGACCCGAGTCCTCAGCGGACCCTTTGCCACTATGTGGCTGGGCGATCTTGGAGCTGAGGTAATAAAAATCGAAACTCCGGTCAAGGGCGACGATGCGCGCTTTACGCCTATACATGTTAACGGAAACAGCACCTTTTTTGCTGCAATAAACAGAAATAAGCGCAGCATTACGCTCAATCTTAAGGCTCCCGAAGGAAAGGAAATGTTCCTTGAGATGGTAAAGCAGGCGGATGTCGTTATCTCCAACTACCGTCCCGGCGTTATGGAACGTCTTGGATTGGGATATGACGTTCTCAGCGCAGTAAACGAAAAAATAATCTACGCAACCATCTCCGGATTTGGCCAGAAAGGCAAGTATGCAATGCGTCCGGCTTACGATATTGTTGCTCAGGGTATGGGCGGAATAATGAGCACTACAGGCGTTGAAAACGGAGATCCCATTAGGGTGGGAGCTTCTATTTCGGATATTACTGCCGGAATGAACACCGTTATAGGTATCCTTGCAGCGCTTCATGCCAGAACTCTTACCGGCAGGGGACAGAGCATCGACGTTGCCATGGTCGATTCAACACTTGCTTTGATGCCATCTGAGAATATGCGCTATTTCATCTCGGGCGGACTTGTTCCCAGAACCGGACACCGTTATATCGGAAATGCTCCCTACGGCGTATTTAAAGCTAAGGACAGATTCTTCATCATTGCCTGCGGAAGCGATAAGCTGTTCTATCAGTTCTGCGATAAGGTGCTCAATCAGCCTGAGCTTAAGGATGATGAACGCTTTAAGATAATGACCAAGCGTTCGGATAACTATTATCTCGTTAAAGACATAGTTGAAAAATGGGCATCTCAGTACACTGCCGATGAGGCGGTTGAGATAATTCTTGCGGCAGGAGTTCCCGCCGGTCCCATCTTCGACATGAATGACATATCCAAGGATGAGCACATCGTCGGTGAACGAGAGATGCTGGTCAAGATGGATCAGCCCGGCATCGGTGAGATCACCGTTACCAACAACCCCGTAAAGCTTTCGGACACCAAGGCAGCTATCCGCCGACCCGCACCGCTGCTTGGACAGCACAACCTTGAAGTATATGGCGAGCTGCTGGGTTACGACGAACAGAAATTGGAAGAGCTTGCAGCTCAGGGCATAATTTAAGAGGAGCAAAAAGCATGAAACTGGAAAATGTATACATAGTTGCGGCATGCCGCACCCCCTACGGAAAGATGGGCGGTTCGCTTAAAAGCATGACCGTTGCAGATCTTTCGGCAGTAGTTTTCAAGGAAGCGATTGCAAGAGCAGGCATCACCGCCGAAATGGTTGATGAGATAGTAATGGGCGAGACCAGACCTTCTTCCGCTATACATAACGTAGCAAGATATGCGGCTCTGATGGCGGGGTTCCCCTATGAAACCACCGCTTACACCATCCAGCAGGCTTGTTCCTCCGCTATGGCGGCTATTCAGTGCTCCGCGAACAAGATAGCGGTAGGAATGGCAGACATAATCATCGCCGGCGGCGTTGAAAGCATGAGCAACGCTCCTTTCTTTACCAACAACATCAGATACGGCATAAACGCCGGCAACTTTACCGTATACGATTCGATAACCGAGAGCCAGGT
>JAFQAX010000141.1 GCA_017399785.1 Oscillospiraceae bacterium | reverse complement strand
AGATAAAAAGCTCCCCTGATCAAAGGGGAGCTTTTTTGTGCCTTTCTTTGCCTCCGGCGGCTCAGAAACTTTTTTGTAAAAAAGTTTCTGAGAACTTCAAAAAACTTTCGAGTTTAAGATGAGTGCAAGTGGGATTATCACTGATAAGTAACTTTTGAGGATCGGGATAACGCTTCGGAACAGAAACCTCACTCTCCGCCACGCCAAGAGCCGGCTTCGCCGATTGTGCTTTGTACGCCTGTCTGCGGGCAGGTGTGTGCGAGGGAGCTGTCAGCGAGGCTGACTGAGGGAGAGAAAAGCGCTAAGGCGAAAGACAACTTTACGGAAAGGTGGTTTTCTCTCTCCCTCCGTCAAAACCTGCGGTTTTGCCACCTCCCTCGTCAGAGGGAGGCTCATTGATCGCAACCGGGCACTCCTTTGCTCCCCCTTTGGGAGAGCAAAGGATATGCAGTTCTATATATTGCATGTTGGTATAATAAACGGGAGCGCACCGGTGTCGATACGCTCCGTTAAATGTTTTACCGGCTTCCAATAAGGGAGCCGTTTTTTTACTGCTGATCTCTCGTTCTCATATAGTGGAAGATAAACTGCTGGGCAACGCCGGCATAAGCCAGCATCTCTTGGGGCAGGCCGTCGGGGAAAAACTCCGCCACTGCGCGTCTTATCCAAACATCCTTGGGGAAGCACTCGAGGCGGTAAAATCCAAACAGCAGCGCACAGTCGGCGACCTTATCGCCGACGCCGACTATCTGCTTTAGCATCGCTCTGGCGTCGTCGATGGGCAGGGTATAAAGCTGTTCGATATCCACCGTTTTGTCGCAGACCTTTTTCGCTCCGTCGATGAGATATCTGGCACGGAAGCCGCAGCGCAGCGGCGCCAGATCCTCGACGGTGCAGTTGGCGATGCGCTCAGGCGGCGGGAAGGAATAAAGTCCGTTGCCGATCGGCTCGCCGAAGGTCTCGCAAAATCGCTCGATGATGCCGGAGATGCGCTTTATGTTGTTGTTCTGGCTTAAGATAAAGCTGGCGATAGCCTCCCAGCCGTCCTGTTTAAGTATGCGTATCTTTCCTGCGACACGGCAGGGCTCCTTCATCTGCTCAACGCCCGAGAAGGAGGCGATCATTCCCTCGTAATCGGCGTCAATGTCAAAATAATCGTGCCAAAACCTATCCTCGGCGTTGGAATAGACCGCTATTTCGTCGCCGTTTTGGTAAATTACGGCATCGTAACCCAACGCAGCTCCGAGAAAGCCGCCATCCTCCTGCTTTTTCCAGCGGAAGCACTGGCCGCAGTTGAGCGTCTGCTCCAGATCGAAGTTTTTTATCTCAAATTTTGTGCATGAAAGGGTGGCGGGATAATTCATATTTCACCTCATAAAACGGTTTATGCTAAATTTTATTCATATCTAAAAGTATAGTCTGCATGCGGCAAAAATCAAGCGGAAAATAAACGGGGTGGAAAGTGCGGTAAACTATCGGTAGTAAAATTTTGTTCACAAATTTATAGCTTCTTAACGGCTTAACACAAAAAAGCGCTATTTAAAACAGAGTTTTTAACATTTTCAACACAGTTTTCAACAGTTTTAGTTTGTAAAAGTGTGAAAAGGTGCGATTACTGATTGTACAGAAATTTTCTTTAAAAGGCTCAAATGTTCTCTTTTGGGTATAATTTCCGCCCTTGAGGGCAAAATTTACAGTGTATATTTTTTATCGCTCTGCATTTTTGCCGTGAAAGAAACATTTTCTGTTCCTTCAGCCGCTTTTTCGACATTTTTCAATATTTTTTTGCCTGAACCACAACATTTTGTGTATGCTTCTTGTTTTCACAACATAATCTGCTATAATAGATGATGTATAGCTATATTTCTGCGTCAATGACATCGGAGGAAAAATGTTTAAGAATACCGAAATGCCCGAAAACCTCGTTGCGGGAAGAAACCCCGTGACCGAGCTGCTGCGCTCTGACCGCGCAACCGATAAAATACTGATGTTAAAAGATGCCGGCGGAAGTCTTAACAAGATCGCCGCAATGGCAAGAGAACGCGGTATCCCGATAAAGGAAGTTACCCGCGAAAAGCTGGATTTTCTCTGCCCCGGCATCAACCACCAGGGCGTTGCCGCCTATGCCGCCGCAGCGCAATATGCCGAGCTGGAGGATATCTATGCCAAGGCGGGAGATGAGCCGCTGTTTGTCGTCATCGCCGACGGAATAGAAGATCCCCACAATCTGGGTGCCATAATCCGCACCGCCTATGCTGCCGGTGCCCACGGCATCATAATCCCCAAGCGCCACGGCGTGGGACTTACCCCCACCGTTATGAAATCTTCGGCCGGCGCTGCCGAGCACCTTTTGGTCGCAAGAGTTGCCAACCTTGCCTCCACCGTAGAGGAGCTTAAAAAACGAAATGTATGGGTCTACTCCGCCGATATGGACGGTCAGCCCTGGTGCTCGGTCGATTACTCGGGCGCCGCCGCGCTTATCGTCGGCTCGGAGGGAGAAGGTGTTTCCCGCCTGCTTAAGGATAAGAGCGACGTAACCGTCAGCCTGCCGATGGAAAACGGCTTTGATTCGCTAAATGCATCGGTTGCCGCGGGAATTGTTCTTTATGAGATCATGCGCCAGCGCAAGGGAATAAAAGCTAAGTGAGAGGGTGTGTTCCGTTTGTCCGAAAACTACCGCATCGATGATATTTTAGCCGAGATCGAACGAAAGAAAGGCGGCTCTGCTTTTGCGCCGCCCAAAACGCCTAAGACGGCTGCTCCCGTCAACACCGGCGCTTCGCCGTTTAACATGCGCGGCATGGATGACCTGCCCGAAACGCCCGCCGCAGCCGACCGCACCGCTGTTTTTTCGGTGCCGACGGCGCAGCCCGATATGACCCGCACCGACATCCCCACCGCAAGGGCTGCCGTTTCGGATGTTTCCTCCCGCACTCAGGTGATACCCTCCATCCGCGATGACGGAGAGGCTGAGTTTGAAAATCAGCGCAAGGCAAAGATCCAGCAGTTTATGCAGCATTCCTTTGCTGCCGAGATAGAAGCCGAGCCTGAACCCGAACCTGATGACGGCATGAGCGAAATTTCGCAGTTTTTCGGCGGTATAAAACGCTCCGGCCCCGCCGCCGAACAGCCCAAAAAGAAAAAGCGCCCCGAGGCTGCCGCTCCCAAAAAGAGCAAAAAGCCTGCCGCTGACCAAAAGCCCGCCAAAGCAAAGGGCGGCAAAAAGTCCAGACCGCTTGCCGCCATCAAGGAGAAAAAGGAAAAGGGCATCAAGCCCGCTCCTTCGCTGCGCGACCAATATGATGACAGCGAATACAATTCCCCCTCCGACGCAAGGGATGTGCGAGACGACATCTTCGCGCTGAAAAAGTCGCTGACGCTGCGCGTCGTTATGACCGGCATCTGTTGCGCTGTGCTGCTTTATCTCTCGCTTGCAAATCTTTATCCCATTCCGCTGTTAAACGCCATCTGTCCCGAGGTGGACATGAAGGTGTTCCTGCTGGTAAACCTTATGGTGCTGGTTATTTCGGCGCTGTTTGCCAACGCCGTTATCGGCAACGGACTGGTCTCCTTCTTTAAGCTGCGCGCCGATTACGATGCTCCCGCCGCCCTTTGCACGCTGGCGGTCATCTCCCACGGCGTTGCGCTGGCACTAAATTCCGACACCGTTCACACCGGTGAAGGCGGATTCTACTTCCTCATCGCCGGCATGTCGCTGTTCTTTAACAGCATCGGCAAGCGTATGATGGTCACCCGCATCGAGCGCAATTTTGCGGTCGCAAGCTCCGCCAAGGAGATGCGCGGCGAATTTATCATAAAGGATAAGGAAATTGCCGCCCGACTTGCCCACGGTCAGGGCTTCTCCGACCCGACCGTCGCCTACAGCGCCCCTATCGGCTTCCCCGAAAAATTTCTTAAGCTTTCTTACAGCGAGGAATACACCGAGAATTTAAGCCGCTATCTCTCCCACTTTTTCCTGGTGGCTGCGCTTATTCTGGCGCTTGCCTGCGGTCTGTTCTTTGACAGCAGCGCTATAGAGGCATTCACCATCTTCTGCGCCGTGCTCTGCATGGCATCGCCCCTTACCCCCACCATCATCGGCAATCTGCCGCTGCTGCGTGCCTCCAAAGCACTTGCCCCCGAGCGTGCCTTCATCTCCGGCTATGACGCCGTTGAAGAATTCGAGGAGATGAACTGCGTCACCGTCAACGTAAACGAGCTTTATCCCAAGTCGCTCATCGAGCTGCACGGCATCAAGCCGCTGACCGAAAGCCGCATCGACGAAGCTATCCTCGACGCGGTAAGCGTTTCCTGTCGAATCGATGGTCTGCTTTCGGACGCTCTGCTCAACATGGTGGGCGGCAACCGTTCGATACTGCTGCCGGTCGATCAGGTAGATTATCACGACGGTGCAGGCATTTCGGCGATGGTAAACGGCCGTCACGTTCTCATCGGCAGACGCAATCTGATGGATAAATTCAACATTGCGCTGCCTCCCGCGGAATATGAAAAGCGCTTTACCAAGGGCGGCAAAAAGATTTTGTATATTGCAAATTCCGGCGCCGTTACCGCCATGCTTATCGTATCCTATCGCCCCGGCAAAAAGGCGGCGGCGTGGATACATTCGCTGGGCAAAAAGCAGATGGGCCTTATCGTCTACTCGATGAATCCCAACATCACTGTAAAAAAGATCTCCTCCGATTTCCACTATCCCGACGAGTTTATCCGCATCATGCCCGCCGAGCTTCAGGACAGCTACACTTCGCTTACCGCTTACCGTGAGCGCGCGACCGGCTATATCGTATCTCCGCCCGCCGGCAGCGCAAGACTGCACGCCCTTTCGGCGGTGCACAGCGTAAAGCAGGCGATAGTCATCGGCTCCATCATGCAGATGGCGGGACTTATCCTCGGCTATGCCGCTACGGCATTCCTTGCCTTCTCGGGCAACATCGCATTGCTCGGATTCGGCAAGATGGCGCTTTATCAGCTCTTCTGGATGGTGATCGCGCTGCTCTTCTCCAATCTTAAAAAGATATAACACTACTTTAAGACCCGTCCTATGTTTTAAATATAGGGCGGGTTGCAGCTTTGGTTATTTATGCAAAAGTCTTACATCCTGCGGGGTATCACCATGAATTTTAAAAACAGTTTTCATCCTTTTGCCATTATTACCATTCTTTTTTGGTCGTCGGCCTTTGCTTTTACAAAGCTTTCATTACAGCATTTTTCTGCCTTTTCTTTGGGCTTTCTCCGCTATCTGATAGGCGCTGTTACCTTGATAATTTTTGGCGTTTTGACAAAAATGAAGCTGCCCGAGATCAAGGATATCCCTTGGTTTTTGGCTGCGGGCGCTTCCGGCTTCTTCTTCTATATTATACTTTTTAATATGGGACTGCTTACTGTATCTTCGGCAACTTCAAGTGTTATTATCGCAACCGCCCCATTGATCACAGCCTTTTTATCCCGTTTTATTTATCACGAAAAACTGATGTCTTTTCAGTGGGCCGCCTTTTTGATAGAGTTTGTCGGCGTTATTGTTTTAACGCTGATGAACAGCACCTTTTCTGTTAACATTGGTCTTTTATGGCTGTTTATCGCCGCCTTTTCTTTCAGCATCTACAATCTGCTGCAACGCAAGCTTACAAAAAAATACACCGCCTTGCAGGTAACCACCTTCAGCGTTGTTTCCGGAAGCTGTATGCTTGCTGTTTTTGCTCCTGCTGCCATTAGAGAGCTTTCTACCGCGCCGACAGCACAATTCTTTTATATTACATATTTGGGCGTGTTCCCAAGCGCTATTTCCTACCTTGCCTGGGCTAAAGCTTTTTCCAAGTCGAAAAACACTTCTCATGTAAGCAACTATCTGTTTATCAATCCGTTTATGGCGAGTATTTTCGGCTTTGTTATTAACAGAGAAGTTCCCGGCAGTGCTGCCGTTATCGGCGGCGGCATAATTCTTTTCGGTGTGCTGATTTTCAATTTCGGCGGCTCTTTTTTCAAAGCCTCAGCCAAAAAATCATAAAAAATTACCCCCACCTCAATATCGAAGCGGGGGTTTTTATTATGCGCCTAAATCTTCGCCGATGAGTATGACTTCGGTCACCTTTGCCGAGCTCATGGGGCGCAGGTGGATGGAAATTCCGTTGCAGATGCGGTCGGGAGAGGAGCAGTTATGGCACTTGCCTGTAACAGCACAGGGGGTCTTTCTGCCCAACCTCTTGGCGTTTATCGGGGCGGCAATATTGCGTGCTCGGTCCAGCGCCGTAGTCAAATCGGGGGTTATTTTGTTGTGACCGCAGACGAAATATACCTTTGGCGGGCCGTAAAGGGTGGCGGCAAGGCGGTTGCCGTTGGCGTCGATGTTGACCAGCTCGCCCGTTTCGGCAATGGCGTTTGCCGAGGTGATATAGGCAGTAAATTCGGGATAGCGCTTTATGTCAGCGGGGTTTTTCCAGTGCCAGCAAACGGTGTTCTGCTCGCCCAGCAGCTCGTAAAGTCCGAGATCCCTTGCGGTCATGCTGCCGCCGAAACCGATTATCTCTCCTTTAAGCTGCTCCTTGAGGTAATCGCAGGCCTGCTGACTGGTCTCGAAATACTGCACCGAAAATCCGTTGTTTTTAAGGCTTTCAATAGCTTTTTGACATTTCATTACGTCATCCCCTTTTGTTTTATATTCCCATCTTCTCACATAGCGCCGATTTGTGCAATAGAAACCGCTTTAAATTTGCTGCGACAAGTGATATGATGTTCTATATGCTTGATTTTAAGGAGGTTTGGCCGATGGCTGAGCTTATTTTTGATAACCACACCCACTCAAAGCATTCCTTTGACGGCTGCGAAGAGGTATTTGACATCTGCCGCTCGGCGATCGAAAAGGGAGTAAAAGGCATCGCCATCACCGACCACTGCGAGCTTGGTGTCTATTATCTCGATGACTGGCACCAGCAGCTTTCGGAACTTAAAGACGAAATCGCTGCCGCGCGGGAACAGTTCGGTGACAGGCTGGATATCTCCTTCGGCGTTGAGCTGGGCGAGCCGACCCACGACCCCGAGCTTGCAGCAAAGGTATTAAACAGCTTTGATTACGATTTTGTGCTCTGTTCCATCCACAACGTGCGCGACACCAAGGATTTTTATTTCCTTTCGGATACGCAGTTTGACCGCAAAAAGATGATAGACCTCTATTTTGCCGAGCAGCTGGAGATGGCAAAGCAGAATCTGTTTGACAGCTTTGCCCATCTTACCTATGCCTACCGCTATCTCGGCCACTCGGCGGGAACGCCTGAGCCGCGCGACTATGAGGAGCTGCTGCGCGAGCTTTTCAAGACGCTTGCCCAAAACGGCAAGGCGCTGGAACTGAACACCTCGGGACGCTATCGCACGCCTCAGCTGGAAATGATGCCCACCCTTTGGGAGTTTAAGCTGTTTAAGGAATGCGGCGGCGAGTTTGTGACCTTGGGTTCTGACGCCCACAAGGCGGAATTTATATCGGGCGGCTTTGACGAGGGAAAAGAGCTGCTTAAGGCGGCGGGATTCCAATATCAGTGCTTCTTTAAAAACAGAGAACGCAAATGTTATAAGCTTTAAGGAGGTACACACCATGTATGAAGCTTCTTCCATCGGAATTATCGGCGGGGCAGACGGCCCGACCGCCATTTTTATAACACAGTTCCCCATCAAAACGATACTGCTGGGCGGATTTTGCGCCGCTGTGGTACTGCTTATCATCGTTTTGCTGGTGGTAAGAAACAAAAAGTAACCTGTCAAGGAGCGAATCATGTCGGCTGAAATGTTTTTTCCAATCGCTGTAATAGTCAGCTCCAATGTCGTTTACAACATCTGCACCAAGGCGGTGCCGAATCAGATAGACCCCTTTGCCGCGCTGCTGGTCACCTATTCGCTGGGCGCCGTCATCTGCGGCGTCATTCTGGCGGTCAGCCACAGGGGGATAACCCCTGCTCTCTTTTCGGGGATAAACTGGGCGTCGGTGCTGCTGGCTTTCAGCGTTGTCTTTCTGGAAGTGGGATATATCATCGCCTTTAGGGCGGGCTGGAACATAAGCGCCTGCTCGATAGTGGCAAATGTTGCGCTGGCGATAGCGCTTTTTATCATCGGCATAATCTTTTATAAAGAGAGCGTCAGTCTGCGCCAGACGGTCGGCATGGCCATCTGTCTTGTGGGATTGTTTGTAATAAACATGAAGTGACCGATGTCGAAAGTTGCGACCGATTTTTATTGAAATAATTTCCAATAAATGGTATATTTTCGTTAAAGAAAGTATACCATTTATTTTTTGGGGAGGTTTTGGAATGCTGTTTGAAAAAAGACCGACAGTTCCCCGAATCAAGCGAATTTCGGTTTCGCTCATCGACCCCAACCCCGCCCAGCCGCGCAAGAATTTTGACGACCGCTCCATTGCCGAGCTGGCGCAGTCGATAAGCCAGAACGGACTGCTTTGCCCCATTTCGGTGCGGCGGTGCGGCGAGCGTTATCAGCTGATAGCGGGGGAGCGCAGGCTGCACGCCTTTAAGCTGCTTAACGAACCGACCATCCCCGCCATAATAGAGGAGGCGGATGACCGCCGAAGCGCCGTTTTGGCGTTGGTGGAAAATCTTCAGCGCAGCGAACTCAGCTTTTTTGAGGAGGCGATGGCGATAAAGCAGCTGATAGAGCTTTGCGAACTCACCCAGCAGCAGGCCGCCGACAAGCTTGGCATATCGCAGGCGGCAGTGGCAAACAAATTGCGCAATCTCAAGCTTCCGCCCGAAATATTAAAGCAGCTTGAAACGGCGTCGCTTACCGAACGGCACGCCCGTGCGCTGCTGCCGCTGGCAGAGGATGAGCGGCTGCGATCGGCGGTAAAGCGGGTGATAGCTGAGCAGCTTACCGTATCGCAGACCGAGAAGATGGTGGCGGCGATGATGCAGCAGAATAATCCCCCCAAGGGAGCGCGGCTTTTTATCGTGCGGGACCTGCGCATCTTTAACCACGCGATAGAAAACGCCATCGACATGATGAAGCAGGCGGGGATAGATGCCGTTTCCAAAAAGACTGAGGACGAGCAGAAGATAACCTATACCGTCGTTATACCCAAATCCGCCAAAAAACAAACCGCCAAACGCTGTCAGGCGGCGGCCCCAACGCCGCTTTGATATACAAGGAAATCCCCTTAGCTGATTGACAGGAAAAAGAGCCGACGCAAGGTCGGCTCTTTTTCTTTTATGTTTTATAAAATTATTGCCGGGGGCGGTACAAACGGCACCGGCTGTGTTATAATGATGATGTATATCTGCCAAATTATTTTGAGAGGACTGATTTTCGTGCATCTCAAATCCAAAATTTTTGCCGCGATTTTTGCCGTTATGCTGATTTGCTCCTGCTCCCGCGAGGGATTTGAGGAATCGCTAAACCGCAGGGATGACCCCAAGGGCGAAAAAGGCTCGGCTTCTGCTTCACAGGTTGCTGATCCCGAGGAGTTCATCTTTGATACCAACCTTGAAGAATATGAAGAGGGAAACTGCCTTTACAGCTATAACATCATCGAAGCCGCAAGCGAATCGGCCGAAGATGCCGCTCAAGATATCTCCGATGTTCTCAACGAGCTTGTCACCACCCTTGCTGACGAGATAGCCGACGGAAGAGAACTCGAGATGTTCACCCTTTACGATGCCGTCACCTGCAACGACGGAAACATCTTCAGCGTGATATATGAAGTTGAGTTTACTCCCGTCGAAGGCGATGATGAAGAGTATATCATCGGTCTTGTATTCAACGCCCAGACCGGCGAGCGCATGCAGCTCGAAGAGCTGATCAAGCCCGAAACACTGGTGACGCTGATACTTGACGAGCAGAGCAGCAAGATCCCCGGACGCAAGGAAGAGGTAGTCGCAAAGAAGCGCGATATTCTGCGCGAATGCGGCGAAGATTCGCTGGTTGCCCGCCTGCTGCGCAGCCAGGATACCGATTATCCGCTGGATGCTTCCTTCTATGTTGAAGGCGATAAGCTTGTCGCAGCATTCTCGGCGCTCGAAGAACTTGGCGAAGCTATAGAAGTTTCGGTAAATATGTAATAAAAAACAAACCCCGACATCGTTGATGTCGGGGTTTGTTTTTTAAATTATTGCTGTTTTTTGTCTTCGGCGGAGTTTCCCGTCATAAGCTTATTTATCAGCTCTCTTGTTTCATCGTTTGCCGCGCAGTAATAAAGACTCAGCATCAACGGCCATATCAATATTCCTCCGAACATATTATTCGGCAGCTTTATCAACATCGCCAATATGATCCCAAATATGGCAAAGCCCGTCGTATGACTAACCATCATACCCAGTCCGTAAATAAAAGATTTTGCCTTTCGCATGATATCTTCCCCTTTCGGTTTATTGATAATGCTATTTTACGCATCCTTTTTTTTACCGTGTGTTTTAAGTATATTCAGGCGTGATAACCAGGTGAGCTTACAGCTTTCAATATCCAGTATAGTGACCATAGCCGTTAAATCTCCATTACTATTTGCCGCCTTTTATGACAAAACCATGTTAAAAGTTGTTTATCGGTTTAACGGTGGATTTGCGATTTTTAAACAGCCGATGCCCATTTATTTACCCATATTTTAATACCGTTATTGACAATATAACTTTACTGAGCTAAAATTAAATTTATAGCACTTTATTCCTTTAAAAAAAGAAAGGGGATTTATAATATGGAAAAGAAAAACATCGATTGGGGCTCTCTGAGCTTCAGCTACACTCCCACCGAGTATCGCTATGTTTGCGTTTACAAGGACGGCAAATGGGGCGAAGGCGAACTTACCACCGACCCCAACGTAACCATCAGCGAATCTGCCGGCGTCCTCCAGTATGCTCAGACCTGCTTTGAGGGTCTTAAGGCTTACACCACCAAGGATGACGAGATCGTTACCTTCCGCCCCGACCTCAACGCAGAGAGAATGGCAATCACCTGCGAGCGCCTTGTT
>JAFQAX010000017.1 GCA_017399785.1 Oscillospiraceae bacterium | reverse complement strand
GTTATGCGCTTCCATCCCGCACTTGCACCCTACAAGGCAGCTGTTCTGCCCCTCTCCAAAAAGCTTTCTCCCAAGGCGGAGGAGATCTACCACATGCTCCAGAAGGAGTTTATGGTCGACTTTGACGATGCAGGTTCTATCGGCAAGCGTTACCGCCGTGAGGACGAGATCGGTACTCCCTTCTGCATCACCGTTGACTTTGATACCGTCGGCGATGCCGAAAAGGGAATCGAAGCAGATAACTGCGTAACTGTTCGCGACCGCGACACCATGGAGCAGGTTCGTATGCCCATCTCCGAGGTTGCGGCATATCTTAGAGAAAAGACCGCATTCTGATAAACTTAAAACGCAAAAGCCTCCGGTTTTTACCGGAGGCTTTTTTGGTACAAAAAAAGCGGCTTGAAGAAATTCAAGCCGCTTTTGCTGTTTTAAGTTTTATCAGCTCTTGGAGTACTGCAGGAAGATGTTTCTCAAGGAGAGTGCCTTTACAGCCTTTTGGTCAACGGTGTAGTTGATGGACTCGGAAACGCCGTTGAGCTTTGCTTCAAATTCAGCGCCCTTGAGAACGGTGAGCAGCGAAAGCTTGGAATTCTCGTAAACTTCGCCGTCGCCCATGGTGTCACGCAGGTCGTAAATTACGAGGAAGTTTTCATCCTCGTAGAAGAGGGGAGTATTAAGGGGAGCGTTCTCGTCAAAAATAGCATCACGCAGTGCGGTGGGATAACCGGAGCCCTCTCTTGCGAACAGCATCTCGTAATCCTCTTCAACAGGCTCGGGGGTCTCTTCGCCGGTCTGGCCAAGCTCTCTCATCAGGGTGTCGGTGGTGGTGATGATGTCAAAGATGGTCTCGCCGTTTGCAAGGCGGGTCTTATAGTCTTCATAGCGTGCTCTGGTGTCGGCGATCTCGGCTTCGCTGAGGGCAGCGCCGGTGGTGCTGTCAACAAGGGGGAGAACGACGATCATGCTGCGGCGATAGTTATCGAGGAAGAATGCCTTGAGCTCCTCTTCGGGGACGGGCTCTTCGCCGTTTTCGCCGTAGTAAGCCTCAAACAGCTCGGGGGAGAGCAGGTTGAGGGTGGTGACAAGCTCGAATGCGTCATAAGTCACGCCAAGCGACTCCATATATGCGCCGTCAACTTCCCAGCTTGCTTTAAGATCGGTCTCTACCTGAGCGGCTACCTCATCATCCAGCTTGAGACCGAGGCGCTCCATCTCGCTCTTGAGAGCGGCGTGGTACTTGGTCATGTCTGCCGCGAGATTATTGATCCACTTTTCACCCGAAACGCCCTCGATCTTCTGATTGAGGATCTGGTCGGCCTGGGAGTAGGGATTGCCGGCAACAGCAAGAGCCTGATTGATGGCGGTCACCTGATTGAATACATACAGGCCTGCGGGGATCTCGCCGCCGTTATAGGTTGCGACAACGGCAGGCTTTTCGGAAGAGCAGCCTGCAAAGCAAAGCAGCATAGCGACAGAGAGCAGCAATGCCGCGATCTTTTTGATGTTCATTTTTAAAGTTCCTCCTTAGAATAAACGCGATATGGGACAATACATCATAATATTATAACCGTATATTATGTCAAAGTCCAGTAAAAAGAATGAAGATAAAATTAAAAAAGAAAGCCGCCTTTTGTTGAAAAGAAATGGTCGCTGTGATAAAATAAAAAAGTTAGTAATGATGGCAAGGAGGGGTTCGCTTTGAACAAACCAGGCTTTGACAGCGGTGCTTATATAAAAGAACAGAGTGCTCGTATCAGACAGCGTGTAGAGCGCTTTGGCGGAAAGCTGTATCTGGAGTTCGGAGGAAAATTATTCGATGATTTTCACGCTGCCCGCGTATTGCCGGGCTTTGACCTCAATGCAAAGGTCAAGCTACTTTCCGAGCTGCGCGATCAGGCTGAGATAATCCTTTGCATCAGTGCAAAGTCGATAGAAAGCAACAAGATCCGCGCCGACATCGGCATCACCTATGATATGGACGTGCTGCGTCTGATAGACAAGCTGCGCAAGATAGGTCTTTATATCGGCTCGGTGCTGATAACCCAGTATTCGGGTCAGAGCGCTGCCGACACCTTCCGCAAAAAGCTGGAGATGCGAGGTGAAAGAGTATACGTTCACACCCTTACCAAGGGATATCCCTCTGATGTTGACACCATCGTGTCGGATGAGGGCTACGGTGCCAACCCCTATATCGAGACCAGCCGCCCCATCGTTGTCGTCACCGCTCCCGGCCCCGGAAGCGGCAAGCTTGCCACCTGTCTTTCTCAGCTTTATCATGAGCAGCAGCGCGGCATCAAGGCGGGTTATGCAAAGTATGAGACCTTCCCCGTTTGGGATCTGCCGCTGCAGCATCCGGTAAACATCGCCTATGAGGCAGCTACCGCCGACCTGCGCGACGTCAACATGATCGACCCCTTCCACCTTTCGGCATACGGCAAGACCGCCGTAAACTATAACCGTGATATCGAAGCTTTTCCGGTGGTTCGCACCATTTTAAACCGCATTATCGGCGAGGATATCTATAAATCCCCCACCGATATGGGCGTTAACACCATCGGAAGCTGCATTATAGATGACGAGATATGCTGCGAGGCTTCCCGTCAGGAGATAATCAGAAGATACTTTAAATCCCACTGCGATTATAAAAAAGGCAACGGTGATATCGAGACCTGCAAGCGTATCGAATTTCTGCTCAGCTCTCAGGGACTTCGCCCCACCGACCGCAGCACCGTTGCTCCCGCGCTGGAAAAGGCAAAGGAAAGCGGTCTTAGCGTCGGCGCGATAGAGCTGCCCAACGGCACCATCGTCACCGGCAAGGCATCTGAGCTGATGAACAACACCGCTTCACTGGTGCTCAATTCCATCAAGGTGCTGGCGGGATTGCCCGACGAGATGCTGCTCATCTCGCCCATCGTTCTCGAACCGATAATCAAGATGAAAAAGGACATTCTCGGCTCCAGCTATCCTTCCCTTAAGCTGGAAGAGGTGCTGCAGGCGCTTTCCATCTCGGCGGCAACCAATCCCATCGCCGAATTTGCGATGGCGCAGCTGCCGAAACTTCGCGGCTGCGACGCCCACTTCTCCGACATCATCACTCAGGACGACGCTTCCACCTTCCTGAAGCTGGGTGTAAACTTCACCACCGAGCCGGAGTTCCCCACCAAGTCGCTTTACTTCAGATAAAACGCAAAGGCACAGCGAAAGCTGTGCCTTTTGTTGCGCAATGGAGCAAAGAATGGTATCTTTAAAATATAACTGTTTAGATTTGGGGGCAAAGCCATGAAGGAAGAATGCCTTATCTGCAAAGCGCCGCTGGAATATCTGGAAACAGGTGTTTTGATGGAGTGCGCCATCTGCCATAAAACCGAAAACAGCAAGACAAGGTGCGTAAACGGGCACTATGTCTGCGACGAATGTCACACCAAGGGCGCAGACGCGATAATTTCGGTCTGCATGGATGAAAAGTCGAAAAATCCTATCGACATTTTTGAAAAGCTGATGTCGATGGAGTTCTGCCATATGCACGGACCGGAGCATCATATCATGGTGGGAGCAGCGCTTTTGACTGCCTTTAAAAATTCGGGAGGAAATATCGATTTGGCAAAAGCGTTGCCCGAGATGTACAGCAGAGGCAGGTCGGTGCCGGGCGGTGCCTGCGGATTTTGGGGCGCCTGCGGCGCGGCGGTAAGCGCCGGCATATACTTTTCTATTGCCACCGACACTACTCCGCTTTCCGAAGCTTCATGGGGCTCATCTAATCTTATGACCTCGAGGGCGCTCGGCAAGATAGGAGAGATAGGCGGTCCGAGATGCTGCAAACGAAACGGATATCTTGCCATAACCGAGGCGGTCAGCTTTAGCGATGAGCAGCTCGGCATAAAAATGGAACTGGGCGAGATAACCTGTAGCCGTTCTCACCTCAACAACCAGTGCTTAAAAGAAAGATGCCCATTCAACAAATCTAATTAAAAAAACAAAGCCGATCCTGAAAAGGACGGCTTTATTTTTACGCCGCCACTATTTTCACCGCCAGCACCGACATATCGTCCTCACGGTCGGAAAGTCGGCGGTCGTGGGCGGTGTCTATCAGCCGCTGACAAAGCTCATCCAGTGGGCAATCGGCAAAGGCGGTTATCTGCGAAGGCACCCACTCGTAGCCCGTTTCGATAACGCCATCCGACAGCATGACGATTATATCCCCTTCCGAGAGGGAAACGGTGGTGTGCTTGGCTTCGGCGCCGCTTAAAATCCCCGCCGGCAGCGAGTTGGCTTCTATCCTGCGGCAGCGTCCGTTTTGCAGCACAAAGCTTGGCGCTGCGCCTGCTTTGAAAATGTCCAGCCGGCAGCTGTAAAGGTCGAGCAGCGCCGCATCGACGGTGCAAAGCCGTTCCTCGCCGCCGCCCGACAGCAGCGCGGCGTTCACCAGCCGCAGCGAGGACGGCAGATCCGCCCCCGCCGACAGCAGCCGTTCCAAAAGCGATGCGGTCATGGTGGCATCCACCGCCGCGGGACTGCCCACACCCATGCCGTCGCAAAGCAGCAGGATGGCGTTCCCGTTGGCGTTGTCTATCACCTTAAGGCTGTCGCCGCAAAACCTGTTGCCGCCGCTGGCGTGCTGAACAAACGCCGATTTTATGCCGTAAACCGCCTTTGCCGACCACATCACCTTTGCGGAATTTCCCGATAAAAGCTGCTGCGGCGCTGATAATTCCTGCAGCACTATCTCCGACAGGTCGGCGGCGACCGACGGCGACATCAGCCGCACCGCTTTGTGAGCGGGCAGCTCAGCCAGTATCGAGATGCGCCCGAAGCTGTCTAAAAAGCAGCATATGCTGCCGCATTCGCAGCCGAGCGCCGAGATATATTTGGTCACCGCATCGGCGGTCTGGCTGTCGGCAGTCCTGAAATCGGCAAGCTGCCGCTCCATCGAATCCAAAAGATCGCAGATGCCGCCGAACTGGTCGCCCGAAACGCTGCGCAGCTGCGAAAGATGGCGCTGCTGCATCCGATGCGTCATATAGCCAGAGGTGTTTTTGTTTATCACCTCCAGCATGCGTTCAATGCGGTCGCATTTAAAATGAGCGGGAAAATCTGAAAGCTCGGCGCTGCCCTTTGTTTTTGCCGCCGAAAAGGCGTGATTTAAAGCATCGGCGGTGTTGTCGTAGCCAGTTTGCCAGCAGCGGGGCGAGCTTTTACAGCCTTTGCACACCGCCGAGCAGCTTTTGGCAAACACCGATTCGATGGGGTCGCCCGAAATATCGGCAAGTTTTTTGGAAATTTCTCCCGTCATCTGCGCTATATCGCTTAAAGCGGTCCTCAACCGCCAAAGCTGAGAGATGACCGCCGTTCTCAGCATATCGCCGTCGGCGTTTGGATAGCGGCTGATGATGCCGACTTTGGAAAGAAATGAGAGCGGCAGCGCCGTCATTATGATGCAGCCGGTTACCGATTCGGCAAAGACAAAGCCGATGCCCTCAAAGCCGAGTTGGGCGGCATATCCCATCAGCGAGCATATTACCAATGCAGCGCAGCAGCCGACCCGTCCAAGCGGAGCGAATATCCCGCAGCCCAATCCCGCCGCGCAGCAGACCGCCAGCATATGCGGCTGATTTGAAAGGGCGGAGGAGAGTCCCGCCGCCACCGCCGCCGCCGAGCTTAAGCCTGTCCCCGAATAGAAGCCGCAGCACAAAATCGCCGCAAAAGCAAGGCTGTGGGCGGGTGAAAAGCCGAAAAATATAAAGCGGCTAAGCCCCATATACATTACACAAAGCGCTATCCCGACGCAGATGCTGCCGCTTTTGGATGGGCGCTCGGCAAAGACCGAACTTTGCGCTTTGCCGAACAGCAGCGAGGATGTGGCGGTAATGACCGCTTCGCAGATAAGCATTATAAAGCCGTAATCGTCGGTTGAAAGGGCGGCGGCAAGTCCCGTTACTGCCACCGCTGACGCCCCCAGAAAAGGTGACAGCACCGCCATCGATCCTGGCGAAACAAAGGCAAATGCCCATCTCAGCGCCAGCAGCAGCGCGATGCAGGCTATGTACCTGACCGCCGCCTCTCCCTTTAAAAGCAGCAGATAGCCCGCCGCCGCGCCAAAGGATGCCGCGGCGGAGTGGGCGGGAGGTGAGGCCCCTGCCCAGGCAACGCCAAACGGCGAAGCACCTGCCGAAACGGTGCTTCCACCCATAATAAATCCTATGGCGGCATAGGTCGCCTGTTCTTTGAATTTCAGTTTTATCTGCGTCTTGCCAAACAGCTTTGAGGAAACTGCGGTAGTGACAGTCATTTAAGCTTCCCCCTTTGGAAAAAATAAAAAGGTGTAACTATAATTCTATGCCTGTCACATTAAAAAAAGTGTCGCAACCGAACCTAAAAACAAAGGATAAAGGGCGGATTTATCAGGATTCTTGACAATATCGCCCGACTGCCCTAATATAGTAATATTAAAGTTGTTTAAGCTTTTGGCTTAAAATATGGAGGAAACATTATGATAGATCATTCTTGCCCGCGTACCAGATTTGCGCCCAGCCCCACCGGCTATATGCATGTTGGAAATCTTAGAACCGCGCTCTACGCTTATCTTGCCGCAAAGGGAAAAGATAAGGGCACCTTTATTCTCCGCGTTGAGGATACCGACCAGGAGCGCTATGTTGACGGCGCCATGGATGTTATCTATCAGACGCTTAAAGAGACCGGACTCGTTTGGGATGAAGGCCCCGACGTAGGCGGCGATTTCGGTCCCTATATCCAGTCTGACCGCCGCGACATCTACCGCAAGTATGCCGAGC
>JAFQAX010000140.1 GCA_017399785.1 Oscillospiraceae bacterium | reverse complement strand
TATGTGCTACCTTCCGACCCAAAACGCCTTATAAAACAGGTTACCAGGCGCTCTAAGTCACTATAACCGCCGTTTTAAAACGGCGGATTACATAACCATTCCGGAGGCATTGCCCCCGGAATGATATAAGTTAAAGTTAAGCAAAGGCAACTATCTCGGCAGGCATATCGGCTGGGTCGATAACCTTGTCGAAACGAACCTTCTTGTTCTTGATATTGGCAAGGCTTTCGGGAGCTTCTAAGCCGGTAGCCTCTTCCAGCGCCTTTACAGCGTCAAATTCCTCAGCGGGAACTTCCACTCCGATAGCATCAAGAACGCTGCCCGAGAACTTGAAAGGAGACGCAGTGGAAACAATAACGGTTGCGGTCTGGTCACCGGTTTCAGACTTGTAATTCTCGTAAACACCAAGCGCTACTGCAGTATGGGTATCGCAAAGATAACCGATATCGGAGAGAGATTTTTTTATCATCTCTTTGCAGGTCTTTTCATCAACATATCCGCCCCAGAAATCGGCATCGAGAGCAGCCTTCATCTCGGCATCGATCTTATAAACACGCTCGTCAGAAAGCGATTTCATAAATCCGCTTACCTTTTCGCAATCACGTCCGCAAAGCTCAAACAACAATCTCTCAAGATTGGAGGAGATAACGATATCCATCGAGGGAGAGATGGTGGTAAAGAACTCGCGCTTTGCATTGTAAACGCCATCGTTCATAAACTCGGTGAGGACGTTATTATCGTTGGAAGCGCAGATAAGCTTATTTACCGGCAATCCCATCTTCTTGGCATAATATCCTGCAAGGATATTGCCGAAGTTTCCGGTGGGAACAACAAAGTTGATCTTTTCACCGGGCTTGATGCACTCGCAGGCGAGCAGATCGGCATATGCCGAGAAGTAATAAACGATCTGAGGAACAAGCCTGCCCCAGTTGATGGAGTTAGCCGAAGAAAGAACAGTATTCTTCTCCTTGAGCTTTTCGATAATGCCTGCATCGGTAAAGATCTTCTTTACGTTGGTCTGCGCGTTATCAAAGTTGCCCTCAATAGCGTAAACAGCAACATTCTCACCCTGCTGGGTAGCCATCTGCAGACGCTGCATCTCGCTTACACCGTTATTGGGATAGAATACAGCGATCTTTATTCCGTCAACATCGCAGAATCCTTCAAGTGCAGCCTTGCCGGTATCGCCGGAGGTTGCAACAAGGATAAGTATCTGCTTTCCATCAAGCGCGCGCTTGGAAGCATAAGACATCAGGTGTGGCAGCAGCTGAAGTGCCATGTCCTTAAATGCGCAGGTGGGACCGTGCCAGAGCTCAAGCACAAATCTGCCGTCCGAAAGATCGGATATGGGCGCAGCCCAATCCTCTTCAAAAACTCCGCCGGTATAGGCAGCGTTAACGGCATTTTTAATCTCACTCTTGGTAAAATCGGTAAGGAAAAGCGAAAGCACCTGTTCGGCACGCTCGGGGTATTCCTTTTCGCAAAGATTGCTTATCCACTTTGCATCAACCTTGGGCAGCTGCTCAGGAACGTAAAGTCCGCCCTCGGGCGAGATACCGCTGGCAATAGCAAAGGACGAAGAAACCGAAAGCTTGTTATTTCTGGTGCTGATGTACTGCATTTTTCAGCCTTCCTTTCGTCGGCGCAGATGCGCCGTTATATTTTACGCTCCAAACGCGTTTTCGATGTGCTCCGATTTAATCACACGGAAATCGTTTTTCGAAGCAGTAACCACTTCAAAAACATCGAAGCGCGGCTGAAGCTTGCTTTGACTTTGTAAAAGATAATGCTGTGCGGTGGTAATTATTTTGCGCTGTTTCGATGCAGTCACCGCTTCGGCGGGGCTGTACAGCGAATTGGCAGCGCGGGTTTTAACTTCAACGAATGCGATATAACCGTCTTTTTCGGCGATTATATCTATTTCGCCGTATCGGCAGCGAAAGTTCATATCCGCTATTCGGTATCCTTTTTTCTGCAGCGCCTGTGCGGCATACTGTTCGCCTAAAGATCCGTTTTGCGGCATGTTATCGCTCCCTTAAATATGTTTATCCAGCGTCTTTAAAAACGACTTGCGGTAATGCTCGGTTATTCCGTGCTCGGCGATGGCTGCATAATGCGCCTTGGTGGGATAACCTTTATGATTTGCATATCCGTACTGCGGATATTGCTTATCCAGCTCATCGAGTACCCTGTCACGGGTAACCTTGGCTATTATCGAAGCAGCAGCGATGCAGGCAGCCTTTCCATCGCCCTTTACAATGGTAGCCGTCGGAAAGCCTATCTTGGGATCGCGGTTGCCGTCCACCAAGAGATACTCGGGAATAACTCCAAGCCCCTCTACCGCTCTTTTCATAGCGAGAAAGGTTGCTTTAAGGATATTATACTCATCGATCTCAGCGGGTGTTGCCAATCCTACCGACCAAGCCAACGCTTTAGAAGTTATCTCATCGTAAAGAGCATCACGCTTTTTCTCGGTCAGCTTTTTAGAATCATTGAGACCTTCGATAACAAGTCCCTTGGGCAGGATAACAGCGCCTGCAGCAACAGGTCCGCAGAGAGGCCCTCTTCCCGCTTCATCAACTCCGCAAATAAGCTTTAAACCTTTAAGTCTGAGCGCGTTTTCGATTTCGTAGAGATCCACTTTTTCAACGGTAGTCACGTCTTATATCCTCCACCGTCTCGAGCGAAATGCGCCCCAGCTTTCCGCCGCGGAACTCGTCAAGAAGAGTATTTGCAGCTCGTAGAGTATCGCCTTCTCCGCGCGAGACAAGCATACCGCGCTTTATTGCAAGCAGGCAAAGCATATCGTATCCGCTCATGTCGGCGATCTCTTCGGGAGTAAACTTATATCTTGCACAAAGCTCGTTGGGATAACGCTCTCTGAGCAGTTCAAGCAGCGAGCAGGCAAGATCTTCAACATCCATGATCTGGTCGCGAATAGCGCCGGTATAGGCAAGATGTCTGCCAACTCGCTGATCCTCGAATTTAGGCCAGAGAACGCCGGGGGTATCCAGCAATTCCATGCCGCCTTCCAGCTTAATCCACTGCTGACCGCGGGTAACTCCGGGACGGTCCTCGACCTTAGCTCTTCTTGAGCCGGCAAGACGGTTGATCAGCGAAGATTTACCAACATTGGGTATGCCGACTATCATTATACGAAGAGGGCGTCCGGTCATCTGGCGGCGGGCATTCTTTTCAATGCGCTCAGCGCACAACTCGTTGAGTATGGGCGCCAGCTGTTTTAAACCGCGTCCGCTACGGCAATCGGCAGCCATAACAGCATAGCCTTTTTTCTTGAAAAACTCACGCCACTCGTCGGTGACCTTTTCATCCGCCATATCGGCTTTATTTAAAATAATGAGTCTGGGCTTGGATTTTGTAAGCTGCTCGATCTCGGGATTTCGGCTTGCGCGCACAATTCTTGCGTCACGAAGCTCTACCACCGCATCGACCAGCGGCAGACCTGCCTTGATAAGGCGACGGGTCTTTGCCATATGCCCGGGAAACCACTGTATAGTTTTTCCCTGCTGTTTTTCTTCCATCATATACTCACCTTATTTATCGTAAAGCGTCGAAAATCTGGAGAAAGGCAATACTCGGTAATATGCCTTGCCCATGATATAACGCTCGTCCACAAAACCTATCTCTTCGGCACGACTGTCATAAGAACCGTTTCGGTTATCTCCCAACAAAAATACATGTCCCTCGGGAACTATCATAGGAAAGCGCTGATCATAGCGTCTGTTGGTGGGGGTGTTAACATAAGGCTCATCCAACAGATCTCCGTTTACATAGACAAGTCCCTTGTTGAAATCAATGTCAACAGTCTGTCCCTCAACTGCGATAACACGCTTAACGATTGGTTCATTGTGGGAGTAAGGCTTTGTCGCAACGACGATATCGCCCTGTTCAAAGCTTCCGCCCAGTCTGGAGATAAGCAGCATCTCGCCATTCTGCAGCGTCTGGATCATTGATTCTCCGCTGACAACCGATGTTCTTCCGACAAAGGTAAACAGCAACACAACAAATATGACCGCCATAACGGCACTTTCAAGCCAATCGTATACTTCTTTGAAGATTTTCTTCTTTTTATCATCTGAGCCGGATGTTATATTCTGCTTTGCAGTTTCATTTTCAAATTTTTCAGAGCGTTCGTTCAGTTCACCCATTCGTGAGCCTCCTCTCAACCGCTAAAAACACAAAAAGGGACTATAAAAGTCCCTTTTTGGTAACAGATATGTTTTATCTCTTGATTTCCTTGACACGAGCAGCCTTGCCAACTCTGTCGCGGAGGTAGTAGAGCTTGCCACGGCGAACGCGACCCTCGCGAACAACCTCAACGCTCTCAACTACCGGGGAATGAAGCGGGAAAACTCTCTCAACGCCTACGCCGTGGGAAAGACGGCGTACGGTGAAGGTCTCCTGGATACCGCCGTGCTTCTTGGCGATAACAGTGCCCTCAAAGGTCTGAATTCTGGATTTCTCACCCTCCTTGATTCTAACGCCAACACGTACAGTGTCACCAACGTTGAACTTGGGGGGATTCTGCTTCAGGCAGGCATCGGAAAATACTTTCATTGCGTCCATTTTAAAATTTCCTCCTTAAGTTTGTAACAGACATTCATTCCCGCTTGCGTTACAAACGGCAGAGGACTGTCAGCTTTTCATTCCGGCTTTCACCGACATGAAATCCCGCCGCAAAGGGAACACGGCGATTTACATGCCTTAGTATAATACCACAAGCAAAGCCCTAATGCAAGTGTATTTTTAAAATTTTTTCGAGTTTTTTTGGTTATTTTTTACGAAATTTTTCTTTGACACACAAATCAACTCTTTTTGTATTTATTAAACGTTGGCGGTTTCTTCGTTTTCCATTTTAGAAGCAATGTAAGCTTCCACTTCATCCTTTTCTATACCGAGCGCAACCGCCAATTCTCCATACAGGAGTGACTGAGCACGCTTCATGAATCGCTCATCGACCTGACCAAGGCGGCGCTTTTGTGATAAAAGTGCCTGCTTTTTTTGATATATAGACATTACCAGCTCTATCAAATCGCGGCAGCTGTGGGTGTTAAGCGCTTCGCAGTAATGCTCGGTAAGCAGCTGGGTACTGCGGTTGTGATAAGCCTGAGCATTTATCGAGGGTATCTCCTCTATCACCTTTTCCGCTTCCTCTTTCGAAATAACAGGTCGGATGAAAACGCGGTTGTTATCTACAGGACAATAGATCACACCGTCACCGAACACCGGCTTTAAGGTGTAATATTTCTGGCTTTTATCCACGCCGTGAAAGTTTGGGGTTCCTATATCTTCAACACGGCAGACTCCGGTATTACCGTAAACCACCACATCGCTGATATTATACAAATCTGCCGCCTCCTTAATTTATTACGCAAACGCTCCGACAACAATAAAAGGCGACGTATTTCCGTCGCTTTCAAGGTCGTAAATAATCACCAGTTTTAAAAGGGGGCATATTCCCTTGATTATATTTTAGCATATTTTTGTCGGCAACTGTATGGATTAAAATTCATAATAATTTTTGTTTATTTATGCGCATTTTGACGAATGTTACTCATTATTTATAAGTATGTCCGATTTTATCAAAAGATAAACGGCCTTCGATGATTTTCTCATCAGAAAGCCGTTTATTGCAATTATTAAATTAGATGTCAAGCTTCATGTCGCCGTCTTTTATCCAGCCTTTTTTACGCATATATTCAGAAACTGCAAGCGATATAACAGCAGGAAGCACAAAGTACATCAGTACAATTTCAATAAGTACCACAGCGGGAGCAACCGTTTCGGTCATTACCTGATAGGTCATCAGCGGACCTACCAATCCCGCAGTTCCCATACCGGAGCCTGTTGCGTTGCTGGTCATCCCCAAAATCTTGGTAGAAATCGGACCAAGAATTGCACTGGAAACAATGGCAGGCATCCAGATTATCGGTTTTTTCATTATGTTGGGCACCTGCAGCATACTGGTGCCAAGTCCCTGAGCGAGAAGTCCGCCAACCTTATTCTCGCGGTAGCTTGCAACGGCAAATCCGATCATATTAGCGCAGCATCCTACAGTTGCAGCGCCTGCAGCGATTCCCGAAAGATTAAGTACAACACCAAGCGCCGCCGAGCTTATCGGAAGAGTGAGTATCATGCCCATAAGTACAGAAACAATGATGCCCATAAGTATCGGCTGCTGAACGGTACCCCAGTTGATTATCTCGCCTATCCAGTTCATAAACGCCGAAATGGGAGGGCCTACTACAAGTCCGATGAGCGATCCGCCGACTATCGAAACAAGCGGAGTTACCAGAATATCAACCTTAGTCTTACCCGAAACAAGGTGACCAAGCTCGATGCCGATATATGCGGCAAC
>JAFQAX010000139.1 GCA_017399785.1 Oscillospiraceae bacterium | reverse complement strand
GTTGGCGTCGATGTCAAAGGTTACTTCGATCTGGGGAACACCGCGGCGTGCAGGAAGGATGCCATCCAGCTTAAAGAGACCGAGGGTCTTGTTGCCGGCTGCCATCTCACGCTCGCCCTGAAGAACGTGAACCTCAACCGAGGTCTGGTTGTCAGCAGCGGTGGAGAATATCTGGCTCTTCTTGGTGGGGATGGTGGTGTTGCGCTCGATGATCTTGGTGAATACGCCGCCCATGGTCTCGATGCCGAGAGAGAGGGGGGTAACGTCGAGCAGCAGCAGACCCTTAACGTCGCCGCCGAGAACGCCGCCCTGGATAGCAGCGCCGACAGCTACGCACTCGTCGGGGTTGATGCCCTTGAAAGGCTCTTTGCCGATAAAGCTCTTAACCGCTTCAAGAACAGCGGGGATTCTGGAAGAACCGCCAACCATAAGAACCTTGTCGATCTGGGAAGCGGTGAGGCCGGAGTCGGAAAGCGCCTGCTTAACGGGTCCCATGGTAGCAGCTACCAGGTCAGCGGTAAGCTCGTTGAACTTGGCGCGGGTGATGGTCATATCAAGGTGCTTGGGGCCGGTTGCGTCAGCGGTGATGAAGGGCAGGTTTACCTGTGCGGTGGTCATGCCGGAAAGCTCGATCTTAGCCTTCTCTGCAGCTTCCTTAAGGCGCTGCATAGCCATCTTGTCGCTGGTAAGGTCGATGCCGTTTTCCTTCTTGAACTCGCCTGCCATATACTTGATGAGGCGGTCGTCAAAGTCATCGCCGCCGAGGCGGTTGTTGCCTGCGGTTGCAAGAACTTCCTGAACGCCATCGCCCATCTCGATGATGGAAACGTCGAAGGTGCCGCCGCCAAGGTCGTATACCATAACCTTCTGGTCAGCTTCCTTGTCAACGCCGTATGCAAGAGCAGCAGCGGTGGGCTCGTTGATGATTCTCTTTACGTCGAGACCTGCGATGCGGCCTGCATCCTTGGTTGCCTGACGCTGAGCGTCGGTGAAGTATGCGGGAACGGTGATAACTGCCTCGGTAACGGTGGTGCCGAGATAGCTTTCAGCGTCGGTCTTGAGCTTCTGCAGGATCATTGCAGAGATCTCCTGGGGGGTGTACTTCTTGCCGTCGATGGTTACGTTGTACTCAGAGCCCATCTGACGGTTGATGGAGCTGATGGTCTTGTCGGGGTTGGTGATAGCCTGACGCTTTGCAACCTGACCGACCATACGCTCGCCGGTCTTGGAGAATGCAACGACAGAGGGGGTGGTTCTTGCGCCTTCTGCGTTGGCGATAACAACAGGCTCGCCGCCTTCCATAACGGCTACACAAGAGTTAGTAGTACCTAAGTCAATACCGATAATTTTTCCCATGATAATTTCCTCCATATATTAAACTGATTTTTTTACGAATTTATGCTCAGGAGCTTTGCCCCTGAAGCCCCACCAACTTTTGTGAACAAAAGTTGGACAAAAAACTTTATTTATTGCTGTTTGTAAAAAGGATTGCCAAAAACTGAAAGTTTTTGAAGGTCAAGGAAACTTTTTACAAAAAGTTTCCTTGTCAGTTTGCTACCTTTACCATTGCGTGGCGGATTATTTTATCTCCTCGGCGATAGCCCTTCTGGAAAACCTCGACCACCGTTTCGACTTCGATATTCTCGTCATCGATGTGCATCACTGCGTTGTGGCAGTTGGGGTCAAACTTGTCGCCCGGCTCGCCAAAGGTTTCGACGTTGAGCTTTGCAAAGCTGTCCTTCAGCGACTGGAACACCAGCTCGGTGCCCTTTTTATATTCGGCGTCGGCACATTCGGCGGCAAGCGCACGCTCGAAGTTGTCGGCAACCGGCAGAAATGCGGCGGCGGCAGCGGCGGTAGCTTCGGGATAGATAGCTTCACGCTCGCGCTGACTGCGCTTTCTGAAGTTATCATATTCAGCCATCAGCCTGAGATATTTGTCGTTGAGTGCGGCAAAATCATCCTGCAACTTTTCAAGCTCGGTTTTTTCGGCAGGCTGTTCGGTTTTTACCTCCTCGGCGGGGGCAGCCTCCTGCTGAACTTCCTGCTGTTCAGGGGCGGTGTTTTCCTTTTTGGACATTTGGGGTTCTCCCTTCGATATCATTCGTTATATGTCTCGCTCAAAAGTTTTCCCAACGTTCTCGCGAAATACTCTACATGGGGCAGCAGCTCGGCATAATCCATTCTTACCGGGCCTATGACGCCGATGGCGCCCGCCGCGTTTTGACCGATATTATATCTTGCTATCAACACCGAACTTTCGGCAAGCGGCGATGCCAGCGTTTCTCGGCCTATCATTACCTGAACGGGGGATGCGCTGTGCGACATTATATCCAGCATTTCCTGACGGCGCTCGATAAATCCCAAAAGGTCATATGCCGCACGGGAAAGTTCGGGGAAGCTTAGTAAGTTTACTGCGCCTTTGGTGAAATACTGTCCTTCGTTTATCTCCTTTACCAGATCGTAAAGCGCCGAGAAAACCGGCATGAACAGTCTTGAATAATCGCCCAGCTGAACGCTCACAGCACTTAAGTAGGAGCTTGTGATGTCATCGATGCTCTTTCCTTCCAGTCTGGTCTGCGCAAATCTAAGGAAAAATTCGATTATCTGCGGAGTCACGTTAAAATCGACACGGCAGACTTTATTTTTAACAACGCCGGAGGAAGCTATCAGCATGATGACCACCGTTCTGGCGCCGGCTGGGATTATCTCTATCTTTTTGACGGTTACCGTCGAGGGTATCATGGTGGTGGAAAAGGTGGCAAGCCCGGTTATCGAGGCAAGCGCCGCCGCCGCATCCTCCAGCAGTCGGTCGGGGTCAGCGTTGCGCACATTAAAAAGTGCGTCTATCTCCGCCCTGCGGGAGAGGGTGAGCGGTATCACCTTCATCATCTCATCGACGTAGACTCGGTAACCCATGTGGGTGGGCACTCTGCCCGATGAGGTGTGGGGCTGTTCCAAAAGGCCTGCGTTTTCCAGCGCCGCCATGTCGTTTCGGATGGTGGCGGAGGAAACGACATGGTCCATCGCCTCTGCCACGAACTTTGAGCCGACCGGCTCGCCTGTATGGATAAACTGTTCTACGACAGCTTCTAATATTCGTTTTTTTCTTGCGTCCAACGCCATTTGCGGGCCCTCCTTTTTTCTTCGGGCTCTTTGGTTTTGTTGGGTTAGCACTCATTCTCTTCGAGTGCTAACTGTAGATTATCATTATATTGCCATAAAGTCAAGGGCTTTCACAAATTATTTACAATGTTTGCAAAGATATCATTTTTAAAAGAAAAAAGCCCCTTTTTAAAGGGGCTTTTTTCGACCGTTTAGTTTTAATTTCAGTTTTTTATCAGGGATTTACCAGCTCGGATTTTGCAAACACATAGCTGCCCAGGATATTGGTGCGGA
Organism: Oscillospiraceae bacterium; assembly: GCA_017399785.1. Classification (GTDB taxonomy): domain Bacteria; phylum Bacillota; class Clostridia; order Oscillospirales; family Ruminococcaceae; genus Yanshouia. The sequence goes on along the minus strand of JAFQAX010000139.1, from coordinate 4,696 downwards.
AGGAAACTTCGCCATCTTCGATGACAACTCCGGGGATATCGACCAGCTTGCCGTCAACCACCTGATATGCGGCTGCAACGTCATCCAGCTCGTATACATATTCACCAGCACGGTTAAACTTTACTCCGCCGAAGTTTACAAAGTACATCTCAGCGCCTTCGTTTGCTGCGGCGATAGCTTCATTGGGTTCGGTGTTCCACTTGATGAACACCTTGCCCTGACCGGAAGCGTCAACGGTGAAGGTGCCTTCGTTCTGCTCATCGCCGTAGAATCCATCCTTGCCGCCGAAATTAAGCTCTACCTCTTCATCACTGTCAAACTTAAGGGCGTACATATCATCATACTTGAGGTTTACTTCATCTTTTACAAGGAACTCTTCGGCATAGTCATTCCAGTTTCTGATATAGAAAACCGGTACTTCTACGGGTATTTTCAATTCATCGATTTCTTCTATTCCGTTTTTGGTATCCTTTTTGCGGTTCAGCTCAAACTCGCCGATAATATCAGCTTCAGAAGTAGTCTCTTTATCAGCTATCTCCATAGCTATATAATAAGAATAATATTTGTCCCCATATTCGCCGTAAGCGCCGTCATAGCTGTCATCGTAATAATATTGGTTAGCTGTTCTCATTTTAACAAGCTTTACGCTTTCAATAAGATCTTCACCTGTCTCGGCAGTAAACTTAACCTTCAGCTTTTCTACTTCATTGTGGTCGGTTATAGGTCTGCCAACGCGATACTTATAGTCATTATCCCATAATTCCCAGTATATCGTCTCGCCATACTCAGCAACCCAACCGTAGTTTTCATAAAATTCATCTTCATCTTCATCATACCACAGAGGTCCAAAAAGAGTAAAGTATTCCGCATCTCCGTATGCGGCAAAAGAAACGGCAGCCATACTCATTATCATTACCAACGAAAGGATAAGCGCAAATATCTTTTTCATTTTAACATCTCCTGTCATTCGGTTTTGACTAATTTTAACATAATTTCAGGTCTGCTATCAATACACAAATCCTACTAAATAGGTGTTATATTTTCTACATTGCGGTTTGCGTAAAACGCCCCCTGTCGGAGGGGGCGGCGCGGCGGATGCCGTGCGGGGGTTGCGGTCTGCGGCGCAAAAAACCGCTCCGATTTTTCGGAGCGGTTTTCATTATCAAAGGGTAAATCCCATCTTTTTATAAACTTTATCTCTGGTGCGGCGGGAAATTCGCATCGCTTTTTCCGCTCCCTCGGTATAGCACTTTTCGAGGTAAGCCTTGTCAGCCATAAGCTCGTTGAAGCGTGACTGAACAGGTGCTACCGCGTCGGCAACCACCTCGCCTACTGCGACCTTGAAATCGCCGTAGCCCTTGCCCTCGAACTCGGCAACTATCTGCTCATCGGTTTTGCCGGTGAAAGCGGAATAGATAGTCATCAGGTTGGATATACCCGCCTTATCGTCGGCGCGGTAGATGCCGCTGCCGGAATCGGTCACTGCGCTCTTGAACTTCTTGATGATGGTATCTCTGGGATCAAGAACAGCAACATAGCCCTTGGGATTGGGGTCGGATTTGGACATCTTCTTGGTGGGGTCGTTAAGCGACATTATCTTTGCGCCCGCCTTGGGGAAGAGGCACTCCGGCTCGGTGAATACGTTGCCCATGATGCCGTTTACACGCTTTACGATATCGCGCGCCAGCTCAACGTGCTGGTTCTGGTCGGCGCCGACAGGAACAAGGTTTGCCTGATAGAGCAGGATATCAGCTGCCATCAGAACAGGATAGGTAAAGAGACCTGCGTTTATGTTGTCGGAATACTTTGCCGACTTATCCTTAAACTGGGTCATTCTCGAAAGCTCGCCAAACTGGGTAAAGCAATTGAGCGCCCACATAAGCTCGGCATGGTGGGGATTCTGGCTCTGGATGAAAACGATGCTGCGCTCGGGGTCGATGCCGCAGGCAAGCAGCATTGCGTAACCCTCAAGGGTATTGCGGCGCAGCGCCGCGGGATCCTGGCGGACGGTGGTGGCGTGGAGGTTTGCGATCATGAAAAGACAGTTGTACTTTTCCTGAATTTCACTCCAGTTTTTTACCGCGCCGAGATAGTTTCCTATGGTGATAAGTCCCGAGGGCTGGATGCCGGAAAGCACTATCGGCTTCTTTTCGGGAGTCTGCATCTGTTCGCTCATGATTTAAGCTCCTTTGCGAAAATTACTTTTCAAGCCATTCGTAAGAAAGCTTGCCTAAAATATCTACGCCCTTGATGATCTGTTCATCGCTGGGGGTGGAATAGTTCATTCTGAATCCGTTGCTGGGAACACTGGGGTCAGCCGAGAAAGCAACGCCGGGCACGCAGTAAACGCCGCGCTTGATGCCCTCCTGAACAAAGGGGAAGGAATCGACGCCCTCAGGCAGGAACGCCATTACAAACAGGCCGCCTTCGGGACGGTTGAAGCTGACCTTGGGGTGCATCTTCTTTTCCATCTCGTTAAGCATAAGGTCGCACTTTCTGCGGTAGACCTCTCTGGTCTTGGCGATATGTCCGCCGTAATCATAGTTGGTCAGATATTCGTTGCAGATATGCTGGAACAAAACGGTGGAGTGAACGTCGGTGCACTGCTTGGCTACCGTCATTCTGCCGGTCAGCTCCTTATCGAACACTACAAATCCGAGGCGGAAGGCAGGCGCCATAACCTTGGAGAAGCTGCCCGAATAGATAACTCTGCCGTCGGTGTCGAGAGCCTTTATCGGCTTTACGCTTTCGCCCGAGAAACGCAGCTCGCCGTAGGGATTGTCCTCAAAGATGAGCACGTCGTACTTTTGGCAAAGCTCATAGACTTTCTTGCGCTTTTCTGCCGACATGGTGATGCCGGTGGGATTCTGGAAGCTGGGGATGGTATAAAGGAAGCGTACGTTTTCGTTTTCTTTAAGCGCCTCTTCCAGCTTTTCGACGTTGATGCCGTCGCTTTCTACCGGAACGCCGACCAGCTTTGCGCCGTAGCTGCGGAAGGTGTTGAGGCAGCCGATGAAGGCAGGGTCTTCGGTGAGGATAACGTCGCCGCGGTTTACCAGCACCTTGGTAGCAAGATCTGCCGCCTGCTGTCCGCCCGAAACGATAAGAAGCTCGTTGTTTTCAAAGCTGATACCCTCTACCTTTTCGAGATGCTTTTTCATAGTCTCACGCAGGGGGGTGTATCCTTCCGAAAGTCCGTACTGCAGCACCGAAACGGGGTCTTCCTTTAAAACCTTCGCGGTTATCTCGGCTATCTCTTCCACCGGGAAAGTCTCGGGAGAGGGGTTGCCGCCGCCAAAGGCGATCATGTTGGGGTCTTTCGCAAGCTTGAACAGCTCACGGATTATCGAGCCCTTTACGTCACTCATATTATCGGAAATATTATACTGCATCTTTCGGTGCCTCCTTCTTTAATTATTCCTTTGCGTTATCAGCCGAGAGCCGCTTTGAGCTTCTCGATACCCATGTCGATTCTCTTGAGGGTATCCTCCTTGCCGATGGTAGCTGCGATCTCGATGCCGCCGCCGGGGGTGAACTGCTTGCCGCTTACTGCGACACGCAGCGGCCAGAGGATTATGCCGTTCTTGCAGCCAAGCTGCTCGATGAGGGCAAAGAGGGCGGTGTGGATATTATCAAAGGTGAAGTCTTCAACAGCTTCGATAACCGGCTTTATCTTAAGCAGCGAATCGAGCGCTACTTCGGGGTTGGTCTTCATCTTTTTGGAGGTGTAAAGCTCAAGGTCGTATTCCGGCATCTCGTCGATGAAATCGAGTTGTGCGGGGATGTCGCCGAGAACTTCGCAGCGCTGATGCAGCGACTTTGCCATGATGGAAAGGTCAACGTCATCACGCTTAACAGCCTGCTTCATCCAGGGCAGAGCAACCTCGTAGAACTGCTCGGGGCTCATGCGGCGGATGTATTCAGCGTTTACGTAGTTGAGCTTGACGGGGTCGAAAATCGCGGGGGACTTGGAAACGTCGTAGATGGAGAACTCTTCGCACATCTCTTCCAGCGACATGATCTCCTTTTCGCCCTTGGGGCTCCAGCCGAGAAGAGCGATATAGTTGAGCACTGCTTCCTTGAGATAGCCCTTAGCTACCAGATCCTGATAGGAAGCGTCGCCGTTTCTCTTGGAAAGTTTGTTGGAAGCATCCTTCATAACGGGCGGGCAGTGCAGATACTTGGGAATCTCCCAGCCGAACGCCTTGTAGAGCAGGTCATACTTGGGGGCGGAGGAGAGATACTCGGTGCCGCGGATAACGATGGTGATTCCCATAAGATGGTCGTCAACAACGTTTGCAAAGTTATAGGTGGGAAGTCCGTCAGCCTTGAGCAGTACCTGATCGTCGAGGGTGTCGCAGTCAACGGTGATGGAGCCGCGGATCTCGTCGTTAAAGGTGATGGTGCCGCTGTCGGGGATTCTCTGGCGGATTACATAGGGAACGCCTGCTGCCAGCTTTTCTTCGATCTCCTCCTTGGAGAGGTGCAGGCAGTGGCGGTCATACTTGGAGACAGAGTTGGAAGCCTTCTGAACGGCCTTCATCTCATCAAGGCGCTCCTTGTCGCAGAAGCAGTAGTAAGCATCACCCTGTGCGACAAGCTGCTCGGCATACTTGCGGTAGATATCGCGGCGGTCAGACTGAATGTAGGGACCAAAATCGCCGCCTACGTCGGGGCCTTCGTCCCAGACAAGTCC
>JAFQAX010000016.1 GCA_017399785.1 Oscillospiraceae bacterium | reverse complement strand
CCGCTTCCGGTTCTGGGCAGCGGCAGCACCTTAAGATTCATCGGCTCTGAGGTGTTGTCGGGATAAGTTGCCTTATCATTATAATACGCAACTGCGGCAGTAGAGCCTATGCCGGAAAGAGCCTCTCCGGTCATTACCTGGGTATTGGCATACTGATCGGCAATCACCACATGTCCTTTGGTAAGCGGCAGCGCAAACTTCATCCAGGATTCTTTAAAGGAATCGCTGCTCAAATCGTACCAACCGTCAGAGGTGTAATCAAGTACGCCTTCTTTTGCCATAATATCAAATTCAACATGACGGATAAGGTAATCAAAAGCGCAGAAAGGCTTGCCGCCCGACCATTCGTAATATTTGGCGGCAGCATCAAAAAATCCTTCCCAATCGGAAAGATCATCATATGTAACCCCGGTGTCGGCAGAAAAGCGCTCAAACTGAGAGCCGTTGAGGAACAGCGCATAGCTGGATTTGGAAAGCGGGAAGACAGCCAGTTTTTCTCCCATTTTGCCATCCTCTAAAAACTCCGGTACAAATCCCGCCAGTTCTTCTTTAGAGAAGCAGCTGTTCCAATCAAGCAGCTTTTCCGCGCCCAATTCAGCCGCAGTATTGGTATGGGCAGAAAACAGATCCGGCATCTCCGGCGCATCGGGAGCATCGGATGCCGCCGCTTTCAGCTGAGCACTGATTTTCGAGGTGCTTGTAACATTGGTAACCTGAACGACAACGCCCTTTTCTTTGCCCAAAGTGGTGTTAAATTCATCCACCAGGCGATTCATCGGCGAGCTTGCCTGTTCGCCGTAAACATGCCACATGGTAAGTGTAATAGGCTCCTTCGGATCGAGCGTCGATTTTTCGGCACAGCCAAAAAGCCCTGTCAACGCAATCACCGCTGCCGCCAGGATAACAATAGAACGTTTCATAATTCTTCCTCCTACTATATGGTATTCCTTTCCTTTCGCCGTTTTTAAAGGGAATGAAAAAATTTTTTCTTATCCCAATCTTTTTCCCATACCTTTTAGAGGTTTGGGTAGGGGACAAAAATTCAGGAAACCGTATAATGATAAACGCAAGGATGCTTAAAGGAGGGTATATAGCCTTGCTGTTCGCATAGTGTAATAGGGGTGCCCCTTACGTTTGTGATGCATTTCACCTGCGTAAGCCTTCTGTCTGCGCGCCAACGAATACAGAAGGCCGCCCCTTACACTTTTAATTATACCTATTTAACTTGATCGAATCAAGGTTTGGCTTGTTATCTAAATTCAGGTTATATCTTCCATTACACAGCAAAGAGAGGATGGTTTCAGTCATGAAAAGAAGGCTGACGGCGCATTACGAGATGATCGCGGATAACGAAGGTAACCGATATCAGTTTTTCTGCGATCTGTCAGGTGCACTTGGATGCACTACAAAGCCTTTTCGTGGCGACACCCCTGAAAAGGAATTATTGTTGGCGTGGGAGAAGGAAGGAAGAGCGGAATTCAACCATTGTCACCGCTGCGGAAAATGGGTATCGGACGTTATGTACAACGCCGATGTGCTGGAATGTGTAGAATGCGCTCCCTGGGAGGAGCAACCCGAATACTGTTTGCAGTGCGGGCATAAAATCTCTCCCTCCGACAAGCACTGTCCAAGGTGCGGATCGGCGTTGAAATATGAAGGAAGGTGAGCAAATGGCCAAATATCAAGTATCAAGAGCGCAGCTGCTGAATAAATACGGATTCGGCCCGGAAGCAATGAAGAAGATAAAGGTCTGCCGGGTATGCAAAAAGCCCTGTGATGCAGATGAATACTACTGTGAAAACTGCGGAGTAGTGCTGCCAAGAGAAACCCTTTTTGACCTGTACCGCTCACAGCATCTGTGCTGTCCGGAATGCGATACCATTGTTTCAAAATATGCCCATTTCTGTCCCAAATGCGGCAGACAGCTTTGGCGTGAGGTAGTTATCCCACCTTCGCTTTATTGATTTTCTTATAACCGGATTTGATCGTATACACAATAGCTTATCATAAATTTAAGGAGGCGAATCACCTATGGCAACCGGAATCACCACATATCCGTGCCCCGCTTGCGGCGGACCGCTTCACTTTGTCGGCGAAAGCGGTAAGTTGGAATGCGACTACTGCGAAAGTACATATGACGTTGAGTACGTTGAAAAGCTTTTTGCCGAAAAAGAACAGCAATCGGTAGAGGCTCAGGAAAAAATCGACAAGCAGAAAGCAAAAGAAGCTGCCGAAGCCAAAGAACTTGGCATCCAATGGGATGAACAGGAAACAGCGGGCATGAAAGTTTATAACTGCTCTGCCTGCGGTGCCGAGCTTATCTGCGACGCCTCTACCGCGGCTACCTGCTGCCCTTATTGCGGAAATAACCCCGTCATTCCAAGCCAGTTTACCGGCGGCCTTAAACCCGACCTTATCATCCCCTTTAAGTTGAACAAAGAAAAGGCCATTGCCGCTTTGAAAAAGCATTATGAGGGCAAAAAGCTTCTGCCCAAAGCTTTCAGTGACAAAAACCACATCGAGGAGATCCAGGGTGTATATGTTCCCTTCTGGCTTTGCGACTGTCAGGTAGAAGGCACTGCCTCCTACGACTGTCAAAACGTCCGCACCTATAAGCGCGGCAACTATGAGATAACCGAGACCGATCATTTCAACGTTGAGCGCGGCGGACAGATAAAATTTGAAAAGATCCCCGTTGACGCATCCACCAAAATGCCCGATGCCCATATGGACGCGATCGAGCCTTATAATTACAAAGACCTCAAACCTTTTTCCACAGCTTATCTTCCCGGATTTTTGGCTGATAAGTATGATGTAAGCCGCGATGACAGCATGGAACGTATCGAAAATCGCGCCAAGAGAAGCGCAAACGACGAGCTTCGAAAGACGGTAACCGGATATTATTCCGTTTTGGATGCGGGCAGTGATCTTTCGGTTAAAAACGTCGATATGAAATACGCGCTTATGCCGGTATGGATGCTTTCCACCAAATGGAACGGACAGAACTTTTTATTTGCCATGAACGGTCAGACCGGAAAGCTGATAGGCGATCTTCCCATCGACAAGGGCAAATACTGGAGATACTTTGCAACAATTGCACTGCCGCTGATGGCTGTCATCCTCGGCTTCTGGTTTATGTAAGGGAGGTGGCATCAATGAAAAAGAAAATATTTGCATTGGTAATTTCTGTTGTATTGATCGCCGCTATGGCATGCCCCGCCTTTGCTGCGGATCAAGATATTTCCTTCAGCACCATGG
>JAFQAX010000015.1 GCA_017399785.1 Oscillospiraceae bacterium | reverse complement strand
GTTTACCGTACTCAGGGTGTTGATATCAACGATAAGCATATCGAGGTTATCGTACGCCAGATGATGAGAAAGGTAAGAATAGACGACGGAGGCGAATCCACCCTTATCCCCGGTGTACACGTTGATAAGAGTGAGTTTATCCGCGTAAACGAAGAGATCGCAGCAAAGGCAGCCGAAGAGGGCAGAGAGCCCCAGTTCGCTACCTGCGTACCGGTACTTCTCGGTATCACCAAGGCATCTCTCGTTACCGAGTCCTTCATGTCGGCAGCATCCTTCCAGGAGACCACCAGAGTTCTCACCGAGGCTGCTATCAAGGGCAAGGTTGACCCGCTGCTCGGACTTAAGGAGAACGTCATCATCGGTAAACTTATCCCTGCCGGCACCGGCACGGTCAGCGACGAGGACATCAACATCCAGCACGGCGACGAAAATATCGATTCCATCGGTGCTGACTGATAATATCAACCAAATAAAAAGCGGCTGTCCAAACGGACGGCCGCTTTTGGCATATACATTTATAATATATTTTATGAAGTAAGTTCGCCTACACTTTTTTGACTGAACATAATAGATATGGCGTATATGTGGTCGTAACCGAGTTTTTCATACTCTTCGGGAGAGTTGAAGTATTCTGTACCGTACATTCTGATACCTTGCTGAGCATCGTTAAACATCTGAACTGCCAGGCCGATTTCCTTATCATATTCCAACTCTGTAAAATTTGATAATATAGAAGTGCCGTATCCCATACCGGTGGTATCCAATTTGTTATCCGATTTATAAGAACTTGCCGAAAAGTCATTTCCGCACTGTATTGCGGTTCTTAAGCCTTCCGGTATTTTTTCAAACTCCAAAGCGATACGTCCCATCGCCTTCGAAAGCTGACATCCGCCGCCGCCAGAAATAAGCTTCCATTTGCCGTCCACTAACTCATATGTATTTATCTGTACACTTTTGACGCTGGCATCAAGGCAAAAATCGAATATGGGTGAACTTGTATCGGCACCGAGCAGCTGCGCAATTTTTTTCTCCTGATCGGTAAGCTCGGCGGGCTTTATATAAAGTGTTCCGGGGGATGTGTGTACTTCTTGGCAAGCTGCTAGACAAAATATAATAACGATCGCTGATATAACGGCTAAAAAATGTTTCATAGCTTATTCCTCCAAGTCTTTTTACAATAATATGTGAAATTTCCTATATATTCAATAGTGTGCATTTTAAAAACATTTATTGCAGCGACTAAATCCAATTTTTTCGGCAACAATAAAAAAGCGCGATTTAATGCCTAAAACTTAAAAATATTTCTTGAAATACAAACATATTTGCGATATAATATATAAGCGCGTTTTAGGGCTTGCAGCGGATTTTGTACAAAAAATCGAAAATAAAATTTTGTAGCATTTCACAAAATTTTATCAAAAAAATTGTTGACAAACCCTATACCGTAATGATAAAATCTGTATTTGGATGACGATGAAAAGCGCTTAATAAAGCGTTTTCATAGATATTATTCGAGAAAGGAGGAAAATATCTAAATGCCAACTTTTAACCAGCTCGTCAGAAAGGGCAGAGAGGTAGTTGAAAAGAAGTCTACCGCACCCGCACTCTTAAAGGGATGGAACTCCAAGAAGCGTGTTGCTATCGATCAGAATTCTCCCCAGAAGCGCGGCGTTTGCACTTCTATCAGAACCCAGACCCCCAAGAAGCCTAACTCTGCACTTCGTAAGGTCGCAAGAGTGCGCCTTTCCAACGGAATCGAAGCCACCGCTTACATTCCCGGCATCGGCCACAATCTGCAGGAACACTCTGTTGTTCTTATCCGCGGCGGCCGTGTAAAGGACCTTCCTGGTGTTCGTTATCACATCATCCGTGGTACTCTCGATACTCAGGGCGTTGCTAAGCGTATGCAGGCAAGATCCAAGTACGGTGCCAAGAGACCTAAGGCCGGTGCTGCGAAGAAGTAAGGAAATTTTAAGATGCCGCAATCAATGCGGAGCTTTTGATATAGAAAGCCTCTGCATTGGCGCGCACGGAAGATTCTTTGCTTTCGAGTACCAATGAATTCATTATATGAAGGAGGGAAGAGAAGTGCCAAGAAGAGGTAATATTGCAAAGCGCGACGTTCTGCCGGATCCTGTTTACGGTTCCAAGATGGTTACCAGACTTATCAACAACATCATGTATGATGGCAAAAAGGGCGTTGCTCAGAAGATCGTTTACGGTGCTTTCAGCATTGTTGAGGAGAAGACCGGTAAGGAGCCCCTTGTTGCTTTCGAGGAAGCACTCGAAAACATCATGCCCGTGCTCGAGGTTAAGGCCCGCCGTGTAGGTGGTGCTACTTACCAGGTTCCCATGGAGGTTAGACCTGCCCGCCGTCAGACCCTTGGTCTGCGCTGGCTGACCAACTACTCCAGAGCTCGTAACGAGAGAACCATGCAGGAAAGACTCGCTGGTGAGATCATTGATGCTATCAATTCTACCGGCGGTGCTTTCAAGAAGCGTGAAGACACCCACAAGATGGCAGAGGCAAACAGAGCGTTCAGCCACTTCAGATGGTAATCCGCTTTTGTTCATGCTTTTAAAAACCACTTGTTTGATTAAAATAGGAGGACACTATGCCAAGGGATGTCTCGCTTGAGAAAACCAGAAATATCGGTATAATGGCTCATATCGACGCCGGTAAGACCACTACTACCGAAAGAATTCTTTACTACACCGGTGTTAACCACAAGCTCGGTGAAACCCACGACGGCTCTGCTACCATGGACTGGATGGTTCAGGAGCAGGAGCGCGGTATTACCATCACTTCTGCTGCAACCACCGCTTACTGGTCCGGTTCGCAGCATCAGTATGATAAGCACCGTATCAACATCATCGACACCCCCGGACACGTGGACTTCACCGTTGAGGTTGAACGTTCTCTGCGCGTACTGGACGGTTCCGTAACCGTTTTCTGTGCAAAGGGTGGCGTTGAGCCCCAGTCTGAGACCGTATGGCGTCAGGCTGATAACTACAAGGTTCCCAGAATGGCCTACGTTAACAAGATGGACATTATGGGCGCTAACTTCTACCGCGTTGTTGAGATGATGCATGATCGTCTCAAGTGCAACGCAGTTCCGATCCAGCTTCCGATCGGTGAAGAAAACTACTTCAAGGGAATCATTGACCTTATCAAGATGAGAGCCGAAGTTTACTATGACGACCTCGGCAAGGACGTTCGCGATGAGGATATCCCTGAGGAT
>JAFQAX010000138.1 GCA_017399785.1 Oscillospiraceae bacterium | reverse complement strand
TGCCCTATAACAAAGGTAACTGCGGCTGTGATCAAAAAAGCCTTAAGCGCAGCACTTTCTCTGCATCCTATGGCAATAGCAGCTGCCGGCAGCATCAGTATACCTTCAAGACTAAGGATATGTCCGATATAAATCGCTATGGCTTTGAAATTCATACCATAAACCTCTTATAACTCTGTTATCTGTCGGCAAAAATGTCATCCAGACTTGATATTTTCTGCACATCTGCAAGTGTAACTACTACGACACCATCCCCCGGCTGCATATAAGCAGAGCCGTTTGGTATCATTACCTTGCCATTTCTTACAATACTTGCAATAAGTGTATTGGGTCGCAGACGCAGATTTTTCAGCGGAATGTTGAGATAACTAACATCATCAGCGACGGTAAAACCAATTGATTCAACCTTTCCGTCTGCTATACGGTAGAAGTTATCCATTTTACTGTCGGCGCCTACTCCTACTGTTCTTACAAATCGAACTATTTCATTTGCGGTAAGCTGTTTAGGCGAAACGATGGTATCCAATCCCATATTTGCAAATATATCGGTGTAATCTATTCTGTTCAGCTTAGTCACCGTTTTGGAAACACCAAGGTGATTTGCCAGCAGCGACACCACAATGTTTTCCTCATCTATTCCGGTAAGGGTCACCAGAGCATCGGTTCGCTCTATTCCCTCTTCATGTAGAGTGTGCTCGTCGGCGCCGTCACCGTTTATGATAAGAGCATTTGGAAGCGTTACCGAAAGTTCTTCGCAGCGTGCTCTGTCTTTTTCAATTATGGTAACATTTATAGCGTTTTCAAGCAGCATTTCTGCAAGGTATTCCGCTATTCTTCCTCCGCCTACGATAATTACATGCTTGATCTTTTTATGCTTGATTTTCAGGGTGTTGACCAGACGTATAAGCTTAGCCCGCTCGATAGCAAAAGTTATTTTATCATCTGCATTTATTGTAAATGAACCGGACGGGATATATACTTCTCCGCCGCGTTCTGCTGCGCAGACAAGAGCGTTTATCTTCCAAATCTCTCCCAGCTGGTCAAGTCTTTTTCCGACAAAAGCGCTGTCCTCTTTTATCTTGACTTCGACAAGTTCGACCAAACCGCCCGAAAAAGAATCTCTCTTAAGAAAAGAAGGAAACTGGAGTATATGATATATCTCACGGGCAGCGTTCTTTTCAGGGTTAATAGAAAAGGAAAGACCCATGTCCTCCTTAAGGAAGCTTAACTGCTGGTCATATTCGGGATTTCTTACTCTTGCCACCGTGCTTTTACAGCCGAGCTTGCGGGCAATAAAGCAACTGAGCATGTTTATCTCATCGCTGGAGGTTGCCGCAATAAGCAGGTCGCATTTATCTACACCGGCTGCACGCTGAACCTCGACAAGAAATCCGTTTCCTTCTACGACTGCAACGTCAAGCATTTCCTGCGTTTCGTTGAGGACCTCATTTTTATTGTCAATGATAGTAACATCATGGCCTTCGCCCGAAAGAATATTTGTAAGGGTAACGCCGACCTTGCCGGCACCAACAACTACAATACGCATAGTCATCCCCCAATATAAAATAGTCAGCTTATATTTCCTATATTATACAACAAACCGGTGTATCAATTCAACAGTTGAAACACCGGCTGTTTTTTATCCCCACATTTTTGAAACCAACTCCAACACCGCCATAGTCACCGGCTGATGAAGCATGTAAATTACAAGACTTTTTCTTCCTACTGCGCCCAAAACAGGCACATCAAAATATATTGCTTTGGATTTTTTGAGTTTCTCCGATGCTGCTTTCCAGAAATAATATCCCGCAGCGAACAGGAAAAACCACGGAATCAGCGAGAAATAATCACTTGAATAAAACTGAGGTTTCGGAAACCCAAAAATAAAACCGCCCGGGATATTGTAAAACCACTGCGGAACCGGAGCGATTCTTACACTTTCAAATCCAAGCCAACCGTTGTTGACATTTCTCGTTGCAAAAAATGCAGCTGCGCTTAAAACCATCAAAATAGATGGATTAAAATTTTTTGTCACTTTTGAAACGGGTATCATAAGCAGCGCTGCAAGTCCCAAAAAACTTAAAACTCCCATTATTATCCGCTGAGAAGGCATAAAGATAAATGTCGCTGCTGTTATAACCAATCCGCAAAGTGAAACAACAAAGCCATGCTTCAACGGATTCTTTCCAAGCTGCCAGCATACTCCTGATATGAAGATAAAGCACCAGCAGATCGACTGCTGCCATATATATCCCGGCGTATCAAAATACCATGATACATCTGCCCCATATATAGCGACGATATCGTACATAGCATGATATAAAACCATGCTCAGTACAGAAAAACCTCTTATTGAATCAAGTAAACAGTATCTGCTTTTCGATTTCATATTTGCTCCGATTACCCAATTATTTATTGCTGACCAGTTTATTATAGGCTTCAACAATCAAATCAACGCAGCCGCCAATTCCAAATACGCTGCTATTTAGGCAGATGTGATAGTTTGCAGCATTACCCCACATTTTTCCGGTGTGGTGATTGTAATGCTCCGCTCTTTCGCTGTCACGACGTTTTATTTCTCCTGCCGCAGCAGCGGGGGTAAAACCGTATTCTTTGACGCATCGGTCGATCTTATCTTCAGTTTCTGCGCCAATAAACACCGACAGGCAGTTTGGATCATCTTTAAGGATATGTCCAGCGCAGCGTCCGATTATAACGCATCCGCATTTTTCCGCAAGATCCTTTATTACCTCGGACTGAGCCGAAAATACGCTTTTTCCAATAAGACCTTCTGCGGCGCCGGCATCTTTAGCCAGCCAGGGAGGAAGCGATCCCGTAACCGCGATCTGGAACAAAAGACTTTTCGTCAGCCGCTGATCGTTTTCTTCCACAAAGTCGGCACTGTATCCGCCTTTTTCGGCCACCATTTCAATGAGCGTTTTGTCATATACCGTCAATCCAAGCTTTTTTGCAACAGATTCTCCTATCATTCTTCCGCCGCTTCCGAATTCTCGGCTTATTGCAATTATCGGTTTTTTCATACAAAATCGCTCCTTTCAGGTTTTATTCACTCAGGCAGCTTTACGGTAAAAACAGAGCCTTTTCCTTCCTCGCTTTCGACCGAAACGCTGCCTTCGCACAGTGTTACTATCCTGCTTACCAAAGCAAGGCCCAATCCCGTTCCTCCGGAGGAACGCATCTTATCTGCCTGATAAAATTTTTCGAATATGTGGCTTTGCGCTTCCTTTGGGATACCAATGCCTTCATCGGCAATTTTTACAACAACCGCTCCGTCTTCCCGATAAAGCGAAACTGATATCTTCTTTTTGCTTGGTGTAAATTTAACGGCATTTACCAAAAGATTCAGCCACACCTGCAGTAAAAGTTCTTCACTTCCAAAATAGATTATGTGTTCGAGCTCAATATCAAGCTCATGCTCTTTTTCGGTCCACTGCGGCTCAAGGGTAAGTATTGCCAATCTAAGCTGCTCATCGAGAGAAAATTTATTTTTGACCTGAACTATCTCCTGATTTTCCAATTTAGAAAGTTTGAGAATATTTGATGTAAGTGTAGAAAGTTTCTTGGCACTTTCAAAAATAAATTCGCTGTATTCCTTTCTGTCCTGTTCGGTTATTTCATCATTTTGCAGCAGAGTAGCATATCCCTCTATTGAAGAAATCGGTGTCTTTATCTCATGAGAAACATTTGCAATAAAATCGTTTCTCAGCGTTTCTATTCCGCTTATCTCGTCCGCCATTATATTAAAATCATGTACCATCTCTCTTATTTGCTCTATACCGATTTTTTCATCCAGACGGACGTCGAAATTGCCGCGTGCTACTTCTCTTATCGCTTCGCGAAGCTTTGCCAGCGGATTTATGATGCTGCATCCGACTATCAGCATCATGATCGTTCCAATTATTATTCCGCTGAAAACCGATATAACTATCATCTCATAAGGAAACGGAAGTCGGAAATCAACAATTCCCATTCTTCTGAAAAAAATGATTATCCAGCTTCCAAGGAAAAACGAAAGAATGACAGATGCACAAGATGAAACAACAAAGCTTACCCAAAGAGATGAGCTGCTTTTTTTGTTCATCTTCCCTTCACCGCCTTATATCCAAGTCCGCGAACGGTAACTATATCAAAAGCTTCACAGTTTTTGAATCTGTCGCGTATGCGGTTGATATGAACGTCTACCGTTCTTATGTCGGTGGAAGAATCCACGCCCCATATCTCATCCATAAGCTGTTGGCGGGTAAATATTTTGTCGGGATAAGAAAGGAGCTTGTAAAGCAGATAGAATTCCTTTTGAGGAAGAAGCTCGTTGAATCCCGCCCCCGTAACAGTGAGTGCATCGTAATCAAGCGTTACCTCGCCGCAGACTATTTTACGTTCGTTGATTATCTGAGCACGTCTTAAAAGCGCCCCGACACGCAGCAGAAGTTCATTTAAATCTATGGGTTTTACCATATAGTCGTCCGTTCCGCTCATAAATCCACGCTGCATATCGGCAAAGGTATCTCTTGCGGTTATCATAAGTATCGGCAAATTATTGTTTGCGCTGCGAAGCATGCTGGTAAGACGATATCCATCCAGCATAGGCATCATAACGTCGCATATCATGAGGTCGACAAATTCCTTTTCGAAAAGCCTTAACGCCTCTTCTCCATCCGCAGCACCGGTAACACGGTATCCGTTTTTTACAAGAACGGTGCAAATCAGTTGGCGAAGCTTGGCATCATCTTCCGCAACTAATATATGGAACATACTACCACCTCATTTTTCATCTTTTTGTCCCTATATTATACCACAACTCTTCAGATAAATCATCTATAATATTAATCCTTTTACTATTCAGTTATTTTTCACTCAGGTTACTCTTTAAGTTAACATTGAGTTAATATTACGATGGTAAACTTTTGAAGCCAACATGAATTATTTTGTAGGAGTTGACAATATGGAACTCAAAAATAAAAAACGCATTAAATTTGCAGCCAGCCTTGCTGCCGTTGCTGCAGCATCTGCTGTTGCTGTATTTACGCTTGGCGGATTCAGCGGCCCCCCCGCAGGCGGCCCTCCCGCAGCAAATACTCAAGCCGGAGCAAACGGCGGCGGTAAAAGAGGCGCCGCACAGGCAGCTATAACAGTAAACGTTACATATCCCGAGCGGGAGACCCTTTCCCGTCAGACCGATTTTGCCGGTAGAATAGAAGCTTCTCAGACTGTAAAGGTATATCCCGATGTAAGCGGAACCGTTGCCAAGACCTACTTTAATGCCGGCGACACCGTCAAAAAGGGCGACCTGCTTTTTGAGTTTGACGCAGAGAATGCCGAAACTGCATTAAAGCAGGCAGAGCTTTCTTACCGCAAAACTATGAACGATATTGAATCTGCCGAAAGCGGTTCTGAAAATGCGCTTACCATTCTCAAATATGAAAACGCTATAAACAGCGCACAGAACAACTATGAGAACGCAAGAACTCAGCTTGACATTCTTGCCGATGATGACTTTGACTTTGCAGAATTCCGCCGTCTTCGCAAAAAACTCAAAGAAGCCGAAGCAAAATATGACGACAATCAGGATGCAGAAAGCTGGGCAGCATATAAGGATGCTCTCGATGACTACGACAACGAGATGGAAGACTATGCTTTCTGGACTACTTCCCGCAACACCCTTACCTCCTTTGAAAACTCCTTCGATAATTATCTCAAGGCTGTTGAGGAATACGAGATCTACAAGAGCATGACCTCCGGCGAGGATGCAGCTAACCGCGACATTGCCCGTGAGCAGGCTGAGCTCACCCTTCAGAATGCCAGAAAAACCTTTGCAAACCAAAAAGTATACGCTCCTGTTTCCGGCGTTATCTCTGCGAAGAACATAAATGAATACGATAATGCCTCCAGCAATACCGCTACCTACGTCATTTCTCAGGAAGGCATGCCCACCGTCTCCTTCAATCTCTCTGAAGACGGCGCAAATGCTATGGATATCGGCACTAAAGTTTCGGTATTCTACAACGGCAAAAACTACGCTGCCGAAGTAATTGAACTTGCTCCCGAAGCCAACTCCTCCACCGGACTTTATCCCGCAAAAGCTCAGCTTACCGAAGATATCGGCACCAACCGTTCCGGCTCGGTAATCAAGGTTACCGCCATCACCGCTATTGAAAAGGACACTCTTACAATTTCACTTGACAACATTTACTACGACGGAAATCAGGCATATGTATTTGTTTACGACAACGGCGTTGCCCGCAGAGTTGATGTCACTGTAGGCATGACCACCGCCGATAAGGTATCTCTTATCGAAGGCGTTTCCGATTCCGACGCGATTATCACCACCTGGCATCCCAGACTTGCCGACGGAGCTTCGGTAGTAAACAACGAGCTTTCGGCTGCTAAGTGATACGGAGGGGTTAACTATGTTTTCACTGCCTAATTTTGCGGTAAAACGACCTGTCTGTATTACCGTATGTCTTTTGGCGCTGTTTATCTTCGGCACCTCTTCGGTATTCGGAATGGATATCGAATCGACTCCTGAAATGGATATGCCGATGATAATGATACGCACCGGATATTCCGGCGCATCCCCCGATGAGGTTGACGAAGCTGTTACCTCTGTTATTGAAAAGCGCCTTGCTGCTATAAGCGACATCGAAAGCATGACCTCAACCTCAAGTGAGGGCAGCTCGATGATAAGACTTCAGTTCTCGTATAACGAGGATATGGATGAGAAATATGACGAGGTTTCTTCCGCCATGTCGATGGTGCGCCTTCCCGACGGCGCTGACGATCCCCGTGTTATGAGAATGAGCTCCAGCAACATGAACAGCTCTATCATGCGACTTTCGGTTGCTACCGACAACGCTGAAAACGTAACAAACTATATCGAAGATAAATTTGTTCCCGAAATTGAAAAAATCAGCGGCGTTGCTGACGTAACGGTATCAGGCGGAAGCAGAAAGTATATCAGCGTAGAGCTTATTGAAGACCGCCTTAATCAGTACGGACTTAGAATGCGTGATGTTTCCAACGCTATCGCAAATGCTGAATTTGAAATCACAGTAGGTTCTGTTGACCGAGGAAATATCGAGCTTAGCCTTGTCGGAAACGAAAGCTACGACTTCTATCAGCAGCTTGCCAACATCCCGATTTCTGTCGGCGGCGGCAATATTCTTCATGTTTCCGATGTTGCAAAAATATCACTTACCGAGCAGCAGCGCACCTCTTACAGCCGACGCAACGGCGTTGAAACGGTAAGTATTTCGGTTACCAAGGAACAGACCGGAAACACCATCAACATTTGCAACAAGATAGTTGAAGTTGTCGACGAATTCAACAACGATGAGACCTTTGGCCTTACTCTCAACATCAACTCCAACCAGGGCGAAAACATAATGGAAAACATTAACAGCGTTCTTTCTTCGCTTGCTGTTGGTCTTTGTGTTGCAGTTACCGTACTGTTCTTCTTCTTCGGAGAATGGCGCGCCTCCCTTATCGTAGGTTTTTCGATGCCCATCTCGGTGCTTTCGGCACTGGTCATGATGTCGCTGTTTGACATGACCATCAACCTTATGTCGCTCGGCGGTCTGGTTGTTGGCATCGGTATGATGGTTGACAACTCGATAGTAGTTATGGAAAGCTGCTTCAGAGCCCGTACCGAAGACCGCAGCTTTAAAGAAAGCGTTGCCGCAGGCGCAAATCTGGTAACCAGCTCGGTAATCGCTTCTACCGCTACCACCGTTGTTGTTTTCCTTCCCATCGCTACAATGAACGGCATGGCGGGTCAGCTGTTTAAAGACACCTGCTTCACCATTGTTTTCGCTATCCTTGCATCTCTTATCAGCGCACTTACCCTTGTTCCTCTCTTCTTTGTAAAGCTTGAACCTAAGGAAAAGATGGAATCGCTTTGCAATAAGCTGCTTGCCATCATTGACAAAGGTTATCACTGGCTTCTTAAAAAAGCTATCAACGCAAGATTTGTCGTTGTTATTATCGCTGTTTTGTGCCTTGTTATCGCGGCATATCTCTTCTCTCATATTGAGATGGAGCTTATGCCCAGAATGGACCGAGGCGGCGTAACCCTTTCCATCCAGACCAAAACCGGTCTAAGCCTTGAAGCTACCAACAAGATAATGACTGAGATCGAATCTATCGTTAAAGAACAGCCCGAAGTAAAAACATATACTTTAAGCGTTGGCAGAGGTGGTTCCGGTGGATCGGTAAACATCCAGCTTCATGATAACGCTGGCGTTTCCACTGATGATTTTGTAAACCGCCTGCGTGAGCTTACTTCTCACATTCAGAACGCCAGCGTTACCACCGCTGCTGAAAACGCTATGGGATTTGGCAGCAGCTCTGACGTTGAAGTTGAGTTGGTCGGCTCAGATTATGACGACCTCAAGAAGGCTGCTTTGATCGTTGAGGAAGCGCTTTTCGGCATGGAGGGAATCCATTCCACCGAATCGAGCATCTCCAACGGCGAACCGAGAGCTAAGCTTAAGGTCGATCCAATCCTTGCCGGATCGGTAGGACTTACCCCCTATTCGGCACTGCAGGCTGCTTCTCAGAAGATTGCCGGCGTCACCGCAATGACCTTTAATCAGGATGGTACCAGCTATAATGTAAAGGTTGAATATCCCGCGGGAAGCTATGAAACGGTAAGCGACCTCTATGGACTTATGCTTGATACAAATGGCGGCGGCCAGATAGCGCTGATGGATATTGCCGAACTGGTTTATGAAGAAGGACCCACTTCCATTTCCAAGGAGGATGGCGATTATATCGTTACCGTTTCGGGAACTCCTGACAGCGGTGCAAATATCACTGCCATGACCAACCAGGCAGTCGCTATGGTTTCGGCTCTTGATCTTCCTGTTGGCATCGATGTAAGAGCCGGCGGCAATGTGGATATGATGCGTGATGAGTTTACCGCTATCGGTTATGCTCTGCTCACCGCAATATTCCTTGTATTTTCGGTAATGGCAATACAGTTCGAGTCGATGAGATTCTCTATCGTAGTCATGATCTCCATCCCCTTCTCTCTTACCGGTGCGTTTACCGCCCTTGCAATAACCGGACACTCGGTAAGTATGACTTCTCTTATTGGTCTGGTAATGTTGGTAGGTATAGTTGTTAACAACGCAATAGTTCTTATCGACTTCGCTAACATTATGAGAACGCAGGGCATGGCTGTTCGTGACGCGGTAGTTTACGCGGGAAGAACCAGACTTCGTCCGATATTGATGTCCACCATAACCACCATCGTCGGCCTTGTTCCCATGGCGCTGGGTATCGGCGGAGATGTTGAGATGATGCAGGGTATGTCGGTAGTAGTTATCGGCGGTCTGGCATTTTCCACCGTTCTTACGCTGATATTTATCCCCACCTTCTACCTCATCTTCGATAAGGAAGACCGCAAAAACCGCAAAGCAGAACGCAAAGCTAAAAAACTTGCTGCTACAAATGAATAACTAAAGCTAAACGGCATCGGTAAAACCCGATGCCGTTTTCTTTATCCTAAGGCCGACTTTATAAACTGTTTTGTCTTTGCTTCTTGTGGTGATGTAAAAAGTTTTGCGGTGTCAGCTTCTTCTATGATCATTCCGTTAGCTAAAAAAACTGTTTTGTCTGAAATTCTTATAGCCTGCGCCATACTGTGCGTCACCGCTATTATCGTACAGCGTTGCTTTAATTCCAACATTACTTCTTCTATCTTGGCAGCAGATGTCGGGTCAAGCGCTGAAGTCGCCTCGTCCATAAGCAGTACTTCAGGCTTTACCGCCAGAGCACGCGCTATGCAAAGACGCTGCTGCTGCCCGCCTGACAGCTTAAGAGCATTCTTTTTCAGGTAATCTTTCACTTCGTCCCACAGTGCGGCACTTCTAAGTGTATTCTCTGCTATTTCATCCAGGTCGATTTTTGATTTTATACCATGTATCCTCGGCCCAAACGCTATGTTGTCATATATGCTCATATCAAAAGGATTAGGTTTTTGAAACACCATTCCAACCCTTTTGCGTAATTCATTTGCTCCGATGTCACGAAAAATATCCTTTTTGTCCAAAAGAATTTTACCTTCTACTGCACAGTTTCCATCCAAATCGGTCAGGCGGTTTATTGTCCTTAACAGCGTAGATTTTCCGCACCCTGATGAGCCGATAAGCGCTGTTATACTGTTTTCTTTAAAGAAGGTGCTGATATCTTTTAGTATGTTAACGTCCCCATATCTTACGCTCAGATTTTGTATGCATATTTTCTCATTCACCATCGCTCCTCCCGGGATTTTAATGCTGCAAAATTCGCTAAAGCATTTATCACCACTACTATAATAATAATCACTGCCGATGCGGCATACGCCCGGTCGACATATAGTCCCTCGCAGCACATTGCGTATATATGTACCGCTATCGTTCTGCCCGAAGAAAAAAGTCCGCTGATCATTTCTGCGCTGCTTCCCAATGTGTATATCAAAGCCGCTGTTTCTCCCACTACTTTGCCGGCAGAAAGAATTGCTCCGGATATTATTCCCCTTTTTGCCGCAGGAACAAGCAGTTTTAACGCCACTATTGCCTTTGTCGCGCCCAAGGCACATCCGCCTTCTCTGATCTGATTCGATACCGACGCCAATGCTGACTGCGTACTTACTATCATTATCGGCAATACCATGAGCGACATTGTTAGTGCTCCGGAAATAAAAGAAAATCCCATTTTCATTCTAACGGTAAAGCACAAGTATCCGAAAATACCGTATATTATCGAAGGCAGCGATGCGAGAGTTTGAACCGCTGACTTTATTAATCTGCAAATTGTTTCACTTTCTGAATATTCCGAGAGATAAATCGCAGCAAACAACGCAGCAGGCAGCGACAAAGCCATAACAAAAGCCACCATAAAAACGGTGTTTATACAAGCCGGAAGCATCGAAAAATTTTCTCCGTCATAAACCGGAGAAAAAAGCTTTAAGCTTATTTCCGGAAGTCCTTTTATCATTATATCCGCTATAATCGCCAAAAAGGAAATCAGCGTTGCCGCTGCGGCAAAAGCAGCAGCTAAATAAAGCAGCGCCGAAACTGCATATCTTTTCACTGCTTTTTCCTCCCTAAAATCCCGATAATTATATTTATCGATAAAACAACAGCAAACAACAGCAATGCTGATGCTGCTAAGGCCGCCCTGTGATCATCTGCGGCATATCCTATTTCCAATGCAATATTTGCGGTAATAGTCCTGATACCTTTCAGCAAGCTTTGAGGCATAGCCGTTTGATTGCCCGAAACCATCATAACAGCTGTCGTTTCCCCTACTGCTCTGGCTATGCCGAGTGCCACTGCCGAGGTGATCCCATTTTTTGCCGCCGGGAGCACCACAAAAAACAAACTGCGCACTTTATCTGCCCCTAAAGCCAGCGCACTGTGATAATTCTCCTTTGCAGCCGAACTTATAGCTGCTTCGGCCATCGCAGTTACAGTAGGAAATATCATCAGCGCCAAAACAACCGAAGCTGTCAGCATGCTCGTTCCATCACCGCCAAATGTATTTCTTACAATTGGAACAACCGTCATAAGGCCAAAGAATCCGTAAACCACTGATGGTATGGCAGAAAGTATACTTAACACTGTTTTAAAAACTTTATAAAGCCATGTAGGGCAGAGTTTTGACATAAAAGCGGCAGTCAGAACAGCCGTAGGCACAGCTATCAATGCCGCCATAGAGGTTACGTATACGGTACCTAAAATCATTGAAAAGATGCCAAATTTCCCCTCCGAGGGGCGCCAGCTTTTCGAGAATACAAGTTTGCTTATACCTATTTTTTTGATTACAGGCATTCCTTCGGCAATTAGAAAAAAACATATCGCTGAAACTGCCGCAACAGCCAGCGCCGCTGACATTAAAAATGGCAGCGATTCAAAATAATCGGATATTTTCATTGATTTTCTGCCGTTATCTCTCGCCAGCATGTTGTTTCTCCGCTATATATTTTTCTGATTTGCTCACTTGTCAGATTATCAATATTGTTGCTTCGGTTTATAATTACTGCTATTCCGTCGATTGCTATCGTGGTGGGCATTATCCCTTTTTCAAGTTCATTTTCGGTTGGAGGGCGTGATATCATACCTATATCGGATACTCCGTCTAACACAGCCGCTATTCCCGAGGATGAATCACTTTGCTGGACGGTGATTTTCACATCAGGGTTTATTATTTTATAAGCATCTTTAAATTTTTGCATCAACAGTACAACCGAAGATGAGCCCGAAACAGTTATCTCTCCTTTTGAAAAATTTTTGATGTATTCAGAATCGTTTATCCCGACAAAGCTATTTTTTTCCGCTATAGAACATCCCTGTTCTGAGGTAATAAAAGACAGGAAATCTTTTACTGCCTCACTTTGTTCTCCTAACGTTACGGCGATAAACGGTCGGCAAAAACGATAACTTCCGTTTTTTATATTTTCAACAGTCGATGAAACATTATCTATACTCACTGTTTTTACAAGACTGCACGGCGTTCCCAATGAAAGATAACCTATTGCATTGGGATTTCCCGCAACAGAAGCCATCATTACAGCCGCACTGTTTGTCACAGCGGAATACTCTGCGGTAAGGTCACTTATTGTTCCGTCATTATTTCTTTGATGTAAACCAAACAACTCCGAAAATGCCATTCGTGTTCCGGATCCATCCTCACGCGATATTACTGTTATTACATCATTGTTGTTTGAAGCACCGACACTATCTGAAGTGCATCCATATAAAATAATTGCAGCGGCAATAAAAAGCGGCAGTTTAGTCATTATCTCATCCCTTTTCATCTAATAATAACTATGCTGAATGTCGCAGCTTTTTTACTTTTTGCAAAAGAAAATCGGCGGTCTAAATCAGACCGCCGATTTATATTTCTAAAGATTTAAGATAAAAGAAGATTATCGTTAACTGCTGCCAAAACAAGAGCGATAGCATTATTTTTCATTTTCAAAATCTCATTTTACCTTTTCGGATATAAAATAAAAGCAATTATACTGTTTTCTAACTGTTTAAGGTATAGGCCCGCATATCAAACCTTGATAAAGTAATAGCTGCTGCAGGACGCATCGACGATAATAATATTGTTGCAGTTTTTAATTTTGCGTCCTCCTTTTCTTGTTTTCTATACCATATCACTTTAAAGTTATTTAGTCAGTTGCTTTTGCACAAAAGCATTACGCTTTGAACGGTGAAAGCTTATTGTATTTGCAGCGCTATACTTGTTCAGCGCCGCAAAATAGGATATAATTTTAAAAAATCGTTATGCGGAGGTTGCTATGGCATATATTTATCAGCAGTCTTTGATAGACTATATGAAAAAACATAACAAAAACACTATCGCAGTTGAGATGGTTGAAATAAACAACTCTGATTTTGAGATAAGCGAGTTTCATGTCCGCTTTGTAGATAGGCGTATGCGTGATCAGTTTGTTGAAAAAAGGGGATATCGCGTTATAACCACTGAACACGGCGAAGTTCTCTTGCCGCGTTTTCCGTTGGATATGGATGAAAACGTCACCTTCGGATTAAAAAAAGTATTGTTTTTTAACCACGTAACCTGCGAGGGTATAAAAACGCCCAAATAACTATTAACCGCCGTGATTTCCACGGCGGTTTTATTTTTAATGTTCCTGCTCCATGCTGGTACGCGCATATTTTATAAAATCGGAAATAATACTCCAGTTATAAGACTGCTTTAGGTATCCTATCCTTATCATATATTGGGCCTTTTCGCCAAATCTGAATACTTTGAGACTTTTCAGCTGCTGCTCACTAAGCGTTGCCTCCGTCAGATTTCCCGGGGAAAAACAGGCCCCTTCGCCGTTATAGCACAGCTCAAGCAGAGTTTCTACATTTAATGCCTCAACACATATTTCAGGCTCAACGCCGCTTTCATCCAAAAGTTCTCGACCTATTCTTCCTGCTATATCGCGCTGGCTGTTCATCAAAAACGGGCAATTGGAAAGCGGAAGTAAATCTCCGCTTTCTATCCTCTTTATTACAGCCTCTTTCTGTTCTCCGTATACTTTATCCAAAAGCTGATCCGATACAAAAAGCTTGACTTCCTCTCGGAAAAAATCGCAAAGCTCTGCTCCGGAAAGCGTTTGAGGGAAATTTGCTATTGCCAGATCTATCTCGCCGTCTGTCAGACGCTGTTTAAGCAGATCATTGGAGCCTTCAAAAAGTTTTATGGCTATATTGGGATAAAGCTTTCGGAATCCTTTTATTATAGTAGGCATTATTGTACGCCCGCGAGTCATGGCTATTCCTATTTTCAGAACTCCTTTTTGATTACCTGAAATATCTCCGAATTCCCTTATCATATCTCCATGTTTCTGCTGAAATTCCAAAGCGTATTCCAAAAATCTTTCCCCCGCATATGTAAGTTCCAGCGGAACATGTCTTATAAGCAGCTGTGCATTCAGTTCTCGCTCTATCGACGCAATATGTGCGCTGAGTGATTGCTGAGTGATATTAAGACGCTGCGCAGCTTTTGTGAAACTGCGTTCCTTTGCCACAATTACAAAATAATCCATACTGGAAAAATTCATATTTTCACGCCCTGTAATACAATTAATATTTGTATTTTATATCAAATTTAACAGTTTTACAATGTTATATAAGTATGTTATTCTTTTATTCAAGGGGGGCTTATTATGAATATTTTTGATCTTTTCAGCCTTCAGGGAACGCTTTTCGGTATTATGCTTGTAGGTGCCATTCTCAAAAAGAAAGGCATGATAGATGAAAACGGAAAGCGCTGCCTCACCGACATTTGCGTCAACGCTATTATTCCCTGCAACATTTTTAAATCCTGCCTTATCGAATTTAATATGGGTATTTTTAAATCCTGTGCCACATTGCTTCTTGCAGCATTTTTGATACAGTTTTTATGTCTGTTTTTAAACAGGCATGTTTTCAACGGATTTAATATCCAGCAAAAAAAGGTTCTGCAATACTGCACCATCGTCCCGATGAGCGGATTCTTGGGTAATCCTATCGCGGAAGGGCTTTATGATTCTATCGGCATCCTGTATACTTCGATATTCCTTCTCCCAATGCGTATCGTTATGTGGTCGGTTGGCACTACATATTTTGTGGCAGATGCTACCGTTGACCGTAAAAAGGTAATAAAAAACGTTTTGACCCATCCCTGTCTGGTCGCCGTTTATCTTGGTCTGTTCTTTATGGTAACTCAAATACAGCTTCCCAAAGTAGTGACCGAAACGGTCAGATATATCGGCAACTGCAACACCGGCATCTCTATGTTCGTTGTCGGTACTATTCTTGCCGATGTTAAACTTACCAGTATCTTTAACCGAGATACACTGTTTTTCAGCGTATTTCGGTTGTTTGTACTTCCCGCGGCTGCGCTGGGAATTGGTCTGGCACTCAATCTTAACCCCATCGCGACCGGAATCAGCGTTGTTATGACCGGCATGCCTGCCGGCGCAACTGCTGCACTCTTTGCAGCAAGATATAACAGCGATGCTCCTTTTGCGACCCGCTGTGTAATTATGACTACGCTCGTGTCGATGATAACACTTCCCTGTTGGAGTTATGTAGTAACAAATTTTATTTGAAATATACTATTTTGTTTTAGTAAAAGAGCCTTTGGGATAACGCCCAAAGGCTCTTCATTTAGTACATAATTTTATATACGAAAAAAGGACATCTTTCGACGTCCTTTTTTGTTGACTGAACCGAACGATTTCGCAGCTCAGGCTTTCTGTTGCGCAAAGGAAGAGGATGTGTGAAGGAGAAACCATTTGCGGGTTTCTCCTTCGCGTTGAGCGAAGCGGATAACCCGCCCGCAGGCGGCGGTTGCTGCAAGCAACCGTTAGCACCAAACAAAAGAGGACATCTTTCGATGTCCTCTTTTGATTGGCAGAGCCGAACGATTTCGAACCAATGTGGATATGGCGCGACCACGAGAGGTTATTTGCGGTGTGAATGCGCTCTGATATCTTTCGCTGTTAATAAGCCTCACTATTTATGTTTACACAGAATGGTTTAAAAAAAGAATATTTCATGTCAAGACTGTCTTTTACTTCCCCATCATATGTAAATATCACTATCTCATCTAAATTTATACACTGCTCCATCATGCTACTCAGCAATACCCGATCAGCTACGATTCCATGTCCCATCACGATTATTTTCTTAATTTTGGTATAATCACATGGCGGCATTACATCCAAAGGTTTAGAAGGCTCTTCTGCTAAATATTTTATCATAAATTCCTTGTTTTGCAGCTTATCAAAATCCTCGTCTTCAAGACCTTTTCCGGAATTTTGAAGTTTTTTTATCATTTCATAATCGTCAAGCAAACTACGATATTCATCACACTTCATATCCAAATAGAGGTCGCCTTTTAGATGTCGGCTAAGTAGCAGTCTTTCTCTACAAAACATTTTGCCCCATCGCATTTCATCATATCCTATTAGACAAGGCTCATTTCGGTAATCATACCCTAGTATGATTTCGTTTTCCGCAAGCGATCCATGTACATAGTAAATATTATCGGTATACCGTTTAGCTGTATCAGTATAGTTAAAACTAATAGCTTTTGTATCACTTCCAAGATATCTTTCAAGCGATGATAATTTGACATCTCGATTTCTCTCAGATTCAGTAATCAGATATTGCATCAAATGATACTGTAAATCTTTGAACAGAGAATTTATTTCATGAACATCCTTGTATACTTCCTTTGAGTTACAGGCGATTGAATACAAAAAACATTGCATTGTCAGTTTTTCAATACAAGCTTCAAAATCACTCCAGTTGTCATCGTTTCCGCAATATTTTATAAGATAATTGCGAAATGGCACAAATAGCGACTCATCCGTTGCATTTATAAATTGAGTGTATTTTGTGCGCAGGCCATGAGCTATGTCAAATCCGTTCCCAATAATAGCAAGTTGGGTGTAATGCCAATCACTGGTTTTGGCTTTTTCTACATACTTGTTTTTATTTTCCAACAAAATAACCACTCCCTCCTTTTGAAACCACACACATCCGGCCGTATTTTAATATCAGTGCATTAGTCCATAATTTTTATATTTATTATAAGGTTCTTGCCTTTTGCTCCTCATAAACTTTAGCAATGCCAGCTTCATAGAAGGGGCTAACCACATCTTGAAGTCAGATGCGATGTCCGGGTTGACTTTAACACCACTTCCTTCACCTCGTTTTACATACATTCCTACAGCTTTTGTCTTGCTGCCCCACTAAATTGGGGTAAGCGTAAAAGAAGCGGTCTTGGCTTATGTGATTAACTCATATCTGCGTTAACAACTCTCAAGTATCCGCTTAATTCTTTCTTCAGATATAGCCTGCATTTTCGCTATACCTGTATTTGTTGGAGTGCTGTTGCAATGTACTCCAAAGAGAATTCTTGCAAGTTTCTTTGCCGATGATGTGTAATTGAAGCGAATCCCTGTGTCATTAGGGTCATCCTCATTCGTAAAATCGCCAATCCATTCGTTACCCACTGTAACTAATAGTCCACTCGCAACTAATCCATAATCTGAATCTGTATGTAGCGCAACAGGATTAGCGGTTACATTATATTCAAGATACAACAAATCCTCATAAAGTGTGCGATCGACCAAAATAGTTAAACGACGATACTCATCAGAACTGATTATTCCTTCCATACGAGCATCTAAAAGCTTTATCAGCAAAGGAAGTTTATCCTCCTCTTCGATACGGTTAATTACATTTAGGATAAAGATGCTTTCATTGTTGAACTTTTCGCGACCAAGGGATTTCAAATATTTCTGACGCTTCTCAAGCGGGATTGCAGTCAAATCCCTGCAGAATCTTTCAAATTTCCGTAGGTACAATTTAGATGGTATGCTGGCAACCGATTTCAGAATCTTTAATCCTTTAACCGCATCAGAAAGAGTTTTTCCAAGCTCGGTGGTCATCGTAGTTGTATCCTGCACTAAATCAGATGCCAGAAACTTTTCAACTGTATCGGTTGCCTCTTTGGTGAAGGTTGTAAGCAAGTTTATAAGTTGCTCCACGCTCATTTTTTCTTCCATGTGATTATCCATAGACACCTCCTATATTTTCTTTATGTAGAATGATTGCTTTACTTCCCAGAATGGATGTAATTACACTTCCGTATCAGGAAAGAGCTATCCACCGATTCCGATAATATTCTCTATGGCAACGCTTATCCGATTGGTAGATTCTTCCGTGCGCTCAAATTAATTAATTCTTCATATCGATTCGGTTTTGGTAAGATAAGCACCATGATCACCTACAGTTTGGCATCAATGGCTTACTTTTTCGACTCATCCAACTCTATTATATCCTGAGTCAGTAATCTTTTCCACCATTATCATGTGCTGCATAGCAAGATGCTTCGCGTATATAAGCATATCCCAACAGGTGTGGACAACTGGCCCAAAGGAGGAGACAGACATCGTCGTCGCCAATGTCGCAGATATTCCATGTACTTAAGAAATTTTGATGTAAAGAAATATCCCACAAGTCTTTCGCACAGCTTGGAAGTTGACGTATTTACCTTGGTTTCCATATTGTCTCTATCGTCACTGAGTTGTACCGTTTCATGGGCCTTATCATTAATCTGTTTCAAAAGTTCCTGTTTGGACCAACCAAACTGACGGCAAGCACGGATGTACCAGCTCTGTACCTCCAATTCTAAGTTAGACTCTAAAATAACCACATTCTGTGTCCAGCCAATTTTCATGACCTCATCCAGCAGGATGGGGTCATTTTTATAGGTGCGATATAACTCTCGCATTCGGCGCAGGTTACGTGGAGAAAATCCAGAAGCATCAGGGTATTTCTCCTGCAAATATTCTGCAGCAGCCACAGCAGCGCCTTTTTCCGGTCTTTCACTGACAACTCTTCCAATACCGCAGTACAATTCCATTTGTGACAGTTCTGACACCATAAGTGCATCGATTCCGGCATACATCTCGGTGTAGTCCACAAGTTTCCTGATGTTCATAAGCGTTTCCTTTCCGCGTGATAGCGCAACTCTTTCCATTACATAGGAAAAAGCGGCACCGATGCCGCTCTTTTCTCTGAAATGGAACATTTTTCTTCACTTAAACCATAGGACAGCGATCTGACCTATAGTTATTCTTTTTTACATTCAGATGGTATGGTGGTCAAATCAGCTGCACCATCTGTTCCCAAAGGAGAACATAATTCTGTCCGATGTTCCGATTGTCGTGATAATGGCCGAACAGCCAATAGTGAAATTCCAGGCGTTTGCTGACCATATCGAGGAAATCAGTGAGTGGGTCTCTCTGATATCCACTGTTGATGACCTGCTGGACGCTGGTTGGAGCGCAGTGGCTGATCACATAGTCTGCTTTCCACTTTGCTTTTTCCAAGGTAGTCAAAGCAGCCAGATATTCTTCATTTGTTGGAAGTTCCCGTGGCCACCACGACCAGCCGAGGATGCGGAATAACTGATTGGTGCGTACCTTGTGCCGGTATTCATCGCGGAAACCAGGTGCGTTCGGGTCAAGGATGCCATCTTGAATGTCGTGGGAAGCAGCTCCGCCCATAGTGAAGAAGGTTCGCCCCTCAATCTCATAAAGCTGCCCACGCATGAGGTGCAGAATGTTGTTTCGCACAGGATGAACCATACCTCCATGCCATTCCTTCTCAGGAAGCGCATACAGGCTGTCGATATTCTCATGATTTCCGTCCACGAATAAGGTGGTGAATGGCTTTTCCGCCAGCCAGTCGAGCCAGTACCTTTCTCTTTGGGAATCATCCCATAGACCTCCAAAATCACCACAGATGATCACATAATCATCGCGGGTCATATTCTTCTGCTCTGGAAAGAATTCACGTGAGAGACGCAGAAAGTTCCCATGGGTATCACCTGTTGCATATACCATAACTATTCTCCTTTTATCTCAGTTTTTTGCTTCTCCATTTTTCTGTCAGTCACGGTCACTATCCAGTTGCCGTTCAATCTCTATACCGCCACGCAACCTGACTCTGATCCTGTCCTCTGACAGTACTCGTACCTCGTCAACCAATTGGCGGATCATGCTCTCATCCCATTCTGTGATATCTGAGGGAGCAGCACTCAGAATGCTGACCGCGTCGCTAATTTTCTGACTGGCAGCTGAATCGTTTTGTTCCTGTTCCAGTAGAAGGCTTTTTTGTTTCTTCAACTCTGACATCTCGTCATTGATGCGACTGAATTCCTCGGCATATTTCATGTAACCTCCTTCTTCGCATCTGGATTTCTGGAACAGTTCCTGAAATCTGTGCTCCTGTTCGGTCATGCGCTGCTCGATATCGGCGACGCACATTGTTCCACCGGGAAGTGGCAGAAGTTCCATTCGCATGGCGTCAGTGATCTGACTGATCATTGCAGACTTTTGGCTCATCACTGAGTTAATGACAGAGAGGATCGCCCGCTGCAGCGGTTTCTCATAGATGGTAGGTGATTCCTTACAGTATTTGGAACCATAATCGATGCGACTTGCACAGCGCCATACTGCCCGTTTTTTTCCTTGTTTACTCCACACGCATCGTTGGTAGAGGGTTCCGCAGTCACCGCATACCACTGCTCCTGTGAGAGCATATTTTGAACTGTATCTTGCACGACCGGTGGGAGCTTGTTTGTTGCTTGGTGCTTTTTCTGCGCTTCTCCGGGCGAGTTCTGCCTGTACCGCATTAAAGATATTTCTGCTGACAATACCTTCATGGTGATTTTGTAACAGGTACATGGGAAGCTGCCCCGTGTTTTTGATATGCTTTCTGCTGATACAGTCGCTTATAAAACTTTTTTGCATCAGGACATCGCCGCAGTATTTTTCATTGGTAAGGATGCCGCGTATTACTGAGATGGACCAGTTCTCACTGCCTGTCACCGAAGGTATTTTTTCATGCTCCAGTTCATCCTTGAGCATACGAAGGCTATATCCGGCGAGGAAGTTATCGTAGATACGGCGCACGACCTCTGCCTGGTCAGGAATGATTTTGGGCTTGTTATCTTCGCCTCGCTCATAGGCATATAACCGGTAATATTGGATATTGGCCCTTCCTTCTTTCATTGCCTGCCGAATGCCCCAGCGTATATTGGCAGACATGGATTCGCTCTCCGCTTGGGCGAAAGCACCCATGATGGTGATGAGCATTTCGCTATCTGCATCCAGAGTGTTGATGTTTTCCTTCTCGAAGATTATCGCGATCCCCAGTTCCCGCAAGGCTCGTATGTAGTGCAGACAGTCCACAGTGTTTCTGGCGAAACGCGAGATGGATTTGACCAGTATCAGATCGATCTTCTTCTGCCTGCATTTGCGAATCATCCGGATGAACTCAGGACGCTTTGTTGCCGACGTACCGGTTATACCCTCATCAGCAAAGATACCCGCCATCGTCCAAGCAGGGTTAGTCATGATTTTGTCGGTATAGTAGCTCTGCTGGGCTTCATAGCTGGTAAGCTGTTCTTCGTCATCAGTGGATACACGGCAATAGGCGGCGACACGGAGCTGCCGCTGGATTTCTCTTTCCTTCACCAATTCAGGTTTTGGTGGAATCACAATTAC
>JAFQAX010000137.1 GCA_017399785.1 Oscillospiraceae bacterium | reverse complement strand
TAGAAGGGATACTTCTCGGTCAGGATGTCAAGATGCTCCTGATCGATGGAGATAACGTCGATCTTGCCATTAAGGGACATTTCAACAACGTTGCTGTTGGGGTAACCGGAGCACATGAACATTGCGTCAAAAGTGCCGTCCTGAACGCCGTTGCGTGCGGTGGACTGGTCAGCAAAGGTCTCATCGATATCATCATAGCTCATGCCGTAAGCGCCAAGGATCTGGCGTGCAGCAACTTCGTAGCCGGAGCCAACGTCGCCAACGCAGATGTTCTTGCCTGCCATATCAGCAACAGACTTGATGCCGCTGTCCTTACGAACAACGATCTGAACCATCTCAGGATAGCAAGCGGAAACGGCCTGGAAGTTGGTGATTGCGCCGTTTTCAAAAAGCTCGATACCGTTCTGAGCGTAGTTGTAAACGTCAGACTGGATAAGAGCGAACTCGTTCTCGCCGGAGCCGAGCAGACGAGCGTTTTCGGTAGAACCGCCGGTAGAGTTAACGGTGATGTTGCAGCCGAGAACGTTGTTAAGAACGGTGCACATTGCGTTGCCGAATGCGTAGTAGTTGCCGGTAGCGCCGCCGGTACCCATCAGATAGCTTCCGGAGAAGGTGGGCTCTGCGGGGGCAGCAGGAGCAGCTTCAGCAGAAGCGGCGGGAGCAGCGGGTGCAGCAGGAGCAGCAGGAGCTGCGGGCTTGCTTCCGCAGGATACGAGAGATATAGCCATGATGGCTACAAGAAGCAGTGCAGTAAACTTTTTCATAAGTACATTCCTCCATCTGGTTTTGATGCATCTAAATACATGCATGTGATTATTATAATAAAAATTCACAAAAAAATCCAGCCAGAGTTTATACGAAATTTGATGCTTTTTTTGGAATTGTTAACAAATTGTTGTTATAAACATACAAAAGTTGATAGTAGAGTGTGCGATACAAGAACATTGTAAAATAAAAAAGAGAATATTTATTTATATTGCACTTAAAATCTGATTACAATTGAAACATTTGCCGGGATAATGGTAAAATATAGTCGAAAAGACAGCTGTGAGAAAATATTAAAGCTAAGAGGGGAAAGAAATGAGATATTGTGACCTGCACACCCACACAAAATTTTCAGACGGCGCAAATACCATAGAGGAGATGGTCTGCGCGGCAATAGAAAAGAATATGATCTCCATCGGCATATCAGATCACAGCTTTACTGATTTTGATTTGCGTTACTGCATGAAGCCGGGATCATTTAATGATTATCACCGTGAAATTGACCGTGTTAAAGCAAAATATGCGGGACAGATAGAAGTTTATGCGGGCTTGGAATACGACGGATATACCAAGCTTGAGAACCGTGAATTATACGACTATCTTATTGGCGATTGCCACTATGTGAAAACATGTGACGGCTATCACTCGGTAGATCACGCAAAGGACGAGCAGTGGCAGGCGATAGAAAAATATTTCGATTCCGACCCGCAGAAGTATGCCAAAGCCTATTTCGAAACCTATGCCGAACGCACAGCAATAAACCGCCCCGATATCCTTGGACATTTTGATCTGGCTGCAAAGTTTGGGTTTGTAAATGAAGATGATCCAACTTACCGCAATGCGGCAATCGAAACGATGCTCACCTGTCTTGAGATAACTCCGATAGTGGAGATAAACACAGGCGCCATCTCCAGAAGGATACGCACGACCCAGTATCCGCACGATTTTTTGCTGAAAGAGATTCTTTCTCATAACGGAAAGGTGATACTGTCGAGCGATTCTCACCGGCCGGAAAATCTTTGTTTCTGGTTTGATGAAGCTGTTGAAGTACTTAAACGCATCGGATTTACAAGTATGATGGTATTAAAAGGCGGAAAATTTGAAGAAGTTGGATTATAAAATGCACTCAGGCAGCGATTGATTATATATTCTTAAAAGTATGTTTTGTATAGTCAATGATGTATTTCAAATTATGTTTGAACAACAGTATAATAAGTTCAGCAACATAATGGTATGCCCATGTAAATTTATAAAATGAAAGGGAGAAAGACATGAGCAATATTCTTAATGAATTTATCGAACTGGTACAGATAGACTCTGATTCGCTAAACGAGCGCAATATGGCAGATGCACTTACCGCTAAGCTTAAAGAGATAGGCTGCGATGTCTGGGAAGACAAAGAGATGATAGAGGACATCGGCGGAACAGCCGGCAACCTTTACGGCGTTCTGGAAGGAACCTGCCCCGGTTCTATACTGTTCTCTGCTCATATGGACAGAGTAGCAAATGGCCACGGCATTAAGCCGGTCGTAAACGACGGCATCGTAACTGCACAGGGAACCATTCTTGCCGCAGATGATATTTCAGGCGTTTCCGCGATCCTTGACGGAATCAGAAGAGCAAAGGCTTCCGGTAAACCCTATCCCAGGGTAGAAGTAATATTCAGTGTAAGTGAAGAGAAGGGCGTTACCGGCAGCAGATACATAAAGTATGACCGAATTATCTCCAAGGAAGGCTATGCGCTCGATTCTCCCGGACGCATCGGCAGAGTTATCAACGCCGCTCCCTCCGCCGCAACCATTACTTTCGAAGTTGAGGGCAAGAACGCCCATGCAGGCAATGCTCCCGAGCAGGGCATTAACGCTGTTATGGCTGCCGCAAAGGTTCTCAGCCGCCTGCCCGACGGCAGACTCGATTTTGAAAGCACCGCTAACTATTCTACTTTTGAAGCGGTAGGTCCCACAAATGTAGTTAATGCAAAGGCTGTTGTAAAGGGAGAATCTCGCAGCCGCAGCAACGAAAAGCTGGATAATTACCTTGAGCTTGTACAGAAGACCTGTGATGAAGTTGCGGCTGAAACCGGAGCAAAGATCACTCTCGATATATTCAGAAAGTATCGCGGATTTGTTGTTGAGCCTGAAACAAGCTGCATCGGCAGATTGAAAAAGGTATACGATGAAATGGGCATTGAAATGCTTGTTGAAAAGGGCGGCGGCGGAATGGATGCAAACCGCCTTAATGAGCACGGAATCGCCTGTGTAGGTGTTGCTACCGGCTATTTCAAAAACCACTCGGTAAATGAGCATCTGTATGTAGAAGACCTTGAGCGTGCAGGTGAAATGGTTGAAAGAATTATATACAACGCTGCAGAATAATAAATAAAGATCAAAACAAAGCGCTCCCTTTGATAAGGGGGCGCTTTACTTTCTATATTTGTAAATTTATTGTTATATCTTACATAAACACGGCGTTTTGCTTGTTGAAATAACTAAACTGTGATATAATAAATCGAATATACCTAACGGAAGGCGGAGGGCGAAACAATGGTCGTTTTGGGGATAGATCCCGGCTATGCCATAGTGGGCTGCGGCACGGTCAATTACGAGCGCGGAAAGCTCTCGCTGGTCGATATGCGTGCTATTACAACCCCGCCTAAAATGCCTTTTGAAAAGCGCTTGGAAAGTATATATAACGATCTTTGTGACCTTATCGAAAAAACTAAACCTGATGCGATGGCGGTGGAAGAACTGTTTTTCTATCACAACCAGACCACCGGCATCTACGTCGCTCAAGCAAGAGGAGTTATTCTCCTTGCCGCCGCAAAATACGGTATCGAGCCGTTTGAGTACACTCCCATGCAGGTCAAGCAGGCGGTAGTCGGTTACGGCAACGCCGAAAAAAATCAGGTTATGGAGATGACACGCAGGCTTTTAAACCTTCGTGAAACTCCAAAGCCGGATGACGTAGCCGATGCCCTTGCGATTTCGATATGCCATTGTCACAGCGCCTCGGTGCCGGCCGCGCGCCGCGCTGTGCTTAAAGAAAGCGGCAGGAGGTAAAAGATGATCTATTCTCTCAGAGGAAAACTGATAGTTGCCGAACCCGGCGCAATTGTTGTCGAGTGCGCGGGAGTTGGCTATCGCTGCGCGGTATCGCTGACCACACTTTCGATGATGCCTCCGCAGGGAAGCGAAGTTTTCGTTTATACATACATGAACGTCCGTGAGGATGCGGTCGATCTTTTTGGATTCGGCGAAGAGGGCGAGCTTGCTGCCTTTAAGCTGCTCACCTCGGTAAACGGAGTAGGACCCAAGGCTGCGCTTTCGCTGCTCTCCGATTTCACCGCTGACCGCCTTGCGCTGGCTATCGCATCAGGCGATGCTAAGGCTCTCACCAAAACTGCCGGAATCGGACCAAAGATAGCACAGCGCATCGTGCTGGAGCTTAAGGACAAGCTCGGAGCATTCGGCAGTTCGGATGACAGCGTTGTTCAAAGCGTATCGGCATCGATGGCTAAGAAGGGCAACGTCAGCGAGGCTATGGAAGCACTTGTAGCGCTCGGCTACGGTCAGTCGGAAGCTGCCGCAGTGCTTGCCAACAGCGATGAAAGCCGCTCGGTAGAAGAACTTATCAAGATGGCGCTTAAAAAACTTGCACGCTTTTGATTTGTTTCAGGGAGGGATAAAACTTGCTTAGAAACGA
Organism: Oscillospiraceae bacterium; assembly: GCA_017399785.1. GTDB lineage: Bacteria > Bacillota > Clostridia > Oscillospirales > Ruminococcaceae > Yanshouia. Next base: position 7,501 of record JAFQAX010000137.1, on the reverse strand, counting down.
TGAGATAGATTTTGAAAACCGAATAGTCGCCCCTGAATATTCTATGGCGGACAACGAAACCGAGCTTTCGCTGCGTCCTAAAACGTTAAACGACTATATCGGACAAACAAAAGTAAAAGAAAACCTTAAAATATTTCTCGAGGCGGCAAAGCTTCGCGGTGAGCCGCTCGATCATGCCCTTTTTTACGGACCTCCCGGATTGGGCAAAACCACCCTTGCACAGATTATCGCAAATGAGATGGATGTGCAGATAAAGGTCACCTCCGGTCCGGCGCTGGAGCGCCAGGGCGACTTAGTCGCGCTGCTGACCAACCTCGGCGAGGGCGACATCCTCTTTATTGACGAGATACACCGCCTTAATCGTTCGGTTGAGGAAGTGCTTTATCCTGCCATGGAGGATTTTGAACTGGATATCATGATCGGTAAAGGCCCAGCCGCGCGTTCGATACGCCTTGACCTGCCGCATTTTACCCTCATCGGCGCTACCACCAGAGCGGGTCAGCTTTCTGCGCCGCTGCGCGATCGCTTTGGCGTGTCGATGCGACTGGAGCTTTATACCCCCGAGGAACTTTGCGACATTATCACCCGTTCTGCCGACATTCTCGGTATACCCTGTGATAAGGATGGAGCGATGCAGCTTGCCCGCCGTTCCAGAGGTACTCCTCGAATCGCCAACCGCTTTTTAAAGCGTGTCCGTGATTTTGCTCAGGTAATGGGCGACGGTATAATCACCAACGATATAGCCGATCTTGCCCTTTCCCGCCTTGAGGTTGACGAACTTGGACTGGATGCCATTGACCGCAGAATGCTTAAGGTCATAATCCAAACCTACAACGGCGGCCCTGTCGGACTTGAAACACTTGCGGCCGCCACCGGCGAAGAGGCGGTCACAATCGAGGACGTTTACGAGCCTTACCTCATGCAGCTGGGATTTTTATCCCGCACCCCGCGCGGACGCTGCGCAACGCCGCTTGCGGCAAAGCATCTCGGATTAAAATTGCCCGGCACAAACAATACTGCTCCTGAGCAGACTTCACTGCTATAAGCCGAGCATTACCGCATATCATTTTAAAAACAGCTTTTGGAGGATTTTAGCAGTGGGAAGAATTTTTGGAACAGACGGAGCCAGAGGCGTTGTCGGCGTTGAGCTGACCGCCGAACTGGCCGTTAATATCGGTCGTGCCGCAGCAATGGTGCTTGCGGAGCAGACCCACAAGAAGCCGCTGGTAGTAATCGGCATGGATACCCGCATTTCGGGAGATATGCTGCAGGCTGCCGTAACGGCAGGACTTTGCTCGGTAGGTGCCGATGTGCTTCTGCTTGGCGTTGTGCCCACCCCGGCGGTGGCCTATCTGGTTCAGCACTATCACGCCGATGCGGGCGTAATGCTTTCGGCAAGCCACAATCCCTATGAATTTAACGGCATCAAGCTGTTTGGCTCCAAGGGATATAAGCTCACCGATGCACAGGAAGAGGAGATAGAAAGCATTATCCTCGATAACTCCCGTCCTTACGATGTTAAAAAAGGCAGCGAGCTTGGACGTGTTTCCGAAGCTAAAGATGCCTGCGAAATATATGTAAATTACCTTGCCGCTATCTACAACGGTGGATTTGAGGGCAGAATATTGGTCGATTGTGCCAACGGCAGTGCTTCGGCAACGGCGAGAATGCTGTTTAAAAAGCTGGGCGTTTCGGCGACTTTTATACACGAGGAACCGGATGGCGTAAACATCAATGAAAACTGCGGTTCCACTCATGTTGAAAAGCTTGCCGAAAAGGTGGTCTCGGGCGGATATACACTCGGTCTTGCCTTTGACGGCGATGCCGACCGCCTGCTTGCCGTTGACCAAAACGGCAGAGTGCTCGATGGCGATGTGCTGCTTTCGGTGCTCGGCGAATACCTCTCGGCACGCGGCGAATTAAACGATGACACTATCGTAGTTACCTCGATGACCAACCTCGGATTTTTTAAGCTGATGCAGCAGCGCGGCAAAAAGACCGAAGTCACCAAGGTCGGTGACCGCTATGTTCTTGAAGCGATGAGAGAAAAGGGATACGTCCTCGGCGGAGAGCAGTCGGGACACATGATATTCCTTGACCACGCCACTACCGGCGACGGTCAGCTTTCGGCAATAATGCTGCTCAACGCAGCTGCCGCAAGCGATAAACCGCTTGCCGAAGTAGCGGGTGAGATGAAGCAGTTCCCGCAGACTATGCTCAACGTAAACGCAACTCCATCTATGAAGCGTGCTTACGATTCCCACCCCGCAGTGACCGAGGTCATCTCCAACTGGGAGAAAACGCTTGCCGACCGCGGAAGAATAGTGGTTCGCCCCTCCGGCACTGAGCCTTATATCCGCGTTATGGTAGAAGGCGAATCGATGCAGGAGATAGAGCAGGCAGCAGCAGAGATAGCAACCGCCATCAGGACCCACCTGATATGACTTATAATGAGGAATGACAAATGAGATTCTCACAGGATTGGAAAGATTTTGAGCTTATCGATGCCTCAAGCGGCGAAAAGCTGGAGCGATGGGGCGATACCACCCTTATCCGCCCCGACCCTCAGGTCATCTGGAAAACGCCCAAGGGCGATGTCTGGCGCAAAGCCGATGCCCATTATCACCGTTCCTCTTCGGGCGGCGGTGAGTGGGAAAAACGCTCGATAAAGCGTGATCAATGGACGATAAGCTATAAAAACCTTAAATTCAACATCCGCCCCACCAACTTTAAGCACACCGGACTTTTCCCCGAGCAGGCAGTCAACTGGGATTACATGGCAGAGCGCATTAAAGAAGCTAATAGACCTGTCAAGGTGCTCAACCTCTTCGCCTACACCGGCGGTGCTACCCTTGCCTGCGCGGCAGCGGGCGCTTCGGTGGTGCATGTTGATGCTGCAAAAGGAATGGTGCAGTGGGCGCGCGAAAACGCAGCTCTTTCGGGACTTTCCGATGCGCCCATCCGCTGGATTGTGGACGACTGCAAAAAGTTTATCGAACGCGAGATAAGACGCGGCAATAAATATCAGGGAATTGTAATGGACCCGCCCTCTTACGGAAGAGGTCCGGGCGGCGAGGTTTGGAAGCTGGAGGACAGCGTTTACGAGCTTTGTTATCTGGCTTCTCAGCTGTTGGCGGATGACGCCATATTTATGCTGCTAAATTCCTACACCACCGGACTTTCCGCTTCGGTAATGCAGTATCTTTTAAGCGTAACGGCCGGAAAACTCGGCGGAGAATGCTCCTCCTCTGAGATAGGTCTTAAGGTTTCGTCAAACGGACTTGTTTTGCCTCAGGGTTCCACCGCCATATGGGCGGGGAGCACCAAGAAGTAAAGAAGGGATATAATGGAAAACATTATCAATGCGCAGCAGCTTGTTTTTGCCTATTCTGGCGAAAAAGAAGCAGCTTTAAAGGGCGTTTCGGTGTCTGTTTCTAAAGGAGAGATGGTAGCAGTGCTCGGTCACAACGGATCGGGTAAATCCACCTTTGCCAAGCACCTCAATGCAATTTTGCTGCCCAGCGGCGGAGTTTGCTATGTCGGCGGAATCAACACCGCCGATGAGGACAAGCTTCTCGATCTGCGCCGCACTGCCGGAATGGTATTTCAGAACCCCGACAACCAGATAGTTGCCACTATAGTGGAAGAGGACGTTGCATTCGGACTTGAAAACCTCGGCATCCCGCCGGAGGAGATAAGAGAAAGGGTGGACAGCGCCTTAAAAGATGTCGGAATGTATAAGTTCCGCCTGCACGCTCCGCACCAGCTTTCGGGCGGACAGAAGCAGCGCATCGCGATAGCAGGCATAATCGCCATGCGTCCGCAGCTCATCATCCTTGATGAGCCGACCGCAATGCTCGATCCCAGAGGCAGAGCAGAGGTAATCGAAACGATAACCCGCCTCAACCGCGAGCTTGGCATGACAGTAATCCTCATCACCCACTATATGGATGAGGCTGCCGCCTGCGACCGCATCATCGTTATGGATGACGGCAGACTGCTTATAGATGACACTCCCAAAAAGGTTTTCTCCAATGTCGCACTGTTAAAGCGCGTCGGATTGGATGTGCCGCAGGCTACCGAAATAGTGTACGAGCTTAAAAAATGCGGAATTGATCTTCCCGATGACATAATCACCGATGAGGAATGTGTCGAGGCGCTGGCTTCGCTGCTTTCTAAGAAAGGGGAGGTGCAGGCATGATAGCGGTAAAAACCGAAAAGCTAAGACATGTTTATTCTCCCCAGACCCCCTTTGAGAAGGTGGCTGTCGACGATTTTTCGCTCGAGATAGAAGAGGGCGAATTTGTCGGCGTTATCGGACACACCGGTTCGGGCAAATCCACCTTTATTCAGCATCTCAACGGACTTATGAAGCCCACTTCCGGCAAGGTGTTTATCCACGGCCGTGATATGTGGGCTGATCCCAAAAAGATTCGCGAGTTCCGTTTTATGGTGGGACTGGTATTCCAGTACCCCGAATATCAGCTGTTTGAAGAAACGGTTGAAAAGGACATTGCGTTCGGACCTACCAATATGGGTCTTTCGGCAGCCGAAATCTCCGACCGAGTAAGAACCGCTGCCGAATTTGTCGGACTTGCCCCCGAGGTCATGCAGAAATCCCCCTTCGAGCTTTCGGGCGGACAGAAGCGCCGAGTAGCGATCGCGGGCGTACTTGCGATGCAGCCTAAGGTACTCATTCTCGATGAGCCTACTGCGGGACTGGATCCCAAGGGACGCGAGCAGATATTCTCTCAAATTTCCGAATACCACAAAAAGACCTCCAGCACCGTACTGTTGGTTTCCCACAGCATGGAGGACGTTGCCCGCCACGCCAAAAAGGTGTTGGTAGTCAACGATTCCAAACTGTTTGCCTTCGGCACGGTAAACGAAGTGTTTGCCCGCACCGAGGAGCTTACCGCAATGGGACTTTCGGTTCCGCAGGTGACCAAGATATTTACTGAACTTAAACGCCGCGGATTTGACGTTGCCGACAATATTTTCACTGTCGAGCAGGCTAAAACAGAACTGCTCAGATTGCTGGGAAAGGCAGGTGGAAATAATGCTTAAGGATATCACCATAGGTCAGTATTTCCCGGGCGAATCTGCTATTCACCGCCTCGACCCCCGCATGAAGCTTATTATGACCACCATCTATATCGTCGCGCTGTTTGTTGCAAATAACGTCGGCGGATTGCTGGTCTGCGTAGCAATAGGACTTGCGGGATATCTCATTTCCGGCATATCGCTTTCCATGGTCAAAAAGAGCTTAAAGCCCATCATGCCGATAATCATCTTCACTGCCGTTCTCAACATGATTTTTGTTGACGGCAAGCCTATCTTCGAGTTTTGGATAATCAAAGCTACCTACGAAGGCCTGCAGCTTGCGGTGCTTATGGTGATCAGAATTGTCTGCCTTATCGCAGGCTCTTCGCTGCTCACCTATACTACCTCTCCTATCGCACTGACCGATGCGGTGGAAAGACTGTTCGATCCGCTTAAGAAATTCAACATGCCTGTACACGAACTTGCCATGATGATGACGATAGCGCTGCGCTTTATCCCCACCCTCATCGAAGAGACCGATAAGATAATGTCGGCGCAGAAGGCGAGAGGTGCCGATATGGAATCGGGTACCATAATTGACCGTGCGCGCGCCCTTATACCGATTCTCATTCCGCTTTTTGTTTCTTCCTTCCGCCGTGCCGACGAGCTTGCACTGGCTATGGAATGCCGCTGTTACCACGGCGGCGAAGGACGAACCAGAATGAAGCAGCTTAAATATACCGGAAACGATTTTGTTGCCCTTGCAGTATTGGTAATGGTGCTTGCGCTGGTCATCGCAATGAACCTTATCTTACCCTCGATGTATTGATTTTGAAAAAGGAGGCGCGGCTGTGCGAAACCTTTTGGTAACCATAAGATTTGACGGACGCGCCTTTCACGGATGGCAGGTGCAGCAAAACGCGCCTACCGTCATGCAGACTTTTCAGGATGCACTGCAGGCGGTGCTTAAAGACCGCCCCGACGTTAAGGGATGCTCCCGCACCGATTCGGGAGTAAGCGCCAGAATGTACTGTGTTTCTTTTAAAACCGAGAGTACGATTCCCTGCAAAAACCTTATTGCTGCGTTAAATGTAAATCTGCCCAAAACGGTGGCGGTGCTGGATTGCCGCGAGGTTGAAGGGGATTTTCATGCAAGATACTCTTCAAAAGGAAAGCATTATTGCTACCGTGTTTTAAATTCCCGGATAAGAGACCCCTTTTTAGAGGGGTTTACCGTCCACTATCCTTATCCCAAAGATATCGATGCCGAATTCTTGAACCGACAGGCGAAGTCGTTTGTCGGAACGCATGACTTTAAAGCCTTTCAGAACAGCGGCACCGTGATGGAAGATACCGTCAGAACGATACACAGCTTTAATGTATTGCGCAGTGGTGACATGATAGAATTTCACGTCTGCGGCGACGGATTCCTTTATAACATGGTCAGAATAATGGTCGGAACGCTTATCGACATTGCAAAAGGCTCGATAGCGTCCGACAGTATCAGCGATATACTTGCTTCCAAGGACCGCAAAAATGCAGGAACAACAGCACCGGCTCAGGGACTTATGCTGGAAGAAGTATTCTATTAAAGCAAAACAAGGAGGGATCGCCCCTTATGGGCAAGACCGCCGATTTTGAAAAAGAAAAGAAAAAGTATACAAGAATAAAAAAGATAAAGCGGCTGTTTGCTATATTATTTATGGCGGTGGCCGTTGTAGTTCTTTATGCTTTTCGCGTTGAATTAGCGGCCCAGGGACTTGGGGTTCTCATTTCCGATACGGTCGCGTATATGATAAATAACGAAGGCTTTCCCGTAACAATAGATTCCCGCCCCAGACAGCTTGTTTCATCGGGAAACCGTGCAGTATTGCTGACCGAAAGTTCCATGAGCGAATATAATGCGGCGGGCAACAAGGTATTGGAAAAACGCATAGCCGGTCAGAATGTAATAGCGATATCTGCCGGAAAATATATGTTGACCTATCAGCTAGGCGGATATGATGTTGAGATACGCACCGGTGATACTATAATATATACCCATCGCTTTAATGATGCCATCTATGGTGCCGACATAGCGGCAAACGGTGCTTTTGCGGTTTCCACCGAGGTAACAGGCGCCCAGTCTCAGGTTGAATCGTTTGACTCCAATTACAGCAGACAGTTTGTCTGGCTTTCCACCGACCGCATTATCCATTGCGTCGATCTCGACGATAAAGCGCAGTATATCGCCGTCGGCGGTGTCGGATTAACTGAGGGCGTTCTCGATTCTGCAATATCGATATTTGAACTTCAGACGGGCAACGAGCGCAGCTCGATAGCACTTGACGATGAAATGCTGCTTGATGTCCGCCTCTTTGAGGATGGATCTGCTTCCGCCATAACAGACAAATCAGCGATAGCGCTTTCTTCCAACGGAAAGCTTAAAGGTGAGTTCTCCTTTGAAGGCGACCCCATT
>JAFQAX010000136.1 GCA_017399785.1 Oscillospiraceae bacterium | reverse complement strand
CTGAGATGTATTCATCACCAAGCCTCTTTGCCTCTTGCTCGGCCTGATTCAGTACGCGGTCAACATCCTGCGAGATATATACCTTTCCGGCTTCTCTTCCGGGTCCTGAAACGCGAGGCTGCTTTTCGATTAGCGCCAGTGCAGCAGACTGCAGGCCGGATGCGTCAACTCCCGAGGAGGTGAGCACTCGCGGCAGAAAGCCGCCCTGCTGCGAAAGCAGCGAATAAAGCAGGTGCGCCTGTTCGATTTGCATATTTCCGTATTGCAAAGCGAGCGATTGCGCGTTATTTATCGCTTCTGCGGATTTTTGAGTAAACTGGTTTTGATTCACAACAATCTCTCCTTTACCTGTTAGTATTTATTGTTTACACTCCGATTATAGCGCAATACGAAGCAAAATGTGTGAATAAAATATTAATAATTAGCACTCTTATTGTGTAAGTGCTAATTGGATGCTTGGCGTTTTACAGTTTACATAAATCTGTGGCAGCTTGTCTATAGGATTGTAGTTTTGCCCAAAAAGGGAGAATGGCAAAACGGACTAATTCACATACACACCAATAATATTTTTATCTGTTTTAGGTATTGAATTTTACTACTTTCTGTTTTAAAATATAAATATATTTAGGATGGGAGGATATTTGCTATGGCTATATTTTCTTCGGGTTTTGTTCTTGTGTCCCAAGATAGCTGCGCGCAAATAATCAAGTTGCGCCTTGGCTGCGCAAAGTTTCTCCTCGGCACCTTCTCTCAGAGCATACTTGAATAGCGACTAAGTGTAAGCTGCGGGCATCCGCAGCTTATTTTGTTGATTCGGAAAGGAAGGATATGTAATGAAAAAGATTGCTATTATAATGGGTTCTGACAGTGACCTGCCGGTTTTAAAGCCTGCCATAAAAACTCTGGCTGAACTGGAAATACCGTTTGAAGTGCATGTAATGTCTGCACACCGCACCCCTGAGGAGGCCGCAGCGTTTTCCAAAAACGCAAGAGCCAATGGCTTTGGCGCAATTATCTGTGCCGCTGGCATGGCCGCTCATCTTGCCGGTGCAATTGCAGCTCAGACTACTCTGCCTGTAATAGGAATACCGGTAAAATCCTCTACTCTTGACGGACTTGATGCGCTGCTTTCTACCGTTCAGATGCCTGCGGGTATGCCGGTAGCAACCGTTGCCATCGATGGTGCACAGAACGCGGCTCTTCTTGCCGCACAGATGCTTGCAATCACCGATGAAGATCTTGCAGCCAAGCTTTTTGATATGCGCAAAAAGCAGCATGATAAGGTGGTAGCAAAGGATAAATCCATTGATATTGCGGCTATTCTTGCCGAAAAGTGATATAATTAAATTATTGTCATTTAAACTGTAAATTAACCTGATAGCAAAGGTAGTGATATTTATGTTTGATTCAATTCATGAAGAGTGTGGCGTGTTTGGTATAAGAACCCCCGAAAAAAGAAGAGTAGCATCCAGCGCTTATTATGCGCTTTATGCTTTGCAGCACCGTGGTCAGGAAAGCTGCGGTATTGCGGTAAACAACAACGGTATAATCAGATGTTACAGCGATGTTGGTCTGGTGCCGGATGTTTTCAACGAAAGGATCCTCAATGAGCTGGGTGAAGGCACTATGGCGCTGGGTCATACCAGATACAGCGGAAGTTCTGCCAGAGCAAACTGTCAGCCGTTGGTAGTCCGTCATGTAAAAGGACCGATGGCTATCGCTCACAACGGTGCTATTTCTAACGCTTCTAAGCTCAAGCGTGAGTTGGAGCTTAACGGCGCAATCTTCCATACCACTTCTGACGCGGAGCTTATTTCTTATATGATCACCGCAGCCCGCCTTACCGAGCCTTCGATAGAGCAGGCGATCGAAAAGGCTATGCATAGCCTTGAAGGCGCCTATTCAATGGTTATCATGTCTCCAAGAAAGATGATAGCTGTCCGCGATCCTAACGGATTCAGACCGCTGTGCATTGGCAAAAAGGATGACGGTACCGTTATCTTTGCAAGTGAGACCTGTGCACTCAATACCCTTGGCGCAAAATGGGAAAGAGATGTTGAGCCCGGTGAGATCATTGTCCTGGATGAAAACGGCATGCATTCCATTACCACCCATTGCAACACCAAGGAACACGGTCTTTGTGTATTTGAGTTTGTTTATTTTGCAAGACCCGACTCGGTAGTTGACGGAGCCTCTGTTCACGCCGCAAGAATGAAGGCGGGCGAACTGCTGTGGAAAGAACACCCCGTTGAGGCGGATGTAGTAATCGGTGTTCCTGACTCGGGACTTGATGCCGCACTTGGACTTGCTCACGCATCCGGAATCCCTTATGGCGTTGGTCTTATCAAAAACCGTTATATTGGCAGAACTTTCATTCAGCCTACCCAGGGCGAACGTGAGGATCTGGTAAGGATTAAGCTCAACGTTCTCGGCGAGACCATCAAGGACAAGCGCGTTATCATGGTGGATGACTCTATTGTAAGAGGCACTACCAGCGCAAATATAGTCAAGCTGCTGCGCGCAGCCGGCGCAAAAGAAGTTCATATGAGAATTTCCTGCCCGCCTTTTGTTAATCCCTGCTATTTCGGAACCGACATTGACAGCAAGGATAAGCTTATTGCCTGCCGCTTGACCATCCCGGAGATTGCAAAGCAGATCGGCGTTGATTCGTTGGGATATCTCAGTCTTGAGGGTGTTAAGCAGATAGCAAAGACCGATAAGTGCAAATTCTGCACCGGATGCTTCACCGGCGAGTATCCCATTCCCACTCCCGAGCCTGCACTTCCGGATAGATACAATTTTGAGCTTCCTGATTTAAGGTAAAAGCCCGCTTTTTTGCGGATACAACATAATAAAAAGATTTAAGAGGAGAATTGAGATGCAAAACAGTTTTTCCGAGAGCTACCGCGCCGCGGGCGTAGACGTAACAGCAGGCTATAAGGCTGTTGAGCTTATGAAAAAGCATGTCGCAAGAACCCGTACTCCACTGGTGCTTGACAGCATCGGCGGATTTGGCGGAATGCTGGGCCTTGATCTTGCAGGCATCACCGAGCCTGTACTGGTTTCCGGCACCGACGGTGTAGGAACCAAGCTGAAGATCGCTTTTCTTATGGATAAGCATGATACCGTAGGTATCGACTGCGTTGCAATGTGCGTTAATGACATAGTTTGCTGCGGCGCAAAGCCTCTGCTTTTCCTTGACTATATCGCTCTGGGAAAGAACGTTCCCGAGCGCGTTGCCGAAATCGTTTCCGGCGTAGCCGAAGGCTGTGTTCAGTCCGGATGTGCACTGGTAGGCGGTGAGACCGCCGAGATGCCCGGATTCTATTCCGAAGACGAATATGATCTTGCCGGATTCTCGGTAGGCATCGTTGATAAGAAAAAGGTTCTTGCTCCCGAAAACTGCAAGGCTGGCGACGTTATCATTGCCCTTCCTTCTTCCGGTGTTCATTCCAACGGTTTTTCGCTGGTAAGAAAGGTATTCGATGTTGAAAACAAGGATCTCGGTCTTTACAGCGATGAGCTTGGTATGACCCTTGGCGAAGCACTTCTTACTCCCACCAAACTTTACGTTAAGCCTGCGCTTGCTGCCATTGAAGCAGGCGGAGTACATTCCATCGCCCACATCACCGGCGGCGGATTCTATGAGAATATCCCGAGAGCACTGCCCAACGGTCTCTGCGCAAAGATCGCCAAGAGCGACGTTAAGATACTTCCTGTATTCAATATGCTGCAGAAGACCGGAAACATCCCCGAGCGTGACATGTTCAACACCTTTAACATGGGCGTTGGTATGATGATGACTGCCGACAAGACCAAAGCTGACGGCATTATCGCCGCACTTAAGTCCTGCGGATGTGACGCATACATAATCGGCGAACTGGTCGAAGGCGAAAAGGGAGTAGAGCTGTGGTAAAGATTGCGGTTTTAGTGTCTGGCGGCGGCACCAACCTTCAGGCGCTGATAGATTCCGAAAAGCGCGGCGAGCTTGGCTGCGGTAAGCTTCACATTTGCGTTTCCTCCAATCCTGAGGCTTATGCACTTACCCGCGCAGAAAATCACGGCATGAAAACCGCGGTAGTCCGTAAAAAAGATTACGCATCTACCGAACTGTATTCCGAAGCACTGGTCGGACTTTTGAATTCTGAAGGAGTTGAACTTATAATCCTCGCGGGATTTTTGACCATTCTTCCTCAAAGCGTTATATCAGCCTATCCCGACAGAATAATAAATGTTCATCCTTCGTTGATACCTTCTTTCTGTGGAGAGGGATTCTATGGACTTCGAGTTCACGAGGCTGCGCTGGAGTATGGTGTAAAGGTGACCGGAGCTACCGTTCATCTTGTAAGTGAGATAGTTGACGGAGGAAGAATACTGCTTCAAAAGGCGGTGGATATACTGCCTGAGGATACCCCCGAAACGCTGCAGCGCAGAGTCATGGAGCAGGCCGAATGGCTGCTTTTACCTCGCGCAGCCAAGATGATGTGTGAAGAAATTGACAGCGAAAGGAATTAAAGATATGCAGCTCAGAAAGCTTTCCGATATTTTAAGCGAAAACAGCTATCCCGGCAGAGGCATAGTAATTGGTAAGAGCGAGGACGGCAAAAAGGCAGTTATCCTCTACTTCATTATGGGAAGAAGCGAAAACAGCCGTAACCGCGTATTCACTGAGAAGGACGGCGGCATCATTACCGAGGCACACGATCCTTCCAAGATGGTAGATCCTTCTCTTATCATCTATGCACCCGTCAGAGTTATCGGCGATACCACTATCGTAACCAACGGTGACCCGACCGATACCGTTTACGATTTTATTAAGGAAGGAAAGACCTTTGAAGAGGCACTTCGCACCCGCACCTTTGAGCCGGATGCTCCCAACTTTACTCCCCGCGTCAGCGGAATAGTTGAGCGCAGAAACGGCGATTTTGAATACAAGATGTCCATACTTAAGAGCTGCTTTGGAGACGAAAGCTCGGTAGAGCGCTTCTTCTTCGAGTACATCCAGCCCAAGGCGGGACAGGGAAGATTCATCCACACCTATAAGTGCGATGGAAATCCCATTCCTTCCTTTGAGGGCGAGCCTGAGGCGGTTATCCTCTCTGGCAATATCGATGACATGACCAAGGAAGCTTGGGAAAATCTTAACGCAGACAACAAAGTTTCACTTTTTGTTCGCACCATCGATCTTGCAAGCGGCGAAGCTGACACCAGAATCATAAACAAACACAGATAAGGAGAGGGAAAGATGGCTAAAGAACTTGAATTGAAATATGGCTGCAACCCCAATCAGAAGCCCGCTAAGATTTTTATGAAGAGCGGTGAGCTTCCTGTTGAAGTTCTCAACGGACGCCCCGGATTTATTAACTTTCTCGATGCATTCAACAGCTGGCAGCTTGTTCGTGAGCTCAAGGCTGCTACCGGTCTGCCCGCAGCAGCTTCCTTTAAGCATGTAAGCCCCGCTGGTGCTGCGGTAGGTCTTCCCCTTGATGATACCCTTCGTCAGATCTACTTTACCGGCGACGGCGAGCTTTCTCCTCTCGCTTGTGCATATGCAAAAGCAAGAGGCGCTGACAGAATGTCCTCTTTCGGCGACTGGATTGCTCTTTCCGATAAGTGCGACGTTGCCACCGCTATGCTCATAAAGCCTGAGGTATCCGACGGTGTTATCGCTCCCGATTACGACGACGAGGCTCTTGAGATTCTCAAGTCTAAGCGCAAGGGCGGCTACAATGTTGTAAAGATCGATCCCAACTACATCCCTGAGATGATCGAGCATAAGGATGTTTTTGGTGTTACTTTTGAACAGGGAAGAAACGAACTTTCCATCGGCGAATCGATGCTCCAGAACATCGTAACCGATAATAAGGAACTGCCCGATCTCGCAAAGATCGACCTTATCATCGCTCTTATAACCCTTAAGTACACTCAGTCCAACTCTGTTTGCTACGCAAAGGGCGGACAGGCTATCGGCATCGGTGCAGGTCAGCAGTCCAGAATCCACTGCACCAGACTTGCAGGCAATAAAGCTGATATCTGGTGGCTGCGCCAGCATCCCAAGGTCCTTGCGCTTCCGTTCAGAGAGGACATTGCACGCCCCAACCGTGATAATGCTATCGATGTTTACATCTCTGAGGATTGGATCGACGTTCTCGGCGATGACGTTTGGGCAGAGACCTTTGCTACCCGTCCCGAGCCTCTTACCAGAGAAGAAAAGCGCGAGTGGTTGGATAAGCTTAATGGCGTAGCTCTTGGCAGTGACGCTTTCTTCCCCTTTGGCGATAACATCGAACGTGCACGCAGAAGCGGTGTTTGCTATATCGCAGAGCCCGGCGGCTCTATCCGTGATGATCAGGTTATCGCAACCTGCAACAAGTACGGAATGGTAATGGCATTTACCGGCATCAGACTGTTCCACCATTAATAGGAGGGATCAAGATGAAAATTCTGGTAGTAGGCTCCGGCGGTCGTGAGCATGCGATAATCAAAAAGCTTAAAGAATCGCCTAAGGCTGAAAAGATATACGCAGCACCCGGCAATGGCGGTATCTCCGCCGATGCGGAGTGTGTTGCAATCGGTGCTACCGACATCGAAGGTATAAAAGATTTTGCAGTAAAAAATGCCATCGATTTTGTAGTTGTTGCTCCTGACGATCCCCTCGTACTCGGAATGGTAGATGCTCTTGAAGAAGTCGGGATCCCCAGCTTTGGCCCTAAGAAGGCAGCAGCTGCTATTGAGGGAAGCAAGGTTTTCTCCAAGTGGCTGATGAAGAAATACGGCATCCCCACCGCCCGTTACGAGGCTTTTGAGGATGTTGACAAGGCAGTAGCATACCTTAAAGAGCAGAATAGCTATCCCGCTGTTATCAAAGCGGACGGCCTTGCGCTTGGCAAAGGTGTTATCATTCCCGAGAATGAAGAGGATGCCATTGCCGGACTTCGTTCCATGATGGAGGACGGACAGTTCGGAGACAGCGGACGCAGAGTTGTAATTGAGCAATTCCTCACCGGAATCGAGCTTTCGGTGCTCGCTTTTACTGATGGCAATATTGTAGTTCCTATGGTGTCCTCGATGGATCACAAGCGTGCTTATGATAACGACGAGGGACTTAACACCGGTGGAATGGGTACCATCGCACCTCATCCGCTCTTTACCCCCGAGATGCAGCAGCGCTGCATGGACGAGATATTCATGCCCACCATCGAAGCGTTGAAAAAGGAAGACCGCGAGTTCCGTGGCTGCCTCTATTTCGGACTTATGCTTTGCGCTGACGGTCCCAAAGTTATTGAATATAACTGCCGTTTCGGTGATCCCGAAACTCAGGTAGTGCTTCCTCTGCTCGATGGCGATCTGCTTGAGATAATGCAGGCTGTTTCTGCGGGCAAGCTTTCGGAAGTTAAGGTTGGAATTAAGCCCGGTTCGGCGGCCTGCGTAATAATAGCAAGCGGCGGCTATCCAACTTCTTATAAGAAGGGATACGCTATCCACGGTCTGGACGAAAAGGGCGGCGCCGAAGGCGTTACCGTTTATCACGCCGGCACCAAGCTGGAGGATGGCGTTTATAAGAATAACGGCGGACGCGTACTTGGCGTTACCGCTGTGGGTACAAATCTTAAGGAAGCTCTTGATAAAGCATATGCCGCAGTTGAGAATATTGGATTTGAAGGCAGCTTCTTCCGCCACGACATCGGCAAAAAAGTTCTCTGATATATGATTAAAGCCTCGGAAACATCAAGTTTCCGAGGCTTTTTGCTATATGTTGAAAATAAAAGCTTCTTTGCCGACGGTGGGTAAACTACTTAAGTGCTTTTCCATAAAGCATATAAGCGTCTTCCAGCTGTGTGGGATGAGAACGTCCGTCACCCTCGGCGCCGACCGTTATCAAAGCGATACGCTTGCCGTCTTTTTCGGCTATACTTGCAAGACAAAGCTGAGCTTCTTCGGTATATCCGGTCTTATTGCCGATTATAGGTTCTCGGTCACGGCTAAGCTGAGCAAGGCGGGGAACAAGGGTAGACGTCAGCTTTAATCCCTGAGGGTGCTGCGGAG
>JAFQAX010000014.1 GCA_017399785.1 Oscillospiraceae bacterium | reverse complement strand
TGGGTGAGTATCCACTTATCGGGAGCGGTGAGGGTAGCGGGAACAGCGTTCTTAACTTCCTCTTCGCCGAGGTTCATCAGGATGAATCTTGCGGCGTTCCAGATCTTGTTGCAGAAGTTGCGGCTGGATTCAACCTTATCCTTGGAGTATCTCATGTCGTTGCCGGGGGAGTTGCCGGTAGCAAGGGTCAGACGCAGAGCGTCAGCGCCGTACTTTTCGATCTCCTCAAGGGGATCGATGCCGTTGCCCAGCGACTTGGACATCTTTCTGCCCTGAGCGTCACGGACAAGACCGTGGATGAGAACATCGTCGAAAGGAACTTCGCCCATCTGCTCAAGCGAGGAGAAGATCATTCTTGCAACCCAGAAGAAGATGATGTCGTAACCGGTAACAAGTACGTTGGTGGGGAAGAAGTATTCCAGCTCGGGGGTCTTTTCGGGCCAGCCCAGAGTAGAGAAGGGCCAGAGAGCCGAAGAGAACCAGGTGTCAAGAGTGTCGGGATCGCGGGTCAGCTTTTTGCTGCCGCACTTGGGGCAGGTATCGGGAGTGGTGCGGGAAACGATAACTTCGCCGCAGTCGTCGCAGTACCATGCGGGTATTTCATGACCCCACCACAGCTGACGGGAGATGCACCAGTCACGGATGTTCTCCATGAAGTGGAAGTAGGTCTGGTCAAAGCGCTCGGGTACAAACTTGGTTTCGCCTTCGCGAACTGCCTTAACAGCCGGCTCGGCAAGGGGCTTCATATCGACAAACCACTGGGTGGAAAGTCTGGGCTCAACGATGGTGCCGCAGCGTTGGCAGCAGCCTACGTTGTGAACATAATCCTCGGTCTTAACAAGGTAGCCTTCAGCTTCAAGGTCGGCAACAATTGCCTTGCGGCACTCAAAGCGGTCCATACCGCAGTATTTGCCGCCGTTTTCGTTGACGGTGCCGTCCTCGTTAAAGATGTTGATGATCTCAAGACCGTGACGCTGACCAACAGCCAGGTCGTTCGGGTCGTGAGCGGGAGTCATCTTAACGGCGCCGGTACCGAAGCCAAGCTCAACGTAATCGTCGCCTACGATGGGCATCTCTCTGCCAACGAGGGGCAGAATAGCCTTTTTGCCGATAAGATGCTTTTTCTCTTCGTCGTTGGGGTTAACAGCGATGCCGGTATCGCCCAGCATAGTCTCGGGGCGGGTGGTAGCGATGATAACATCGCCGCTGCCGTCAACCAGCGGATATCGTACATACCAGAAGCCGCCTGCTTTTTCCTTGTATTCTACCTCTGCGTCAGAGATAGAGGTCTTGCAGTTGGGGCACCAGTTGATCATGCGCTCGCCGCGGTAGATGAGGTTCTTCTCATAAAGCATGCAGAAAACTTCGGTAACAGCCTTGGAACAACCCTCGTCGAGGGTGAAGCGCTCTCTTGCCCAGTCGCAGGAAGAGCCGAGCTTCTTAAGCTGGCTGATGATTCTGCCGCCGTATTTGGTTCTCCAATCCCAGGCGCGGCGCAGGAATTCCTCACGGCCGATGCCTTCCTTGGAAAGGCCCTCTTCCTTGAGAGCGGCAACTATCTTAGCCTCGGTGGCGATGGAAGCGTGGTCGGTGCCGGGCAGCCAAAGGGTCTCAAAGCCCTGCATTCTCTTGTAACGGATAAGGATATCCTGCAGAGTGTTGTCAAGGGCGTGGCCCATGTGCAGCTGGCCGGTGATGTTGGGGGGCGGGATAACGATGGTGAAGGGAGTCTTCTCGGGATTGGGTTCCGCGTGGAAGTAATTGCCCTTTACCCACATATCATATATACGATCCTCTACCTGTTTGGGATCATAGGTCTTTTCAAGTTCTTTTCGCATTTTGGATAGACCTCCTTTTGACTTAACTTTCATTATATCTGACAACATCGAGCGGTGCAAGTCAAAATAGCGAAAAGCTGCAAGAATATAAGCTTTTTTTAAGGGAAAGATAGCTTTATATCGAAAGGATGATGCACCGTGCAAATCGATCTCGGAATTTATCTCACCATGGCACTTGCCTCGGCGGTTTTTTATTTCGGAGTCTGGCTCAAAAAAAGGGTGGAGCTGCTGCGCAAATTCTGCATTCCTGCGCCGGTTGCAGGCGGATTGCTGTTTGCGCTGCTGGCGTTTATCCTTAATATAACCGATGCCGCTTATATAACACTTGACACCTCGCTGCAAAGCATATTTATGACGGCGTTTTTCACCACTGTCGGATTTGGCGCTGATATGAAGCAGATAAGAGAAGGTGGATTTCTTGTTGCCAAATTTGTGGGTATAGTAACGCTTTTGGTGCTGCTTCAGGATGTGGTGGGAGTGCTTTTGAGCATCCCGCTTGGAATGCATCCCGCAATGGGACTTTGCATCGGGTCGATAGCGATGACCGGCGGACACGGAAACGCCGCTTCCTTCGGACCGATGCTGGAGGAGATGGGGGTAACAGGCGCAACAGTGGTGTCTGTTTCGGCAGCGACCTTCGGTCTGGTTGCAGGAAGCGTGATGGGAGGACCCATTGCGAGAAGATTGATATTAAAGCATAAAGTAACGCTGCCGCAAACGGGAGCAGCCGCATCAGAGCAAAACGTAACCGAAACAGTACCACCTCTTTCGGCAAAAAAGCTCACCGAAGCCGCCGCCGAGATTTTTACGGTGATGGGCATAGGCTCGATAATAGGTGAGGGCATATCTTCATTGGGTATAACAATGCCATCATTTATCGGCTCGCTGATAACGGCGGTGATAGTGCGAAATGTCTGCGACAGCTTTGGTATAAAGCTTGCGCTGCATGAGATAGAAGCGGAGGGAGAGGCTTGCCTAAATATGTTTCTCTCACTGGCGCTTATAAGCTTAAAACTGTGGGAGCTTTTAGATTTGGCGCTGCCGATGATACTGATACTGCTGGCGCAGGCGCTGCTGATGGCGCTTTATGCTTATTTCGTTGCCTATTACACCATGGGCAGAGATTATACCGCCTGCTGCATCGCCGCGGGACTTTGCGGATTCGGAATGGGCGCCACTCCCAATGCCATGGCGAATATGGATGCGGTGACGATGAGGTTTGGACAGTGCAAAACGGCATATATCGTAGTGGCGGTGGTGGGCGGATTGTTTGTAAACATCGCTAATTCCATTATTTTAACTGCATTTATAAATGTTCTGATATAGCAGGCGCAGTATCCCGAATGTGGGAGAAATATCCGCTTTTTGCCCACGCCCAGCAGTATTCTCCTGCCTCAAGACTATAGCTGCTGAACTTGCAGTCCTGATCGGTAACGGTTATCGACAAAGGGCGGCTTTCTCCCTGCGGCTGCAGCTCGATGCTGCAGAAATATTGTTCGCAAAAAGGCACAAAAACCAGCGAATCCATCTCTCTTTGATAAAAGGTGTCATTATCCGACAGTTCTGCCCCTTGGCAAAAAAGGCTGCCCTGCCCAGTGGCGGGCGCCTTTTTCACTGTTATCTGTTCGGCGTTATCCAACAGCAGACTCACTGCCGAAAGATCGGTGATTCCATCCGATCTGAAAATGACATCGGCAAAACAGCAAACGCTCAACAAAACAGCGGTTGAAAACACAGTGAAAATCTGTAATATCGGTTTGATAAAAAGCATCTCCTTTTTAAATAAAATCGGGTTTATTCCATTATATTTTTGTGGGAAAAGGTTGATTCTTATCAAAATCCAAATGCAAAAAAATGAAAAAGCAGATAAATTTTTTATTTACTTATGGCTGATTTAGATGTACAATTTACGGTGGAGAAATGGTGAGCGGGCAACTTTTGTCTGCCCCTTTAAAGCTCAAAATAATAATAGAGATAACAACTGCTAAGGAGGAAAATGCTATGGATAGCAACAAGCGTCCCGATTCAATGGAAAGAATTACAACAAAAGCACTCGCAGATGCTTTTATCGAAGAGCAGGTTGAAGCTGTAAGAAAACAGGTTGGAGACAAGAAGGTTCTTCTGGCTCTCTCTGGTGGTGTTGACTCATCTGTAGTTGCAGCACTTCTTATCAAAGCAATCGGTAAGCAGCTTGTATGTGTTCATGTAAACCACGGTCTTATGCGTAAAGGCGAGAGTGAAGCTGTTATCGAGATGTTCGGTAATGAGCTTGACGCTAACCTTGTTTATGTAGATGCAACCGACAGATTCCTTGACCTTCTTGCAGGTGTAAGCGATCCTGAGAGGAAGAGAAAGATTATCGGTGCAGAGTTTATCAACGTTTTCGCTGATGAAGCCCGCAAGCTGGAGGGTATTGCTTATCTTGCACAGGGTACTATTTATCC
>JAFQAX010000013.1 GCA_017399785.1 Oscillospiraceae bacterium | reverse complement strand
TAGGTGTTCACTCTAAAACGGGCAAGCCCCGGCACCGCAAGAGAAAAATCGTCATCTCCCTTTTGCAGATAGCTTTCAATAGAGCGATCCGCCATTTTATAAAGCTGACGCACAAGTTTTTCGGTGTCCTCCGGCATTATCTTTTCGCTGTCAGCAGCTTTTATGATACCGTCTTGCTTTTCGCTGACAAATCCGCCCGCCACAAAAAACAGATCAGACGCCTGATGCTCTACTGCCTGTTTTAAATAGAATTCCAGTTCTTTCATACTAACACCCCTTATGTTGCGGTTTGACCGTTCCATACCGTTATTGATTCATCGGGTTGGTGATCGGCAACCGATACCGCCTGCCAGCGCAGCACCTGCCAGTTTTCATTTTTAAATAAAAGTTCGACCTCAAGCAACTGCGTCTCCGAAATCGCACAGCTGTATCGGTAGTTGTCACCGTTTTTTGTGACGCTATTTGGAACCTTCCCGTTTCTCAGCTCAGCGAATATTTTTTCTGCTTCGAAGTCAGCTCGGTAGTATTCTGCTACCGCATCTGCCGAAGCATCAGCAAGCCTGTCATATGCCTGTGCAGTTGAAAGGCTGAGCATTGCAAATACCACCATACAAAGCACCGCGAATACTGTCAACAACGAGGTCGACCCGTAAAGTGTCACCGATGTGCCTGATTTTTTATCCAACCGCCGACACCTCCCACCTTTGTCCCGCTACAGGCAGTTCAAACAGCAACTCGTTATCGCTGCCATAAACCTTTATCTCCGCCGTCCAAAGCTTTGGATTATCACTTTCGGTGTATATTACGGCAAGCTGATAGTCAGCGTTTTGCGTTTCTGCTATTGGCTGCCAGTTTCCATCATAATATATCGGGTGTTCTATTTTTTTGTCTGAAGATTTAAGCATTTCCGCTGTGTTTTGTGCCATTATAATCGCATTATCGCGCTGTTGGTTATGGCGTGTCAGCTTATCGGAACAGACAAATATCTGCATACAAACTGCTGCCGCAAAAGCAAAAACCAGGATCATCACCGTCTGTTCCATTATTACAAGAGGTGTCTTGTTTTTCATCCGTCCACCTCCTCAAAACTGCGCTGATGCAATATAAGCCGGCTTGTTTTTCCGTCCAGATATGTAATATCGGCGATAAAACAGCTTTCTTCCATTTCTATTTCCAAAGCTTTTAACGGCAGCAGCTGTTCGCCGTCCTCGGGAGAAAAATCGCCGTCCGCATTGGTGAAAAGCTCGCAAAGATAACCGTCAAAACAATAAACTCTGGTTACATAATCTTTTTCGTTTATCTGCTGGGTTATCTCAAGCGCATCTGTTCCTCCAAAATCGTTTACCCTTATCGCGCCCATGCTGTCGCCCTGGCGGAACCGGGTGGATATATACTGCGGCACGGAGCGGGAATCAAAGCTTTTTTCTTCCCGCTCGGTGATTTTTTTATATATGTCTGCACCGGTAAGCAGCACCAAAAGGGCACAAAGAGCAAAGGCACCAAAAATCAACAGTGCCATCAAAGCGGTCATCTTTGTTTTGCTCTCGTTTTTCATAGTCATTTTTCCAATACCGTGATATCCGGCATCAGGTTGGAGGCAATCATCTGATAGATGACGGTATATTCCTCCTCATTGATGCGGATACCGTAATGTTTCAGCATATACTCCAAATCGGGCGGATAGATACCCTCTGCCGCATAGCAGGCTACTGCCGTTCTTTTCAGCACCTGCTCAAGTTGCTCCTTTCCTTGATGCCTTTGGGTTTGCCGAACATCCGAAACAGCGCTGGTAAAGCATAAAATAAAAGCGGCAGCAATCACAGGGATAATAGCAGTTTTAATAATTCTCATGTTCATCACCCGATAGCCGACATTATATTCATCAGCGGAAGCATGACCGACAGCAATATCACTCCAACAAGCATAGAGGCCGCCAAAACCATTATAGGTTCTATCTGCCCTATCCTGTGCTGAAGCCCCGCCTCAGCCTGTTCATAAAGTCTTTGAGCGATCTCGCTCATAACCTTGTCGCCGCTTCCGGCACGCATTCCAAGCTCCAGCATTTTACATTCCGAAGAAGGCAGCGTTTCGGTTTTTAGCAATGCCTGCGGCAGCGTACAGCCTTGCGAAAGCAATTTGATGCATTCGCTGTATTTTCCCAAAGTCTGTGTATCATCCCTAAGCAAAGCGACAGCAAGCTTAGCCGCTTCTTCATCCGAGATCCCGCTGCTGAGCCCCATTGCCAGAGCCTGCGCAAAACGCGCATCGTTCGATTTTTTAAATACGCTTTTACCGATCGACCCGCATTTTAATTTGCCGATAACGCGCTGACGGAAGCTTTCGCTTTCCGAAAACATGAGCAGCAGTATAACCGCAGTCGCCATAACGGCACAAAGCAACGGCCAAACCTTCTCGGCAGCCTGACCCAAAACGAGCAGCGCCCCTGCCAGACCGATAAGCCTGCTGCCAAGCGAGGTATATACCGAATCAAACACCGGCAAAACCTTTATCAGCAAAACAGCAATGACTGCTAAAATAAGCAGCAGCAGCGCTGATGGGTATACCACCGCATTTTTTATCTGTCTGTCGGTGCGCTCGCGCTGTTGGTAATATTCGCTAAGCGAGCCAAGCGCTTCTTCGATATGTCCGGTGTGCTCGCCTACCGCGACCAGTCCTACCGCATGAGCAGAAAAAAGCTTCGTTTTCTCCAATGTGGCAGACAAAGGCAGCCCGTTATCCATGTCTTCTCCCAGTTTGGCCATCAAAGCACCAAGTCCGTCGCTGTTTTGCTCGGCAAGATAAAACAGCCCGTCGCCAACAGTAATGCCCGCATGAACAAGCAGCGAAAGCCCGCGGAAAAAACGGGCTGTCTGTGCATTTGTAAGATGATTTTTGTTCATAGCATCTCCGCTTTCGTCAACATATCAATAAAGGTATTTTGTGGTGTAATGAGAGCCGTCGCCGATATATTTCATAATATCGGCGCTTTTGTTTGCGGCAGAAGCAAAGGTCGGGTCCATTCGCTGCCACTTGCTGCCGTCAAAGAAGATCACGCCATCAATCCATCCGCTTTGCTCCGTCCAGACGCTGATCCATGCATGGTATGCATTGTCGGCAAATCCTACCACCAGCTTACAGGGAACATTCTGGCTGCGCAGCATTCCGGTCATCAGGGCTGCGTAATCAAAGCATATACCTTTTTGGGTTTTTAGAACGTCATCCAGCACCGGAAGATATCCGCTTTGCACCGATGCCGCCTTTTGGGTGTCATAAGTAAGTACTTTAACAACATAATCATATACCGCCTCTACCTTTTTAAGAGGGTCGGCAATATCCTTGGTCAGCGTTACCGCGATTGACACCGCATTGCTTGCGGCGCTGTAATTTACATACTGATTGGGGCGAAGAAAAGGTGCGAACTCGTTTGCCAGCTTAACATTTTGACTAAGCGAAGTAAGCATTGCGTACTGGGTCCCGCTCACGTTTTCAAAAACCGATACTTTATAACTTCCGTTGCCGTCGGAAAGAGGAAATACCTCCCATTTGTTTTTGGAAAGGTTGTATGTATAGGTTGTCGAAGGGCCTTTGACCTGCACTTTGAGTCGCTGACTTCCGCTTGCGCCATATTTGACCATAACATAACCGTCTTTAAGGTTGGAATAGTCTATTGTAGCTCCTCCGCCGCTTTTTTGCTTGCTTCCGGTCTTGGGCTCAAGTATATCGGGAACAGCAGCAGGAGCAGCCGAAAGGGGCACTGCCTCTTCTTCTATCGTTATTCCTTCCACTTCTATATGATCGGTATAGATATTTTCATCAGGCTGCGAACATCCCACAGTAAAGATGAGCAGCAGTGCCGTTATAATTATACCTGCCAAAACTGTTTTTTTCATCTGCCGCAGTCCTCCTTTGCGTTGTCGCTCACTTATTATTCGGCTGATTTCAGTCTTGCGTGAATTACCCAGCGGTAATCCCCTTTAAAGGTCTCGTCGCAGGTAGAAAGAGTCACTATCCTGTCGTTTACAGTCGGAACTATGTCGGTTTCTATCACCGAGCTGTCTATACAGTGGTCAATAAAAAGCTGTTTGGTATTATCGTCCTCTATCCCCAAACGATAGGTATCGCTGATAACGTGAGTCTTATATGCCGAGAATATCTCATATCGATGGGCAGCGCCGTCGGATATATAGAGATAGGGATGCTCGTTCCAGTATTGCTGTGAGCTGTAATGTTTGAGCGATGTGAACATGGTATCTGTATCCATGCGATGGCCGTAGATTATGGTATTGAAATCGCTCAGATCGGTTTTGCAGAACTGCTCAAGGAAAATCGCCCCTGCAAAATTGCGTTTTTTCTCCCATGTGTGGTTAAGATAAAACTCGTTATCTCCGCTGTACATAAGCGGATAATCAAGCGAGGTATCCGGAATGGATATCCAGCCGATAACATCCTCATTCTTCTCACGAAGAGCCGGAAGATTGATTGCGTTCATCACATCCATATAAGGGTCGTCGGTCACCGTGGCCTCTCTCCACACTTTAGGTTGTGACGATTTTGACACCTCAGGCTGCCCGATGTTTTGCAGCGGAGTTTCTTTTGCGGCGGCAGCAGCCTGAGCATATGCCTGCTCGCTTTTTTTGAGCTGCACCGAATTATAAACCGCGGCAAATATACTTCCAACGCAGATGACCGCCAGCAATAATGAAATTATATTCTTATATTTTTTGTTTATAACGGTCACCTCTTCCAATCATATTTTTTGATTTAAGTAAGCTTTTGTTGCAATTAATAAAGCACAGCTGTTATTATATAAAAAGATAGTACAGGGAGGGATAACGCATGCAAAAGGTCATCAAGGTTAAAATGCTCGGAAAGTTTTCTATCGAATATAACGGTCGCTGCATCGATGACAGCAGCAACAGAATGCGCAAGATATGGCTGTTATTGGCATATATGCTCTGCAACCGTGCCATCGTTATCTCCGTCGATGATTATATCTCCCTGCTCAACAGCAAAGCGAACAACGAACCTCTTGACCCAAACGGAAATCTCAAAGCTCTTTTTTACAGAGCAAGAACGCTGCTTGATAAACTTGATGATAATGCGGGACATAAAATGATCATCCGCTGCAACGGAAGCTACGGTTGGAGCAGTGAATTCGAAACTGTACTTGACATAGAGGAGTTTGAAAACCTTTGCTATCGAAGCGACCGCTGCGATAATGCCGCGGAGCGGCTTTCGCTTCTGACTGAGGCTATCAGTATGTATGACGGGGATTTTATTCCCAAGCTGTCTTCCGAGATATGGGCGATCCACATCACGGAATATTATCACCGTCTCTATCTTGAGGCCGTAGAAAAAGTTCTTTCTATTCTGTATGAACTTCAGCAATATGATAAAGCAGCCGATATCTGCCAAATGGCGATAAAAATGGAGCCCTACAGTGAAGCTTTATATCAAGATCTCATGCAGTGCAAAATCGCTTTGGGTGATAGATCTGCTGCTCAAACGATATATGAGGATATGAGTGAACTGCTTTTCTCAACATTCGGCGTAATGCCCTCGGATAAGAGCCGCGCACTGTATCAGGAAGCTTGTAAAAGTGTTGATATGACTTCGGTGCCTGTCGGAATATTCAGGGATAACCTTAAAGAAACAGCCGAAGTAAACGGTGCGCTTTACTGTGAATACGATTTCTTTAAGGTTTTGTATCAGGCCCAGGCAAGAGCCGTTGCAAGAAGCGGAGATTCGATACACATTGCTCTTTTGTCGGTGCACGGTAAGAACGAAAAACAGCTTGCCAGACGCAGCCTTGATACCGCTGTTGAAAACCTTAAATCAATGTGCTTGCCAATCTCCGTCAAGGAGATGTTGTCACCCAGTGCAGCGTTTCTCAGCTTATTCTTATGTTGCCGCAGGCAAACTATGAAAACAGCTGTATGGTCTGTGAACGTCTGCTGCGTGCTTTTAATAAGCAATATCCGCATTCTCCGATCGACATTCACTTCAGCGTTCAACCGTTGGAGCCTATTGAACGCCCATCGGGGAAAGAGGAAAACAATTAAAGTTTTTTCAAACAAGGCCCACGGATAATCCGTGGGCCTTGTTTTGACCCTGTTTTTAAACTATAACAGGTTCTTCTTAATTAAAATTACCGGAATTAGTTATCCTTTTCGTCCTTTTTGTCGGATCTTCTGAGGCCCAGAAGTCCCAAGCCGGAAGCGATTGCCATTGCGATGTGTCCAAATCCGGAAACACCGGTGCCGGGTGCGTTAGCCAACGGAACAGGTTCATCAAGGATGTTGAACAGCTCGCTGTCGTCGGAATCGCCGCCTCTGCTCCATACTACGCGTCCGCCGCCTCCGCCGTCGTCATTATCGTCTCCGTCATCAGAATAAGGCTCGGGATCGCCGCCACCACTGTCACCGCCGTTATCGGGATCGGGATCGGGATCGGGGTCGGGGTCGGGGT
>JAFQAX010000135.1 GCA_017399785.1 Oscillospiraceae bacterium | reverse complement strand
GGAAGCAATCCCACCGACAACAAACCTTTTGCCGCAGTGTCCTCTTATAACGATTCGGCGATAGAGTATGTTCTGCGTGTCTGGGTCGAAACCGGAAAGTATTGGGATATCTATTTTGCACTGCTCAGTGACATCAAGGAAGAGTTTGATGCCGCAAATATCGAGATGACCTATCCCCATATGAATGTACATATAGTAGAAAAATAATATTAATATTAACGACAGAAAGGATGAGCAAAATGAAACTTACCTGGTACGGACATTCCTGTTTTAAACTTGAAACAGCCGAAGGTTCGATAGTATTTGACCCTTCTCAGAACGGAAGAGTACCCGGATATTCTCCGCTGCCTGCTGATTTTTCTGCCGATGAGGTCATCTGCAGCCACGGACATTTTGACCATAACGCTGCAGAGCTTGTGCAGCTTTCCGGAAAGGGATTCGGCGGAAAAACCGCCTTTATCGACAGCTGGCACGATGATGTACAGGGCGCAAAACGCGGCGAAAACAAAATCGCGCTTGTTGAAGCTGAGGGACTTAAGGTCGCACACATGGGT
Organism: Oscillospiraceae bacterium; assembly: GCA_017399785.1. Taxonomy (GTDB): domain Bacteria; phylum Bacillota; class Clostridia; order Oscillospirales; family Ruminococcaceae; genus Yanshouia. The sequence goes on along the minus strand of JAFQAX010000135.1, from coordinate 2,646 downwards.
GATATCGGCTGTGAACTGAATGAAGAGCAGATCGCTGCGCTCAAGGGCGTTGACGTATTGATGATACCTGTCGGCGGATTTTATACTATCGACAGCAAGACCGCCCGCGAAATGGCCGACAAATTGGAGGCAAAAATCGTGGTTCCGATGCATTATACCTTTGATGACAAAGGATACGACGTAATTTCCACCCTTGATGAGTTCAGATCGCTTTCTAAAAACGTTATCGATTATGAGAATGGATATATCGAAGTTGATGCAGATACCCCTGCACAGACCGCAGTTTTAAAATACGTTTTCTAAAATATCAAACTCCCCGACTTGTTCGGGGAGTTTTTTGCAGCATGAATATATAAAAGGAGAGCGGCATAGGTATTAATGGGGGTGAGGGACATGACCTACCGAAAAAGATATGCCCGCCGCGAGCCTTTCGGTGCATCGAGAAGAGAAAAGAAGCGGCAGGGCGGACTTTTGCTGGTCACCTTTTTGCAAAGCGGACTTTGCGTCTTTATGATAACGGCGGCTTTTTTCTTGAGCTCGATAATGGGGATGACCGAGATAAAAACAGCCTATAACAAACTTGCCACCGATGAGACCGATGCAGTCGCTGTTTTTTCCTCTATAAAGAAAGCGGTGCAGTCGGAAAAGACTTCAAAGCTGGCGAGAGTGATAGAAATTATACTTAATCAGATATTACCCAACGTATATAATGGCGATGATAAATCTTTATATACAGATCCGCAAAGCAGCGCGGCATCGCCGATAATTACCCATATGACATTACCTCTTAAAGGCGAAATAACATCTGCATTTGGCGCAAGGGAAAATCCTGTTACCGGAAAAGATGATTGGCATACCGGAATAGATATTGCTGCTCCGGAAGGGACTCCGATATATGCCGCCCAGGCAGGAGAAGTTTGCTTTGTCGGAAGCGACAGCATCTACGGAAATTTCGTGACGGTAGATCACGGGGAGTTTAAAACCAGATATTGCCACTGCAGCAGCGTAAACGTAAAAGCGGGAAGCAGGATAAACCGGGGCGAGCTTATCGCTTTTTCGGGTAGTACCGGAATGGTAACAGGTCCGCATCTTCATTTTGAAGTAATAACCGATCAGGGGTGTACCGACCCGCTGAACATTCAATACTTTGAAAATATCTGATATATCAGTAAAAGCCGATTTCGGATTTTTTGCTGTTTCAGCGCTGATGATATATTTTGGAGGAGAAGCCGCATCGTTTTTTGCGGCGGTGATGGCACATGAGCTGGGACACCTTGCAACGATGCTGCTGCTTTCAAAAGTCAGTGTGGAAATCCGGCTTTCTGCATCTGGCGTATACATAAATCCGAAATATCGGCGGTCTGTTTCCAAAACGGCGGAAACGGTTATATTAATAGCAGGCCCAATTGTAGGAATGTTGACGGGGATAGCTTTAAAAGCTATCTTCCCGACATTTTTTAAGGCAAGCTTTATTCTGTCGACGGCAAATATCATTCCCGTAAGGGGAACCGACGGCGGAAGTCTGCTGGAATTATATTGCGGCAGCCGATATAAATCAGTTGCTGCCGTATCAACAGCTGTTTTGTTTGCCATAGCAATAATATTGGCGTTTTTGCCGCTTGCTGACAACGAAAAAGCACAACCTATTTGGCTGGCTGCCGCTGCGCTTTTATATTTTCGCGGAAAATTTGAAAAGTAAAACAAAAAGCCTCCCGCTTTAGGGAGGCTTTAGCTTTACAGCAATTCGGAATAATCCGAGATGGTCATTTTGCACATCGGTGCTATTTTATTTATATCGTTGCGGCCGTTGTCATCAATTCCGCAAATGGGGAATCCCGCTGCATATGCCGTTTCAACGGCGTGGAGGCTGTCCTCAAAAACCATGCAGTCCTTGGGAGACTGACCGAGAAGCTCAGCGGATTTGTAAAAAATATCGGGGAACTTTTTTCCCTTCCCGCCGACGTCCTCATAGGTGATTATGTGGTCGAAGTATTCTATTATGCCGTGAAACTTAAGCGCTTCATCGCAGAGAACATGCTCAGTCATGGTTGCAACGGCACAGGGGATACCTTCACTGCGAAGCTTTTCAAGATATTCCACCAGATTGGGTTTTACCGACGCTATCGTTTTATAAGAGTCATCCAGCATCTTAAACCAAACGTCCAGCAGCTCATCTTTTTTGTAACCTATATGAGGATAGTTGTCGCAGAAATATTCGGCTGCCTCAACAAAGCTCATTGTCATAATGGCGTTTTGTATGTCATCGCTCCACTCAATGCCATACTTCTTGCAGAAGGTGGGAGAAAAGTTGATCCACACCTGCATCGAGTTGAGTAAAGTGCCGTCCATATCAAATATAGCGGCTTTCATTATGCTTTACCTGCCTTTTCATGAGGAACAAGGTGGGCAAGATCGTAAGGAGTCTCCTGATATACAAAGTAGTTGAGCCAGTTGGAGAAAAGCAGGCTGGAATGTGCACGCCATTTCATAACGGGGGTGAGATCGGGGCGGTCCTGGGGGAAGTAATGCTGCGGGATCTTTATCGGCATTCCCTTGCTCAGATCGCGGAAGTATTCGTTTGCAAGTGTTTCACGGTCATATTCGCCGTGTCCCATAATAAAGAACTGACGTCCTGCACTTCCTGCG
>JAFQAX010000134.1 GCA_017399785.1 Oscillospiraceae bacterium | reverse complement strand
TTTCTCCAACTCTTTGCACACAGTCCTCTGAGATGTATTTATGAAGCTCATCAAGCAGGTTTTCGGAGACAACCACTTCGTAAAAATATTTTATAATGTCTTTGTTGCTCATTGCACATCTCCTTCGTCAAATTCTTATTTGTTATTTAGTTCATTTTACCATGTTTTTCTGTCCTCATCAACGTTTGGTAAAGTTACCGGAGTTGGAAGTCGTCAGTCCAAAAGGAAAAAGGTACTTTTCCGCTTTGCAATTGACTTTTTCGGCGCTATATAGTAGAATTTATCAGATAATGTGTAGAATTGCGGATAAGCTTAAATCCGCTCATGATATCCTGAAAGGAATGGTTAAAAGTATGCATTGGTCCGAAGCGATAGCAAAAGAAATAATCGCCGCCAAGCCTGACAAGGAGGAGTATGTCTGTGCAGCAGGCATCAGCCCCTCCGGTTCTGTTCATATAGGCAACTTCCGCGATATAGCAACCAGCTATTTCGTTTGCCGCGCTCTGCGCAAGGCCGGCAAAAAGGCACGTCTGCTCTTCTCCTGGGATGAGTTTGACCGCTTCCGCAAGGTTCCCAAAAACGTTTCTGCCGATTGGGAAAAGTATATCGGCAAGCCTTACGTTGACGTTCCCGATCCCTTTGGCTGCTGTGAAAGCTATGCCGCTCACTTCGAGAAGGAATTCGAGCGTTCTCTTGCCAAGTTCGGCATCGAGGTAGACTTCAGATATCAGGCGCAGCAGTACCGCTCCGGCAGATACAACGAAGCTATCGTTCACGCAATAAAGCACCGCGCCGAGATTTTTGATATTCTCGACAGCTTCCGTACTCAGGATGCGCAGGAAGGCGAGCGTGAGGCTTACTCCCCCGTAATCGTTTACTGCCCCGTTTGCGGCAAGGACACCACCACCTTCGACAGCTTCTCTGACGACTGCACCAAGGGTCATTACACCTGCAAGTGCGGACACGAGGGTGAATACGACTTCATCAACGGCACCGCCGCAAAGCTTTCCTGGAAGATTGACTGGCCGATGCGCTGGAAGATCGAGGGCGTCGACTTCGAGCCCGGCGGCAAGGATCACGCAGCTCCCATGGGCAGCTATCAGACCAGCCGCATCATCTCCAACAAGATCTACAACTATCCCGAGCCTTACTTCACCGGCTATGAGTTTATCGGCATAAAGGGTCAGACCGGCAAGATGTCCGGTTCCTCCGGCCTCAACCTCACCCCCGAAACTCTGCTCAAGCTCTATCAGCCCGAAGTTATACTCTGGCTCTACTCCAAGACCGACCCGCTCAAGGCATTCGACTTCTGCTTCGATGACGGAATCCTCCGCCAGTACTTTGAGTTTGACAAGGCGCTGGACGCTTACCGCAGCGGCAAGGCTGACGAGCATCTCTCTGCCATTATGTACAACACCACCGTTGAGGGTCACGAAGTTAAAACCGTTCCGATGGGGCAGCTTGTACAGCTGGGCAGCACCGTTGACTTTAACCCCGACGCTCTCGAAAAGGTATTCGAGAAGATCGGCACCCCCTATAAGCGCGCCGATTTTGACGAGCGTATGGAGCTCGCCAAGTTCTGGCTGGAGCAGTGCTCCCCCGAAGATGCTTACCATCTGCGTGAGACCAGAAACTTTGCTGTTTACGAGACTCTCACCGACGTTGAGAAGAAGGCTATCGAGATCCTTCACGCTCACCTTGCTGAGAGCGATGATACCCTTGACGAGCTGAACACCTTCCTTTACGCTGTTCCCCGTCAGCTTTATCCCGAAAAGGACGACAAGCAGATAAAGGCAGAGCAGACCACCTTCTTCAAGAACGTTTACCGTCTGCTGCTCGACAAGGAAAAGGGTCCCAGACTTTACCTCTTCCTGCATGCTATCGAAAAGGACCGCTATCTGCACCTGCTCGATTTCAACGCCCCCGCAACCGAGGCAGAGCTTGCTGCCGCACAGCCTGAGGAGACCGTTGAAGAAGCTGCCGCTCCCGCAGTTGCTCCCCTCAAGCCCGAGGTTGTCATCGACGACTTCGCAAAGATGGACTTCAGAGTTTGCAAGGTTATTGACTGCGTTCCCGTTAAGAAGGCAAATCGCCTGCTCAAGCTTACCCTTGATGACGGCATGGGCGGCAGACAGATCGTTTCCAGCATCCGCGAGGAATACGAGCCCGAACAGCTTATCGGTAAAAAGATCATCGTTGTCGCAAACCTTAAGCCTGCCAAGTTCGGCGGCGAAAAGAGCATGGGCATGCTGCTTGCAGCTTCCCACGACGACTGCGGCTGCAAGGTAATCTTCGTTGACGATTCTGTTCCCTGCGGCACCGCCATCGGCTGATTTCTCCAGGGCTTTGCCCTGACCCACAAGCTTTTTGAAAAAAGCTTGACCAAAAACTTTACTCTTTGGCAATTGCCGTCAGAAAGTAAAAGCTTTTGAAAATGCAAGAAACTTTTCTCGAAAAGTTTCTTGCCCGTCGGAGACAAAAATACACCGCCCGCTGTAAAAATGCGTGAACGAATAAGGATACGTTGTGAACCTAGGGAAAGTAGCATACCGATACGGAAATAATTTAACAGCCGCAAGGATTGTCCTTGCGGCTGTTTGCCATACTACTGAGTTTACAATATACATAATGTAAACTGAGATGATATCACCTCAATGAAAGTTGATTTCCACACACTTAAGATGAAAACAGAATAAGCGATGACACAAGTACTTGAAGCTGATTATTAAACGAAAAAGGCTATGGAATATAATCGATATGAAAATCTTGCTTCATATAAAAATAAGAATTTTCATTTATCTTTTGGTATCTCAATCAAAAACAATGTTCCTTTGCCAAACTCGCTGCTAATATCAATTTTCCCGTGATGATACTGTACTGCATGCTTAACGATAGAGAGTCCAAGTCCGGTGCCACCGGATTGTTTGGAATGACTCTTGTCCACACGGTAGAAGCGCTCAAAAATCTTTTCCTGATGTTCGGGCGCAATACCAACTCCGTTATCTTGTACACTCAAACGAACAGTACCTTCATCCTCCATAATCGAAACCTCTACGCTGCCGTCGGGATTATTGTACTTGATGGCATTATCGCACAGGTTATAAATGATCTCATAGAGCAATCTGCGAACTCCGTTTATCACGCCGTCATCGCCGCTCACGTTTAAAGAAATATTTTTCATCTTTGCGGCATCAGCCAAAGTTTCACGCACCTCTTGTGCCAACGCAAGCATAGAAACATCCTCATGTGGCATATCCGCTCCTTCATCCAACTGTGAAAGACGTATTATATCGTCGATCAACATAACCAGTCTGGAGGCTTCTTTGCGGATGCGCCCAACAAAACCGGGAACATCCTCCTCTTTAACAATGCCATTTTCCATTAATTCGGCAGAACCGATAATAGACTGCAGCGGTGTTTTTAGTTCGTGGGACACATTGGCAGTAAATTCCCGACGGTGCTTTTCTGCGTTTACCCGATCGGTTATATCAAAAGCAAGGATAACCACGCCTTGATTTTTCCCATCAGAGTCGATACGGTTCAAATCAAACTGATATTCTTTGCCGTTCTTTTTATCGCGGAAATCGGAATGTCCCTGTGCTTTGGCTTGTTCAAGAGCCAGACGCATATTCTGCTTACGCTCAACAGTCAAAAAGTCCTCTCCGATATAAGCATCCCCGATGTTAAACAATGCTTTTGCGGCAGGGTTGATGCTGAAGATCTTGCCTGCGCTATCCAGCAGAACCAATGCCTCTTTCATATTGCCTGTGATTTGTTCAAATTCATCCTGCTTATGTTTCAAAATACGCATCTGATTTTTGATTTCCATCTGTTGTGCGTGAATTCGGCGGAGCAAGGGAGATAGTTCCTCATAAGCATCGTTTTCCATCGGCTTATCCAAGTTCAGCTTGTTCAGCGGATCCACCACATGTTTTGCCATACGTTGAGCCAACCATGCGGAAAGCAGAATTGCGATCACGATCACGATGGCGATAGGCTGCATCATCCCCAGCACCAAAAGCAATGCTGTTGCTCTGCTTACCGATATGCGCAGAACGCTGCCGTCATCAAGACGAGTCGCTTCATAGATGGTCTGCTCCGTCAGTGTGGAAGATTGACGTGTACTGCTGCCTGTGCCATAAGCAAGAGCTTCTTTGATTTCCTCGCGCTCGGCATGATTTTCCATAGCGGTGGCATCTGCATGACTGTCAAAAATAACGCTGCCGTCAGCGGCCACCCAGGTCAAGCGGTATCGGTTGGACTTCAAATTTTCAAGATAGCTTTCTCCAAGCTGTTCGGTTGCAATTGCGGCCAGACTAAGCTCATCTTTAAGCTGATTTTCCTGTACAGTTCCAAAATATCGATACATCACACCGGTAATGATGACAAGGCTTGCCGCAAGAACGGCTATGACCGCTGAGAGAATAGACTTGAAAATCTTACTTGTCATATCCTGCCTCCCAACGATATCCCACATTGCGCACCGTTTCAATCATCTTACCATAGCCATCCAATTTCTGGCGCAGCGTTCTGATATGCATATCGAGAGTACGGCTATCGCCCATATAATCCATGTTCCACACCTGCGTGAACAGCTGCTCTCTGGTATATGCCATACCGGGGTGAGATAAAAATAAACGCAGTAATTCAAACTCTTTATAGGTCAGCTGAACTCGTTCTCCATCTACAGAGACAGTATGTTCATCCAGATTTACCACCAAGCCGCCCGCTTTCAGCAGCTTGGAAATCTGCTGCGGCTGACTGCGGCGCAAAACAGCTTTGACTCTGGACACCATTTCCATCATGCTGAAAGGCTTTACGATATAATCATCAGCGCCCAGATCCAGACCACGGATGCGGTCGTATTCCTGCCCTTTGGCAGTCGCCATGATCACAGGAATGGTGCTGTACTCCATAGAATCCCTCATCTTGGACAGAAGTTCAATTCCGTCCATTTGGGGCAGCATCACATCGAGAATAACCAGTTCCGGTTTTTCTTTTTTCAGTGCTTCCCAAAAGGATAGGCCGTCTTCGAACCCTCTGGCATCAAAGCCCGCGGAATTGAGTGCATAAATTTCTATATCGCGGATGCCCGAGTCATCCTCTACGCACCATATCATCTTTAAGCCTCCTTGTGTATACCTGTCACGGAGTAGATCACCCACTCGGCAATGTTGGTCGCATGATCACCGATGCGCTCAAAATACTTCGAAATCATCAAAAGATCCAGCGCAAATTCACCGTCATCGGGAATTTCGGAAATCAATTTTATTATATCACATTTCATTTTTTTAAAGTAAGTGTCGACCACATCATCATGTGCCAAAACTTTATTCGCCAAAGCAACGTCCTTTTTCACAAAGGCGTCAATACTGTCGGTGACCATTTGAACAGCTTCACGCGCCATATCCTCGATAACACTTACATTTACCGTTTTTCGGTCTTTTAAAAACTCAATGATTTCTGCGATATCTTCTGCTTGATCGCCGATGCGCTCCATATCGGTGATCATTTTCAGCGCGGCGGAGATAAGGCGAAGATCACGTGCGACAGGCTGCTGATGTAGCAGCAGCTTCATGCAGCGGCTTTCGATATCCCGCTCCATCTGGTCGATGGCAGATCCGTTTTCACGCACCCTGGCAGCAAGCTCGGTATCTCCTGTGCTCAGTGCTTTGGCAGCGGATGCAATCGCTTCTTCACACATGGCACCCATTTCGATAATCTCACGGTTCAGCTCAAAAAGCTGTTCATCAAATCTGTTTCTCATGTTCTCCTCCTTAACCAAATCTGCCGGTGATGTAATCTTCGGTAAGCTGATCCTTTGGCTGAGAGAATATGTCATCGGTCTTGCCGAACTCTACCAGCTCTCCCAGCAGGAAGAATGCGGTGTGATCAGATACACGGACAGCCTGCTGCATATTGTGTGTTACCATGACGATGGTGTACTTTTCTTTCAGCTCCATGACCAGCTCCTCAATGCGGGAGGTGGAAATGGGGTCAAGGGCAGAGGTCGGCTCATCCATTAAAAGGACTTTGGGCTGCACAGCCAGCGCTCTTGCAATGCACAGACGCTGCTGCTGACCGCCCGACATACCGAGGGCATTCTTTTTCAGCCTGTCCTTTACCTCGTCCCAGATAGCGGCATCACGAAGGGCCCGCTCTACGATCTCGTCCAACTGCACCTAGTTTGTGATGCCATGGGTGCGGGGGCCGTA
>JAFQAX010000133.1 GCA_017399785.1 Oscillospiraceae bacterium | reverse complement strand
CCGCGCAGCTTTAGTTTTAAGTTGTTATCAAACCTTGAAGTTGATGGACTGGCTGCCGGTGTCGGGAGCGTTGAACTCGTAATCGTTGCCGGGCAGGATGGCGTTGAGCACGATGCCTGCGATAGCTGCAAGAGCAAGACCGGAAAGGGTGATGGGAGCGCCTGCAACGTGGAAAGTGATACCGCCGATGGAGTTGAATCCGAGTGCAGATACCAGGATAACAGCAGCGATGATAAGGTTTCTGGAAACGGTGAAGTCAACCTGATTTTCAACAACGTTTCTTACGCCGATAGCGGAGATCCTACCGTAAAGGATGAGCGATACGCCGCCGATGATGGAAGCGGGGATGGTGTTTACCAGAGCGGAAAACTTGGGCAGGCAGGAGAGTAGGATAGAGGTGCAGGCTGCGATTCTGATAACTCTGGGATCGTAAACGCCGGTCAGCGCAAGAACGCCGGTGTTCTCGCCGTAAGTGGTGTTAGCGGGGCCGCCGAAAGCTGCCGAGAAGGAGGTAGCGATACCGTCACCGAGCAGGGTGCGGTGCAAACCGGGGTTAGCGATATAGTTTCTGCCGGTAGTAGCAGAGATAGCGGAAACGTCGCCGATATGCTCCATAACGGTTGCGAGCGCGATGGGCATGATGGTGATGATGGCAGAAACATCAAACTTCATCATGGTGATGTTTGCGAAAGCAAAGATGCGGCTTTCAGCAGCAACAGCCTCAAAGCTTACTTCGCCGAGAGCAAGTGCTGCGATATAAGCAACGATGATGCCGATGATGATGGGAACGATCTTGATCATGCCCTTGCCCCAGATGTTGCAGATGATGATGGTTGCAAGAGCAATAATAGCAACGGTCCAGTTGGTTGCGCAGTTGTTGATGGCAGAGGGAGCAAGGATAAGACCGATTGCGATGATGATGGGGCCGGTAACAACAGGCGGGAAGAAGCGCATTACCTTCTTAGCGCCGAATACCTTGATAAATGCACTGAAAGCTACATATACAAGACCTGCGCAGAAAACGCCGCCTGCCGCATAGGGCAGTTTCTCAACGTTGGGTGCCCCGTCGATCATGGGAGCAACCGCAGCATAACCGCCGAGAAATGCAAAGGAAGAGCCGAGGAATACCGGAACCTGACCCTTGGTGCAGAGGTGGAATACCAAAGTGCCCAGACCTGCCATAAGAAGGGTGGTGGCAACGTCAAGACCGGTAAGCAGCGGTACAAGAACAGTTGCGCCGAACATTGCAAAGGTGTGCTGGATGCCAAGGATAAGCATCTTGGGAAGTCCAAGCTGGCGGGCATCAAAAATGCCATTGTTGTTTTCGCTCATTTTGAATTCTCCTTTTCAAATTTTCGGTTTTGTGCAAAAAAATAAGCATGTGGATCAAAAAATAAAACCACCATGCTTTAAAAATTTTGACAAAAGGGAAAAGGAAAGAACACACATTATAATGATAAAGCAGCGTTCCATCAACTTCCCCTCCAAAACCTTATTTTTATCCCTCCCATCATATCAGAATCGCCGATGATATTCAACCTTTGCAGACAAAAAAATAAAATTTCCGCCATAGGCTGAATATGCCTTTGTGGCTGTCGTTCAATAGAAGAAAAAACAAAATTCACCAAAAAGCAGTGGATCAAAACAGTGCGGTTCGACATCATTAACCAAAATCAAACCGATTATCAATTGGAAAACAAAAGAGTCTTGACCAGAACGATTTAAAGTGCTAAAATGCAGTTATCGTTTTAAAGCGATAAATACTGGAGGAATAAAAATGTCGGAAAATAAACTTCCTTTGACCGAGCAGGAGCAGGCTGAAATTGAAAAGAAAGCCAATCAGCTGCTTGAAGAAAAGGATTCGGAATCAAGAACCAGAAGCTATAAAGGCTGGTTCGGAACGGTTATAACGATAGGACTTTGCTGTTGGACAGTGTTCCAGCTTTATTACAATACATTGGGTGCAATGAGCGCAATCAACCTCCGCGCCTTCCATTGCATGTTTCTGCTGGTATTCACCTTTTTGCTTTATCCCATAACCAAGCGTGAAAACCGCATCAGAAAGCTGCCGCACATCATCGATATGGTGCTCATCGCCCTTTCGGTCGGATGCTTTGGATATCTGATTTTAAATTACACCAGATTTTCCTCCAGCGGCGGCAGAGCAAACCAAACCGACCTTATCGTGGCGGGAATCGCTCTTATAGTTGTCTTTGAAGCGGCAAGAAGAGCCTCCGGAAATCTTGCCGTACTTGCGCTTTTCTTCTTAGCTTATAACTGGTTAGGGCAGTTTATCCCCGGAAAGCTTGGACATACCGGATTTACCTTAAAGCGTGTGCTGCTCACCCAGTTTTGGGGAACGCAGGGCGTTTTGGGCGTAGGCATCGGCGTTTCGGCGACCTACATATTCCTGTTTGTGCTGTTCGGCGCATTTTTAAAGCACAGCGGATTTTCCAAATTTATCAATGATATTTCGCTTACCCTTGTTGGACAGACCCCAGGTGGTCCCGCAAAGGTTGCCGTGTTGGCAAGTGCTTTGATGGGCATGATAAACGGTTCGGCAATTGCAAATGTTGCCACCACCGGCACCATCACCATCCCGCTTATGAAGCGCACCGGCTATGATAAAGAATTTGCCGGAGCGGTCGAGGCGGTAGCATCAACCGGCGGTCAGTTCTGTCCCCCTATAATGGGTGCTGTCGGATTCGTTATGGCAGAGTTTTTAGGTGTAAGCTACACCAAGGTTATGATAGCGGCGGTACTTCCCGCGCTGCTTTACTATCTCGGACTTATCTTCGCCGTTCATTTTGAGGCGATGCGCCTCGGACTTTCGAGTATCTCCAAAGATGAAGTGCCTGATGCAAAGCTGGTCATCAAAGAACAGGGACATCTCATCGCTCCGCTGGTAGTGCTTATGGCGATGATGTTTATGGGATATACCCCCCTGTTTGCGGCGGTTGCGGCAATATTTGTTACCATAGCGTCAAGCTGGATCAAAAAAGAGACCCGCATGGGCGTTAAAAAAATCATCGAAGCCACCTGCGAAGGCGCCCGCGGCGCAGTCGGCGTCGGCGTTTCCTGCGTAATCATCGGCGTTATAATCGGCACAGTAACGCTTACCAGTCTCGGACTTAACATGGGCTATCTGATACTCAGAATAGTCGATAACAGCCAGATCTACCTCACCGGCTTCCTTGTAATGATAATGAGCATCATCCTCGGCATGGGCGTTCCCGGTGTAGCGGCTTATGTCATTGTTGCGGCGGTCGCCATCCCGGTACTTATCGAAGTAGGCGTTGTGCCTATGGCGGCGCACATGTTCTGTCTTATCTATGCTTGCCTTTCCAACATAACTCCCCCCGTTGCGATGAGCAGTTATGTTGCGGCAGGTATAGCAGGTTCCAACCAGACTAAGACAAGCCTTATCGCCGTAAGGCTCGGTCTTGTAGGATTTATCATCCCTTTCTTCTTCCTCGGTAATCCCATATTGCTGCTCGGTTCGTCCGATGCCTCCACCATGACCACCGTATGGGCAAGCTTTACCGCCATTATCGGTACAATTGCTCTGGTTGCCGGACTTGAAGGCTGGATGTTTACCAAATGTGGATATATCGAAAGAGCGGCGCTTATCGCCCTTTCGCTTTTGATGATAGATACCGGAATAATCACCGATGCTATCGGAATCGCGGTATTTGTCGTAATCCTTGCGCTGCAGTTCGTCAAGAAAAAGCGTGCTGCCGCAATGTAAATTTGCATCACACAGCTATGCTGTTAGATAAGTGATAAAAGGAGAGTTTAAAATGAAAAAGGTAGTTTCTTTAGTTCTTTGTATTTGCATGCTGATGGGCGTTCTTTCCGGATGCGGAAGCAAGCCCGCCGCTCCCGCTGCTCCTGCAGCTCCCGCCGCTTCTGCAGCGCCTGCCGCTCCTGCAGCTCCCGCTGAAGAAAAGCATGCACCCGTAACCATCAACTTCCCGACCGCCGGCGCTTCCGGCGCTCTCTATGCTGTTGGCGCAGCCATCACTGACGTTTGGGATACCAAGATCGATTACGTTACCGCTTCCTCCCGCGCTTCCAACGGCGGTATCGATAACCTCAACCAGGTAGCTGACGGCGAGGCTCAGGTTTCCATCGCTATCTCCAGCAACTGCTACCAGAGCATGAACGGCACCGACAGCTTTACCGGTGCCGCTAACCCCAAGCTCCGCGTTATCGCAGGTCTTTACTTCAACCCCAATCAGGTAGTTGTTACCGAAAAGTCCGGCATCACCACCCTTGCAGAGGTTAAGGGCAAGCATTTCGCAGTTGCAGCAGCAGGTTCTTCTGTTGAGGGCGAGTGCAAAAACCACTTTACCGCAGCAGGACTCAACTTCCCCGATGACATCAACACCGAGCCTCTCGCATTCGGCGATGCAGCTGATATGCTGCAGAACGGCACCCTCGACGGCGCATGGATCATGAGCGGTGCTCCCGCGGCAGCTGTTACTCAGGCTGTTACCGCGGGCTGCAAGATCATCGACATCCCCGATGATATCATCGCGACCCTCCAGAAGGATTACCCCTGGTATGCAGCACACACCATCCCCGCAGGCACCTATCCTAATCAGGATAAGGACGTTCAGACCTCCGCTATCAAGATGGTTATGTTCTGCAGCGAAGATCTTGATGAGCAGACCGTTTACGACCTGACCAAGACTTTCTGGGAAAACATCGATGCTCTTGGCGAGGCTCAGAAGAACCTCCAGGGTCTCACCCCCGAAGCAGCTGTTAAGGACATCGCAAACCTGCCCCTCCACGCCGGCGCAGCAAAGTACTACGCAGAAATCGGCATCAAGGCATAAATTTCATAATAAAAAAGCTCCGGATTTTCCGGAGCTTTTTTCATCATATTCTTGCTTTTCGGTATATCTCCGAACGTGCCTTTATCAGTGCGTATTTTTCTCTGGTGGCAAGTCCGCCCCTGATGTGACGCTGCGATTTGTTTGTCTGAAGCACCCGCTGACAGCTTTCATAAAGCGGGATTGAAACGGCACGCAGCCGCTGGGTAACGTCTTTGTGCACCGTGCTTTTGCTTATTCCAAAAGCCTTTGCGGCGCAGCGCACCGTGGCATTGTTTTCTATTATGTATTCGGCAAGCAGAACCGCTCGCTCCTCCGGCAGACCTTTCAAGCTTAGCCCTCCCGACAAATTGTATCTTTTCACTGAAACTATATGCGCAAATCAACGCCGTAATGCTGTTATCCGCCGAATAATGTGAAAATTATGGAAGAATAAGCTGCGGTAATTGACACAAGGGTATAAAAGATGTAAAATAATTTGGATAATGAGGCGGTCTGTGCTTTTGAAAAAATATCAGTCGCTTCCATGAATTTTTGGACATCCTGCCCGCTTAAAACGCAATTTAAAGCGGGATAATATAGTTGTTTAAAACTTACAACAAACAGAAGGAAGGTTTCGCCTTGGAAAAGTTTTTGGTTAAAGGCGGCAATACTTTAAGCGGTGAGATAAATATCGGCGGCGCCAAAAATGCTGCGGTTGCGATCCTGCCCGCAACGGTAATGGCAAGAGGACGCTGTGTTATAGAAAATGTGCCCGACATCAGCGATGTAAGGGTACTGCTGGACATCCTTTCTCAGCTTGGCGCTAAGATTGAGATGCTCTCCAACGACACCGTTGCCATCGACACCACCGACATCAACAGCAACGAAGTTCCTTACGAGCTTGCAAAGATGATCCGCGCTTCCTATTATTTTATCGGCGCGCTGCTCGGACGCTGCAGCGAGGCACATGTTTCGATGCCGGGCGGCTGTAATTTAGGCGTTCGCCCCATCGACCAGCACCTCAAAGGATTCCAGGCGCTGGGTGCCGAGGTCACCGTTGACGGCGGCATAATCCACGCCAAGGCAGACCGCATGCTTGGCTCTCACATCCACTTTGACGTAGTCAGCGTAGGAGCCACCATTAACGTTATGATGGCGGCAGTACGCGCTCACGGCATAACCATCATGGAAAATGTAGCCAAGGAGCCGCATATCGTCGACCTTGCGAACTTCCTTAACTCGATGGGCGCCGATATCCGCGGCGCAGGCACCGATGTCATCAAGATCCACGGTGTCGATATGCTTCGTCCCAGCACCTATTCGATCATCCCCGACCAGATCGAGGCGGGAACATATATGGTAATGGCGGCCGCGACCGGCTCCAGCCTGCTTATCAAAAATGTTATCCCCAAGCACCTTGAAGCTATAACCGACAAGCTTATCTCCAGCGGCGCCGAGGTTGAGGAGTTTGACGATTCTATCCGCGTTACCGGCGGAAAGGTGATAAAGAAGATAAACGTAAAGGCGATGCCTCATCCCGGATTTCCCACCGATATGCAGCCGCAGATCACCGCCATGCTCTGCCGCGCAGAGGGCACCAGCATCATCACCGAGGGAGTTTGGGAAGGCGGCAGATTCCGCTATACCGATGAGCTCAAGCGTATGGGCGCAAACATCTCGGTTGACGGCAAGATGGCAGTTGTCGAAGGTGTTTCCAAGCTAACCGGTGCTCCGGTAAGAGCAGCCGACCTGAGAGCGGGCGCTGCTATGATAATTGCGGCACTCACCGCCGAAGGCACCACCGAGATAGAGGATATCCACTATATCGAGCGCGGATATGAAAACATCGTTGCAAAGCTTACCGCAGTCGGCGCCGATATCCAAAAGATAATTGTTCCCGACGGCGATTCGATGCGTCAGGCACAGTAAAATACCCGAACAGAAAAGCGGCGTTCCGCAGGGAAAGCCGCTTTTTCAATTAGAATACCGAAAGTGAGGTGACCGATATGGCGAAATTCTGCACACTGGCAAGCTCCAGCCGCGGCAACAGCAGCTGGCTTTGCTGCCGTGAAACCTCGATTTTGATAGACGCAGGCATATCCTGCCGCAGAATGCTGACCGCTGTCTCGCAGCTAAGCGGCGAAGCGGCAAAAATAGACGCCGTTTTGATAACGCATGAGCATGCTGACCATATCGGCGGACTCCATAACTTGATAAAGAAAACGGGAGCCAAGGTTTTCGCCCCTGAAGCGGTGCTCGACTACATAATCAAAAACGGCTGCGTTCCCGCCGGCAGCAGCCTTACCCCCATCGACGATAAAACCTTTGCGGTCGGCGAGATAGAGGTAACTGCCTTTTCCACCCCTCACGACAGCATCGCCAGCGCCGGCTACCGCATGACGCTGCCCGACGGAGAAAAGGTCGCCGTTGCCACCGACTTGGGATATGTCACCGAAAAGGTGAGAGCGGGCGTAATGGGCTGCGGCACTGTGCTGCTGGAATCAAACTACGACAATCGCCTGCTGGATATGGGCAGTTATCCGTGGTTTTTAAAGCAGCGAATCCGCTCAGAAAACGGACACCTTGAAAATTCCGTTTCGGCACAGTTTGCCGCCGAGCTTATCGAAAACGGAACCTCCCGTCTGATTTTGGGACACCTTTCCCGCGAGAACAACAACCCATCGCTTGCCCGCCAGACGGCGCTGGAACTGATTGCCCAAAGCGGAGCGACCGAAGGAGTGGACTATCAGCTGGAGGTTGCCGATTACGACAATCCCAGCCGTGTCATAAGATTCTGAAAGGGGAAGTGCTGCCGTGAGAAACATAAGAATAATCGTCGTCGGCAAGATGAAGGAAAAATATCTGGTCGACGGCTGCGCCGAATATTTAAAGCGCCTCTCCGCCTTTGGAAAGGTGCAGGTTTTTGAACTCGATGAAGTGAGATTGCCCGATAAGCCCTCTCAGGGTCAGATCGACGCCGCACTGGATGCCGAGGGGGATAAAATACTGGAAAAGGCAAAAGGCTCGGCGCTTATCGCCCTTTGCGTCGAGGGCGATCTGCTCTCCTCCGAAAAGCTTGCCGCCAAGCTCGATTCCCTTGAAGTTAACGGGGCGGGCGCGGTTTCCTTTGCCATCGGCAGCTCGTTCGGACTTGCGCCCAAGGTCAAAAACGCCGCCGTTTTGCGGTTGTCCTTTTCCCGCATGACTTTTCCGCATCAGCTGATGCGCCTCATGCTAACCGAGCAGATTTACCGTGCCTGCATGATCTCCTCGGGCGGAAAGTATCACAAATAAGGCAATCGTGGCGCAAAAACCGCATAACTGCTTGACTTTTTTATACTATCGTTTATAATATCTTTGTTAAAGGCTTTGAAGGAAAAGCCGATGCACGAAAAATTGATGCAAGAGAGAAGGCGCCGCGGCTGAAAGCGCTTTTCATCAAAGGTGGATCGGTACCGTTCCCGAGCAGCGGTGTCAGAAAGTGAAAAGCATAAACACCGACGTTTCCCGCGTTAAGGGGCAAAGAGTTAAACTCAAGGTGGAACCGTGTAAGTTATTGCACCCTTGAACGGCATATGCCGTTTAAGGGCGTTTTTGTTTTTAGGAGGGATTTTTAATGAAAGTAATCTACAACGACGGTACTGTCAAGGAATGCGAGCAGAGCGAAGAACTGCACGTTATACGTCACACCGCCGCCCACGTTATGGCTCAGGCTATCAAGCGCCTCTGGCCCGAAGCTGATTTCGGCTACGGCCCCGCAACCGACAACGGATTTTACTACGACGTTGACCTCGGCGACGTAAAGCTCACCGACGAAGATCTCACCAAGATCGAAGCTGAGATGAAGAAGATCGTCAAGGAAAACCTGCCCATCAAGCCCTTTATCCTCCCCCGTGAGCAAGCTGTTAAGCTGATGGAGGACCGCAAGGAGATGTACAAGGTAGAGCACATCGGTGATCTTGCAGAGGACGCTGTAATCAGCTTCTATCAGCAGGGCGAATACATCGATATGTGCATCGGACCGCACCTTTGCTACACCAAGGGCCTCAAGGCATTCAAGATCACCCAGCAGTCGGGCGCTTACTGGAAGGGCGATAAGGCCAACAAGATGCTCACCCGTATCAACGGCATTGCTTTCCGTACCCAGGATGAGCTGGACGCTCACCTCAAGCTGCTCGAAGAGGCTGCAAAGCGCGACCATCGCCGTATCGGCAAGGAAATGAACCTCTTCATGATGGCAGACGAAGGCCCCGGATTCCCCTTCTTCCTGCCCAACGGCATGCTGCTTAAGAATGCCCTTATCGACTACTGGAGAGAGATCCACTACCGTGACGGTTACGTTGAGATCTCCACTCCTCTTATCATGAACCGCCACCTGTGGGAGACCAGCGGACACTGGGATCACTACAAGGATAATATGTACTCCACCACCATCGACGAAGAGACCTACTGCATCAAGCCTATGAACTGCCCCGGCGGCGTTATGGTTTACCGCAGCCAGCCTCACAGCTACCGCGAGCTGCCCATCAGAGCAGGCGAGCTTGGTCTTGTTCACCGTCATGAGCTCAAGGGCGCGCTGCACGGCCTGTTCCGTGTTCGCTGCTTCACCCAGGACGATGCTCATATCTTCATGCGCAAGGACCAGATCACCGAAGAGATCATGGGCGTTGTTCACCTCATCAACGAAGTTTACGAGAAGTTCGGCTTCAAGTATTTCATCGAGCTTTCCACCCGTCCCGAGAACAGCATGGGCTCTGACGAGGACTGGGCAGCAGCTACCGACGGTCTGAGATCTGCTCTTGAGCAGCTTGGACTGCCCTATATCATCAACGAGGGCGACGGCGCATTCTACGGCCCCAAGATCGACTTCCATCTTCAGGATTCCATCGGCAGAACCTGGCAGTGCGGCACCATCCAGCTCGACTTCCAGATGCCGCTCAACTTCCAGCTTGAGTATGTCGACGAAAACGGCGAGAAGCAGCGTCCCATCATGATCCACCGTGTATGCTACGGCTCTATCGAGCGTTTCATCGGCATCATCACCGAGCATTACGCAGGCAAGTTCCCCACCTGGCTGGCACCCGTTCAGGTCAAGGTACTTCCCGTATCCGAAAAGAGCATGGATTACGCCCGTGAAGTTTACGAAAAGCTTAAGGCAGCAGGCATCCGCGTTCAGATCGACGAGCGCAGCGAAAAGATCGGTTATAAGATCCGCGAGGCTCAGCAGGTCGAGCGTGTTCCCAACATGCTGATCATCGGCGCCAAGGAAGTAGAGGACGGCACCGTTTCGGTAAGAAACCGCGACACCGCCGAGACCGAAGTTCT
>JAFQAX010000132.1 GCA_017399785.1 Oscillospiraceae bacterium | reverse complement strand
GGCGTATCGACGGCGACGGTGTCGCGGGTACTCAACGGCACGGCAGTTGTTTCGGAAAAAACGGAAAAGAAGGTACGGGACGCAGTTGCAAAATGTCATTACCACCCACCACATTCCCCAATTGTCAACACCTTTTTTCAATTTTTTTCAATTTATTTTTCCGGGCGCAAAAACACACATTATATATGGTATAATGGCAGCATAAACAACGGGAGAGGTGATGTTATGGTCCGCATTGAAAAGCCGATAGTCAGGTCAAAGCTGAGATCAAGGCTCGGCATGCTTTATTATGGCACCGCGCGCCGACTGATGTGGATAAAGCTGCGCAAGACCTTTGCCCGCACCCGCCGCTCCGACAGCCTGCCGCATATTCACTTTGAGCACAAAACGCCGCTGCTGCGAAAGCTGCGTGACGTTGACATGCAGCTGCAGTATAACAAAATTACCAATCTCAAAATCGCTGTCAACTGCATCGACGGAATAGTCATCCGCCCCGGTGAAATATTCAGCTACTGGAAGCTTATCGGAAACCCAACTTCCGCCCGCGGATTTTTAGACGGCATGATTCTGCATAACGGAAAGGTCATCAGCGGAACGGGCGGCGGACTTTGCCAGCTTTCCAATCTTATATTCTGGTCGGCGCTGCACACCCCGCTGACGATAATCGAGCGTCACCGCCACGGCTATGATGTATTTCCCGATTCCAACCGCACCCAGCCTTTCGGCAGCGGAGCGACCTGCTATTACCCCCACGGCGACCTGATGATAAGAAACGACACCGACCACACCTTTCAGCTTCGGTTGACAGTCGGCGAAAAATATCTCGAAGGTCAGTGGCGCTGTGACTCGCCGCCGCTATACATATATAATATAGTGGAGCGTGACCACGAGATGAAAAGCGAATATTGGGGAGGCTACAGCCGCCACAACAAGCTTTACCGTCAGACCTTTGACGGCGAGGGAAATCTCATCTCGGAGGAGCTTGTCGTCGAGAATTCCGCTATTATGATGTACCCGCCGTTTCTGAGTGAGAACAATTCCAATAATATATAATGTATACGCAAAAAGCGCACCGCCATTTAGACGGTGCGCTTTTCTTTTGGATCAACGATTATTCTGCTGCAGGCTCAGCGGGAGCTTCCTCAACAGGAGCCTCTTCAGCGGGAGCTTCAAACGCAAGCTCTTCTGCGTAGTACTCATCACCCGCGAAGTCAACTTCAACAGCATCCTCCTCGTCAGAGCCGAAAACGCCCTTGCGGTCGAGGAAGTAAATGAGTGCTACGATCAGGCCGATGGCAGCGGCAACAAAGGTGAAGATAGCAGCAAGCATTCCAAACTTTTTCATTTATTTATCCTCCTATCAAGAGATATTAAAATAATACTTTAAATTTAAGCTGCTGGCAACAGTTTTATCAGCAGAACAGCGATTTACCGGTCATTTCTTCCGGTTTTTCAATTCCCAGCAGCTGCAGCAGCGTGGGAGCAAGGTCGCAGAGGATTCCGTCCTCACGCAGGCAGACACCCTCGCATCCGACAGCCACAAAAGGAACTCGGTTGGTGGAATGAGCGGTCATGGGGCTTCCGTCGGGATTGGTCATCTCGTCGGCATTGCCATGATCTGCGGTGAGCAGAACCGCACCGCCCTTGGCAAGAACTTTATCGCAAACCTTTCCGACACAGCTGTCCACCGCCTCGACGGCGGCAACGGCAGCTTGGAAAACGCCGGTGTGTCCAACCATGTCGCAGTTTGCAAAATTGAGCACGATAAGGTCATAATCCTTTTCATCGAGCAGCGCCAGCATCTTGTCAGTCACTTCGTAGGCGCTCATCTCAGGCTGCAGGTCATAGGTAGCAACCTTGGGAGACGCCACCAGCAGTCTGTCCTCATGCTCGGTGGGCGCTTCGACACCGCCGTTGAGGAAGAAGGTGACGTGAGCATACTTTTCGGTCTCGGCGATTCTAAGCTGGGTCATGCCCGCATTCTCAACCACCTGTCCGAGTGTGTTGTTAAGACTCTGGGGCGGGAAAGCAACGGTGCAGTTGGGCATCGTCTTGTCATAGTTGGTCATGCAGACATAGGCGGAAAGCTTTTTCTGCTGACGCTCAAATCCGTCAAATTCGGAATCGACAAAAGCGCGGGTCATCTCGCGGGCACGATCGGGGCGGAAGTTAAAGAAGATGATGGCATCGCCGTCCTTTACCCCCTCATAGTCCTTGGCAGCCATCGGGATGACAAATTCGTCGGTGACGCCTGCCTCATAGCTTGCCTTTACCGCCGTAACGGCATCCTCAAAGCAGCTTTCGCCCTTGCCCTCGGCAACGGCGTTGTAGCCAAGCTGTACACGCTCCCAGCGCTTATCTCGGTCCATGGCGTAATATCTGCCCGAAACGGTGGCGCAATATCCGACACCGATGCGCTGCATCTCGGCGGTAAGCTCACTGAGATAGCCTGCGCCGCTCTTGGGGTCGGTATCGCGTCCGTCAAGGAAGCTGTGCACCGCAACGTTCTTTACGCCGCGGCGTTTTGCAAGCTCCAAAAGGGCATAGATATGGCTGTTGTGGCTGTGCACGCCGCCATCCGAAACAAGTCCCAGAAGATGCAGCGTGCCGTCCTCTTTAAGTGCATCGATAGCGGCATTGAGCTCCTTGTTCTCAAAGAAATCGCCGTCGGTTATCGATTTGGAGATTCTTGTCAGCTCCTGATAAACAATTCTGCCCGCTCCGATATTAGTATGTCCAACTTCGGAATTGCCCATCTGTCCGTCGGGCAGACCGACATCCAGACCCGAAGCGCCCAGCGTAGCGTTGGGCCAGCGGGCGATAAGGGCGTCTATGTTGGGCGTTTTGGCGGCGGCGATGGCGTTGCCCTCCTTATTGGAGTTAAGGCCAAAGCCGTCGAGTATCATAAGCATAACAGGTCTTTTCAATGTAATTACCTCGCGATATATCAGTCTGCCGAAGCAGCCTTGACAATTTCGTTAAAATCGGGCGCTTTAAGAGAAGCGCCGCCGATAAGTCCGCCGTCGATGTCGGGCTGAGAAAGCAGCTCGGCAGCATTTTTTGCGTTCATCGAACCGCCGTACTGTATTCTGAGTGCGGCAGCCAGCTCGACATAGTAAAGTCCGGCAACAACGCCTCTGATGAATGCGCAGACGTCCTCTGCCTGCTCTGCGGTAGCGGTCTTTCCGGTGCCGATAGCCCAAACAGGCTCATAAGCGATGACGATGTTTGCCATCTGGTCATCCTCTATCTGGTCAAGCGCCTCTGCCAGCTGGCGTCCGACCACCTCATAGGTAAGGTCCTCTTCACGCTCTTCCAGCGTCTCGCCAACGCAGATGATAACTTTAAGTCCGGCAGCCAAAGCAGCCTTTACTCTGGCGTTTACAGTCTCGTCGGTCTCGCCGAAATACTGTCTGCGCTCGGAATGTCCGATGATAACATACTTTACACCTATCTCGGCAAGCATGGATGCAGCGATCTCACCGGTAAAAGCTCCGCTTTCTGCCCAGTGGCAGTTCTGCGCGCCAAGCGCGATGTTGCTGCCCTTTATCTCGGCTGCAACACAGTCGAGATCGGTAAAGGGAACGCAAGCCACTACCTCGCAGGCGGTGGTGTCGCCCATCAGCTCGCGCAGCGCTTTGGCAAGCTCGGCAGCCTGCTCACGCTTCATATTCATTTTCCAGTTGCCGGCGATGATCGGCATTCTGTTAAGACGGTCCATTATATTAAATACAGCTCCTTTTAGCGGTCATTAAGGCAGGCGATGCCGGGCAGCTCAAGTCCCTCAAGGAACTCCAGCGAAGCGCCGCCGCCGGTGGAAATATGGGTAAGCTTATCTTCAAATCCAAGCTGAGCGGCTGCGGCAGCCGAATCGCCGCCGCCTACGATGGTAACGGCGTCAACATCAGCCATAGCCTGTGCAACAGCCTTGGTTCCGTTGGAGAATCTGGGCATCTCGAATACGCCCATCGGTCCGTTCCAGATAACGGTCTTTGCGCGCTTAATGGCAGCAGCAAACAGCTCTGCGGTAGCAGGTCCGATATCCATGCCCATGCAATCGGCGGGGATTGCATCGGAAGCAACGACAAAGCTTTCGGCATCGGCAGCAAACTCGTGGGTGACAACGTTGTCAACAGGCAGCAGCAGCTCTACGCCCTTTGCCTTTGCCTTTTCGATAAGACCCTTTGCAACTTCGATCTTCTCCTGCTCGCAGATGGAGGTGCCAACGCCTCTGCCCATAGCGGCAAAGAAGGTGTAAGCCATGCCGCCGCCGATAATGATGATGTCGGCCTTGTCGATCAGGCTTTCGATTACGCCTATCTTATCGGAAACCTTTGCGCCGCCGAGGATGGCTGCGAAGGGACGCTCGGGGGCGGTAAGCGCCTTGCCCATAACGTCAAGCTCCTTCTTGATGAGGTAGCCGCTTACTGCGGGCAGATGCTCTGCAACGCCTGCGGTGGAGCAGTGAGCACGGTGAGCGGTGCCGAATGCGTCGTTTACAAAGATATCGGCAAGTGCGGCAAACTTTGCAGAAAGCTCGGGATCGTTCTTGGTCTCGCCCTTTTCAAAACGAACGTTTTCAAGCAGCAGAACCTCGCCGCTCTTAAGTGCGGCAGCCTTGGCAACGGCATCTTCGCCGACAACGTCGGCGGCAAGGATGACCTCGATGCCCAAAAGCTCAGAGAGCTTTGCTGCAACGGGCTTCATCGAAAACTTCTCCTCCGGTCCGTTCTTGGGACGTCCGAGGTGAGAGCAGAGAATAACCGCTGCGCCGTTTTTGAGCAGATACTCGATGGTGGGCAGCGAAGAAACTATTCTCTTGTCGTCGGAAATAACTCCATTGGTAAAGGGAACGTTGAAATCACAGCGAACCAGCACCTTTTTGCCGGCCACTTCTATATCTTCAACAGTTTTTTTGTCAAACATACTCATCTTCGCCTGTCTCCCTTAAAATCAAATTACTTGGTGCCAAAAATTCTGTCGCCGGCGTCGCCAAGTCCGGGAACGATATACTTGTTATCGTTGAGCTTCTCATCGAGAGCAGCGGTGTAGATCTGAACGTCGGGATGAGCCTCGGTCAGAGCAGCAACGCCTTCGGGAGCTGCGCAGATGCAGACAAACTTGATGGAGTGAGGATTGCGCTTTTTGATAGCGTTGATAGCATCGATAGCGGAACCGCCGGTAGCCAGCATGGGATCGAGAACGATAACATCACGCTCGTCGATATCAGCGGGCAGCTTGCAGTAATACTCGTGGGGCTCGTGGGTAATGGGGTCACGGTACATACCGATATGACCGATCTTAGCCGCGGGAACAAGCTGCAGCATACCGTCGCACATGCCGAGACCTGCGCGGAGGATGGGAACAAAAGCAAGCTTTCTGCCGGAGATGATGTTTGCCTTGGTAACGGTGATGGGGGTCTCGATCTCTATCTCTTTAAGAGGGAGATCGCGGGTAGCTTCGTAGCACATAAGCATTGCTATCTCGGTTACCATTTCACGAAAATCCTTGGAGGGAGTGTTCTTATCTCTGATAAGGGTGAGCTTGTGCTGGATAAGGGGATGGTTGGTAATAATAGGTGCAGACATGTTTTTTACCTCCGTTAATCAATGTTTATTATGTAAATTTGTTATTGTGCGACAAATTTATACAAGCAAAGTGACTCCTGAAAATGCCATGAAAATATAAATTATCTTTTTCAGCTTGTCGGCGTTTATGCGGTCAAATATTTTTTCTCCGATAAATCCGCCAAGCACTATCGCTGCCAGCATAAAGGC
Source organism: Oscillospiraceae bacterium (assembly GCA_017399785.1). Classification (GTDB taxonomy): domain Bacteria; phylum Bacillota; class Clostridia; order Oscillospirales; family Ruminococcaceae; genus Yanshouia. The sequence goes on along the minus strand of JAFQAX010000132.1, from coordinate 14,377 downwards.
GAATATCATCATGACCTGTCCGTTGATGATGCCGCTTGCAACTCTAAGTCCCGTTGCATAGATGCTGCTGAGCGTAAAATAAGCCAGCGAGCTTACGCGGTAAACATCCTTGTCGTCGGTCGCCGAAAGCAGATAGATGACAACGGGCGGACCGCCGATGGCAAAAAGTCCTACTCCGACGCCAGCGATGATTCCGGTGATAATGCCATTTATAAAGGTGGGTTTTATCTTAATCTTATTATTGAAAAAGATAAAATAGATGCTGACCACTATAAGAAGTATACCCAGCGCTTTGGTAAGAACTCCGCCCGAAAAGCTTTTGGACAGCGGGATTATCACCGTAGAAGTTCCGAGATACCCCACCAGCACCGGCAGTATCATCTTAAAATTTGCCTGTCGGATATGCCTTAAAGTTACCATCGCCGAAAGGGTAAGTGCGCCCATTCCCGAAAGAGCAGTCGCCATCAGATAGTTGTCCATAACGTGGGGCAGCAGCGCCATCATGGTGATAGCAAAGCCAAATCCGGTGGTAGACTGCACTATCGACGCCAGAACGGTGAATATCAGGATCGGTATCAGTTCGGCAAAGTTCATTTGGGTCATCCTCTCAACGCATCGCGTTAAAACAGCATGGTAAGTCCCGATATTGCCATAAAGCCATATACCAGCTTTTTAAGCATATCGATATTGATTTTGGCAAAGATCTTGTTGCCGATAAAAAATCCCAGCGCGATAGCCGCCAGCATCGGCAAAAAGATCATCATTACATCCAGCGTGATGATACCGTTTATCACTCTCATGGTGCTGGAATAAAGGCTGCTCATGGTAAAGAACGCCAGCGAAGTTGCGCGATAGATGTCCTTATCATCGGTGGTCGAGATGAAATAAATTACCATTGGAGGACCGGCAACAGCAAACAGCGCTGCGCCCGCTCCCGCAACAGCTCCCGCGATAAGACCGTTTCTAAAGCAAGGCTTCATCTTAAACTTGTTGTTAAAAAAGATGAAGTAGATGCTGGCAATGATAAGCACCACGCCCAGCGCCTTTGAAAGCGACTCGGTGGGGATACGCTTTGAAAGCGGAACAGCGATTCCGCAGGCTGTCGCATATCCGATTATCGGAGCAACCATTATCTTAAAGTTGGCTTTTCTAAAGTTTTTTATGGTGACCATCAACGAAATGAACAACCCGCCAAGACTGGAAAGAGCTGTACAGACAAGATAGCTGTCCATAAAATGCGGTATCACCGACATCAGCGTTACGGCAAAACCGAATCCCGTAGTAGATTGCACCACCGCACCCAAAACCGAAAAGGCTATCAGCAGTGCAAACTCAAGGGGGCCCATTATCAGCCCTCCTGCTCTATCTCGTGGATGAGGCCGACTCTGCGGGCATGTCTGCCGCCTTCAAATTCGGTCTCGATAAAGAGATCGACCAGCTCGCAAACTACTCCGGGGCCGACAACGCGTCCGCCGAGGCAGAGTATGTTGGCATCGTTGTGAAGTCTGGTATATTTAACCGAGAAATGGTCATCGCAGCATGCAGCACGGATGCCCTTTACCTTGTTGGCGGCGATGGAGATACCTACACCGGTGCCGCAGACAAGGATGCCGCGCTCATATTCGCCGTTGGCGATGGCTTTGCCAACCTCTTTTGCCACGATGGGATAATCGATGGATTCGGGGGTATAGCAGCCGAAATCCTTATATTCGATGCCCTTTTTCTCGAGATGCTTGATAATCTCCTGTTTCAGCTCAAAGCCGCCGTGATCGCTTCCTAATGCAAGAACCATTTTACTTTCCTCCCGGATTGTTTATTTTGGCTTCGCGTTCCCGCTCCGCCTGAGATTTTCTGTGATATTTTGCTTCCAGCTCATCAGCCGGAACAGCTTCTATATTTTCGGCAAAAGCCGCCAGCGCAGCCGAAGCGGCACGCTGATAGATAAAGTTATCGGGCGGCAATATAAGCTCCTTTTCGGGGAAGCTTTTTACTACCAGCCTTGCGCCGTCGCCGCATACAGCGGCGCCGTTGGGCAGCAGCTCGCCCAGCTCGGCGAGGGTTATCGCGGCATCATCGGTCAAGCGGGTGACCTTGCCGTTTTTGACTTCAAAAAGCGCCGCGAAAACCTGACCCACTCTGGCGTCAAGCGCCGCGCAGACAACGCCGTTATACATGGTAAGGTTATATGCCAGCGAAAGAAGGGTAGAAACTGGGATGCAGGGCAGCTTTTTTACCATAGCCATACCCTTTGCCGCCGAAAGCGCTATTCTAAGTCCGGTATAGGAACCGGGTCCGACGGTCAGCGCGATGGAATCTATCTCATCAAAGCTTTTTCTCGCCGTTTTCATCGTGTTTTCGATGAGGGCGGTCAGCGTCGCCGAATGGGTAAGTCCGCAGTTTAAGTACCCTTCTGCCAGCAGCTGCTCGTTTTCAAAAACGGCACAGGAGCAGGCCTTTGACGATGTATCAAGCGCAAGCAGCATCAAACACCTCTCCCTTCTATCGTTATCTTTCGGGTGTTGTCGTCTATTCTTTCAAAGCTAACGGTAAAATCCGCCTCAAGCTCGACCATCTCGCTCCATTCAACGGCAGCTATCCAGCCGGAATCGACGTAATCGAAAAATCCGGTATCGACAAGGTCATCGCCGCCGGTAAGTCGGTAGGCATCGACATGGCAAAGGCGGTTTTTCTCTCCGCGGTATTCGTTTATCAGCGTAAAGGTGGGGCTGGAGACCTGCTCGGTGATTCCAAGTCCCTCGGCAAGTCCGCGGGTAAAGGTGGTCTTGCCCATGCCTAGTCCGCCCTTATAGGCGATTATATCTCCGCCCTTTACCAATCCCGCCAGCCAGATGCCGGCCTGTTCGGTTTTTTGGGCGCTTTCGGTAATCAATTCTCGCATTAAATCTACTTTCCTTTGCGGTCACATATCTATACAGGTAACATTATAGCACAAGTGGTATATCTTTTTCCATCCTTTTGCTGATTTTTCCGTCTTTGTTCGGGTTGTCTTTGTGGTATTATTATTCTATAATGTATTTAGATTTTGTGTAACCTTACGCATCGGCAAAATGGAGGAGCTATGAACGCAGTTTGGCGCAAATGCATACAATTTTATAAAAGGACCGACAAGCTGCTGCTGGTCATCTGCCTTGTCTGCTCGGTCATCTCCGCTTATCTGCTCTTCGGCATTTACAGCGCCGGTTTCGTGCGCCTTAAAGTCGTCACCACCCAGATAGTTGCAACGCTGCTGGGTGTCAGCTGCGCCTGCGTGCTTTCGCTTTTTGATTACCGCACGCTGGCACGCCTTTGGAAGATTTACGTTCCTGCCGCCTGCTCACTGATGGTGCTGACCTATATCGCAGGTATCCAGCGCTTCAGCTACATAGACGACCGCGCCTGGCTGGAGATTCCCTTTGTCGGCATCACCTTCCAGCCCTCCGAGATATTAAAGCTTGCCTTTATCTATTCCTTTGCGCTGCATCTCGATAAGGTAAAGGACTCGGTAAACAATCTGCGCACCCTCGCTATCCTTTGCGCCCACGGCGCCGCCGCCACCCTTATGGTAGTGGGACAGGGCGACCACGGTACCGCCATGGTTTTTGTCGCCATCTTTGTCTGCATGCTGTTCGGCGCGGGATTGAGCTTTGTCTACGTCGGCGCGGCAATAGCCGCCGTTGCGGTCGCCTCTCCCTTTGTATGGTTCTTCCTGCTTGACGATGACAAGCGGGGACGTTTTATGACGGTATTTAATCCTGCCTCCGACCCCACCGGCACCGGCTGGCAGCAAAGCCTTGGCCTTACCGCCATCGGCTCGGGAGAGGTTTGGGGAAAGGGCGTTATGAGCCCCGATCACCAGTATGTCCCCGAGGTGCATAATGACTTCATCTTCTCCTTTGTGGGCGAATCGGGCGGATTTATGGGCTGCTGCGGATTGATGATACTCATCTCGCTGCTCTGCCTTGTGCTGCTCATAAACGCAAAGCGTGCCGCCGATCCGCTGGGCAGCTATATCTGCATCGGCGTTTTCGGTATGATCGCTTTCCAGACGATATGGGGCATCGGCATGTGCCTCAGCCTGCTGCCCGTTGCGGGACTTACTCTCCCTCTCTTTTCGGCGGGCGGAACCTCGGTGCTGTTCACATGGGGCGGCATCGGAATGGTGCTGGGAGTGCACCGCCACTCCTATGCCGGACTGTTTGATAAACGTTAATTGGCTAAAATTTTGCAAAATTTGCTCAATATCAAAAAACGCCTTGAAAACAATGACACTATTTGACATAATATAACTGTGTATGCTGCCGCAATTATATCGGCGGCTATACCGCTTTAAAGGCTTTTCGCCTTGGAGGTTTTTGATGACTGCTGCTGTAATTCTCGCTGCCGGCGACGGCAAACGAATGAAATCCAAAAAGCAAAAGGTTTGCTGCCGGGTGCTGTTCAAACCGATGCTCTGCTGGGTGCTGGATAGCTGCAAAGCTGCCGGCATAGATGAAGCCAACACCTGCGCCGTTATTTCCGATGATCCCCGCGGTGTGCCGGAGCTGCTTTCCGAAAAGATCAAAACCGCCGTTCAAACCGAGCGCCGCGGCACCGGTCACGCAGTGCTCTGCGCAAAGGATTTCCTCGATGAGATGAAATCAAACGGCGTTTCTCACGTTGCGGTTCTTTGCGGCGATGCGCCTTTCGTATCTGCCGAGGTTCTTACCTCCGCACTGGAATATCACAAACGAAACGGTAACGCCGTCACCGTTATAACCGCCGAGCTCGATGACCCCGCCCGCTACGGACGCATCATACGCAATGTCAGCGGCGAGTTTACCGAGATAGTCGAGGCTGCCGACGCTTCGCCTGAGCAGCTTGCTGTCAGGGAGATAAACTCCGGCAGCTATTGGTTTTCCATTGATTTTCTGCTTTCTCACCTGCCGCTGCTTCAGGCAGAAAACGCGCAGGGTGAATATTATCTCACCGATATGATCTCGCTTGCCCGCAAGGACAGCCTCTCTGTCGGCGCATTCGTCTGCGGCGATACATCTGTGGTGCTCGGCGCAAACGACCGCACCGCACTGGCGCAGTTAAACGAGATCGCCCGTCAGCGTATAATCGCGCTGCACCGCCTCAACGGCGTTGACATCCCGATTGCCGACGGCGTTATGATCGGACCCGATGTCACCATCGGCTGCGATACCACCGTTCTTCCCGGAACCATACTCTGCGGCAAAACCGAGATCGGCGAAGGCTGCACCGTCGGCCCCAACAGCCGCATCATCGATTGCGTTATCGGCGACGACTGCAATATCGACAGCAGCCGCCTTGAGCAAAGCGAAGTCGGAAGCGGCGTGCGCATTGGACCCTTTGCCCAGCTTAGACCCAACAGTAAAATTGCCGACAAGGTAAAGATAGGCAATTTTGTTGAGATAAAAAATTCCACCGTCGGCGAAAAGACTTCCTTTGCACATCTTACATATATCGGCGACAGCGATTTCGGCGCCCGCATAAATGTCGGCTGCGGCGTTGTTACTGTAAATTACGATGGCAAAGGCAAATACCGCACCACCGTCGGGGATGACGCTTTTATCGGCTGCAACTCCAACCTTATCGCACCGGTCACCGTTGAAAACGGCGCCTATGTCGCGGCGGCAACCACCGTTACCGAAAATGTTCCCGCCGATGCCATGACGATAGGCAGAGTTCGCCAGTCCTTTTACCCCGGATACGCGCTTCGCTGGCGTAAGAAAAAATAATTTGGGAAATACGGTCATCGACCGATTCCATATAAAGAAGTTAGACATTGTCTGATTAAAAATTTTCATGGAAACAAAGGGAGAGGTTTATCATGAATGTTCACGGCAAAGACATTAAAATTTTCAGCTGCAACGCAAACAGAGCTTTCGCTGAGCAGATCGCTCGCAAGCTCGGCCTCCCGGTGGGAGACATGCAGGTAAAGACCTTCTCGGACGGCGAGATCGCTCTTTCCATCAACGAGTCGGTTCGTGGCTCTGACGTATTTGTAGTTCAGTCCACCTGCCAGCCCGTTAACAACAACCTGATGGAGCTGCTTATCGCAATCGATGCTTTCAAGCGCGCTTCCGCAGGCCGCATCACTGCTGTTATGCCCTACTTCGGCTATGCACGTCAGGACCGCAAGGCAAAGGCAAGAGATCCGATCTCTGCAAAGCTGGTTGCTGACCTTCTCACCGCTGCCGGCGCAGACAGAGTTCTCACCATGGACCTTCACGCCGCTCAGATCCAGGGCTTCTTCAACATCCCCGTTGATCACCTTCTCGGCGTTCCGGTACTTGCAAACTACTACATAGACAAGTTCAAGGATATGCCCCATTCCGAACTGGTTGTCGTTTCCCCCGACCTCGGCTCGGTTACCAGAGCTAGAAAATTCGCAGAGCGCATCGACGCTTCGCTTGCAATAATCGACAAGCGCCGTCCCACCGCCAACGTTTCCGAAGTTATGAACATCATCGGCGACGTTAAGGGCAAGACCTGTGTCATCGTTGACGACATGGTTGACACCGCAGGCACCCTCTGCAACGCAGCTAACGCCCTCATCACCAAGGGCGGCGCAAAGGCTGTTTATGCAGGCGCAACCCACGGCGTTCTTTCCGGTCCCGCATATGACCGCATCGAAGAGAGCGTTCTCTCCGAGATGATCTTCCTCGACACCATCCCGCTGATGGGCAACACCGCTTCCGGCAAGCTCAAGCAGCTTTCGGTAGCCGACATCTTTGCAGAGGCTATCAGCCGCATCTACTCCGACCGTGCGGTATCCCCCCTTCTCGTTTAATTCATAGCCTATCTTTCGGCGGGACTTGGTTTCCAAGTCCCGCTTGGTTTATTAAAGGCTTTTACGCCTTTTGACAATAACCGCTTTTTAACTGTGTTATCCTCATTTCGAAAGGAATGTTACCATGGCAGATCTCTCCGAGCTTTTTAAGCTCATAAGCAAACCCAAGGACAATACCCCCGCAGGCCCTGCGGAATATATCGTCGCCTGTCTGGGCAACCCCGGCAGACAGTATGAAAACACCCGCCACAATGTCGGCTTTATCGCCGCCGACCAGATAGCCGAAAAGCGAGGCTTTAAAATCGACCGCCTGCGCTTTCAAAGCCTGACCGGCGAAGTTATGATCGCCGGCAAAAAGGTGCTGTTTTTAAAGCCCTCCACCTTTATGAACCTTTCGGGTCAGGCAGTGGTCGAGGCGATGAACTTCTACAAGATCCCGATCGAAAAGGTGATCGTCATCCACGATGACGTAACCCTTGCCCCCGGCAGACTCAGAATCCGCCAGAAGGGCTCGGACGGCGGCCACAACGGACTTAAAAACATCATCTATCTTTCGGGCAAAAACACCTTCCCGCGTGTTAAAATCGGCGTCGGCGACAAGCCCCACCCCGACTATGACATGGCGGATTGGGTGCTGGGCGTTCCCAACGCCGATGACCGCAAACTTATCGAAGAGGCTATCCTCAAGATAAACGACGCCATCGAGCTTATCGTAAAGGGCGACCTAAACGAAGCGATGAACAGGTATAACAGAGCATGAAGCTTTCCCACATCTTAAACGATTCGACACAATTTAATACGCTTTGCAAGGGGGTATCTTCGGGTAAGACCCCCTTTAGCTGCGTGGGACTTTCGCACATACATAAGGCGCACTACTGCGCCGCCTTGTATGGGCGTTTTTCTGTTCCCTCGATAGTTATCGCCCCCGACGAGCCTTCGGCAGTCCGACTTTTTGAGGATATCCGCGCGCTGCTGCCCGATAAAACGGTGCTGCACTTCCCCACCAAGGAATTTATGCTGCATACCACCGAGGCTTCCAGCGGCGAATACGAATTTATCCGCATGGGCTGCATGGAATCGCTTAAAAATCAAAAAGCACTTGTCGTTGCCTCTGCCGAGGCGGCGCTGCAGTACACCATCGGCCCCGAACAGCTTTCTCACCGAAGCGCCCTTTTAAAGGGCAGCTTTTCGGGCGGTCAGGAGGGACTTATCCAGCTGCTGCACAACGCCTGCTACACCCGCTGCGAGCAGGTGGAAGGCGTCTGCACCTATGCGGTGCGCGGCGGCATCGTCGATTTCTTTACCCCCGCCAACCCCGAACCGGTTCGAGTTGAATTTTGGGGCGACGACATCGACTCCATCACCTTTTTCTCCCCCGACACCCAGCGCCGCGGCGATTACGCCGACGAGGTAATGATAACCCCCGCCCGTGAGGCGCTGACCCCCGAAGGCGGCTTGAAGCCGCTTTTGCAGTCGCTTATCCCGCTGCAAAAGAAAAACGAAGCGGCTAAAAATGAGCTTGACCGAATGATAGCCGCCCTTGATTCCGAAATTTCCACCGGCTCGCTGGATAGGCTGCTGCCGGTTTTATATGAGCGCCCCTACACCCTTTTCGACCATCTCCCCGAAGATGGTCTTGTCATGCTTTCCGATCCCGCCGCCTGCCGTGAATCGCTCGATTCCGCCAACTGGCAGCTTAATCAGGATGTCACCGCACTCATCGAAGACGGTGTCTGCTTTGCCGGCTGCGACCGCTTTTCGGGCGATTTCGACGACCTGCTCTGCGAAATTTCTGACCGCCGCAGTGTCGTCATGGATACCTTTGCCCGCTCCATCCCCGATTTAAAGCTGCGTGGACTGCTCAACATCCACGCCATCGCCCTTGCCCCCTGGGGCGGCGAGCTTTCGCATCTTTTGGAGGACATCCGACCCTATCTTTCGCAGGATTATTCGGTAACTGTTCTGCTGCCGACCCAGCGTGGCTGTGAAACGCTGGTGCGTGATCTTGTAAGCGAGGGCATTCCGGCACAGTATTCCGCTATCCCCGACGGTAAACCAGGCACCGTTACCGCCACCGACCTGACCATCTCGGCGGGATTTGAATACCCCGACGAAAAGATGGCGGTGATCAGCCACGCCCGTGCCGCCGCCCCGCCCAGAAGGCTTAAGGCTAAGCGCCGTGCGGGTGACGCCATCCGCTCGCTCTCCGATTTGACAAGCGGCGATTACGTTGTTCACGCCACCCACGGCATCGGCGTATTCTCGGGCATCGTCAAGCGAGAGGTGCTGGGTGTGCCTAAGGATTACATCAAAATCCGCTATCACGGCACCGATACGCTGTTTGTGCCTGTTACCCAGCTCGACCTTGTAAGCAAGTATATCGGCAAGTCGGAGGACGGCATCGTCAAGCTTTCCCGACTCGGCTCGCCCGAATGGCAGAAAACCAGAGCAAGAGTCCGCAAGGCGGTCGCCGACATGGCGGATGAGCTGACCGAGCTTTATAAAAAGCGCCTTAACGCTCAGGGCTTCCAGTTTTCGCCCGACGGCGACTGGCAGCGTGATTTCGAGCTGCGATTCCCCTATGAGGAGACTGATGACCAGCTGCGCTGCATCGCCGAAATAAAACAGGATATGGAATCGACCCGCCCGATGGACCGACTGCTATGCGGCGATGTCGGCTTCGGCAAGACCGAGGTTGCGCTGCGTGCCGCATTCAAATGTGTCAACGATTCCAAACAGTGCGCTGTGCTGGTGCCCACCACCATCCTCGCATGGCAGCATTACCAGACCTTTATCAAGCGCATGGAGGGCTTCCCGATAAACGTTGAGATACTCTCCCGCTTCCGCACCCCCAAGCAGCAGGAGGAGATAATCCGAAAGCTGCGCCGAGGAGAAGTCGATATAGTCATCGGCACCCATCGTCTGCTGCAAAAGGACGTTGAATACAAAGACCTCGGACTTTGCATCATCGATGAGGAGCAGCGCTTTGGCGTCGCTCACAAGGAACGCTTTAAGCAGCTGCGTGAATCGGTGGATGTTCTCACCCTTTCGGCAACCCCCATCCCCCGCACTCTTTCGATGGCGATGAGCGGCATCCGCGATATGTCTATCATCGAAGAAGCGCCGCAGGACAGACATCCCGTTCAAACCTATGTCATCGAGCACGATTGGGCGATAATCGCCGACGCCTTAAAGCGCGAGCTGCGCCGCGGCGGTCAGGCGTTTTATCTGCACAACCGCACCGAAACGATAGATATCTGCGCAGGTCGATTGCGCGAACTGCTGCCCGATGCCAGAATAGCGGTCGCCCACGGCAAAATGACCGAGCAGCAGCTGTCTGCAATCTGGCAGTCGCTGGTCGATAGAGAGACCGACATTCTCGTCTGCACCACCATTATCGAAACGGGCGTTGACGTTCCCAACTGCAACACCCTCATCATAGAAAACGCCGACAACATGGGCCTTTCTCAGCTTTATCAGCTGCGCGGACGTGTCGGCCGCTCCACCCGCCGTGCCTTTGCCTATCTCACCTTCCGCCCGATGAAGGCGCTGACCGAGATAGCGGCAAAGCGCTTAAACGCCATCAAGGAGTTTACCTCCTTCGGCTCGGGATTCCGTATCGCCATGCGTGATATGGAGATTAGAGGAGCGGGAAGCGTGCTTGGCGCCCAGCAGCACGGACATATGGAGGCAGTCGGATACGAGATGTATCTGCGCCTTTTATCCGAGGCTGTCGCCGAATCGAGAGGTGAGCCCATCCAAAAAGCCAACGAGTGTCAGGTGGATATCCCCATCGCCGCCCACATCCCCGAGGATTATATCGACAGTCTGGCGCTGCGTCTTGATGTCTACAAAAAGATCGCCGCTGTCACCTGTCAGGAGGATGCCAGCGATGTGCTCGACGAGCTCATCGACCGATTTGGCGAGCCGCCCAAAACTGTTTCGGGACTTATCGAAGTGGCGCTGGTGCGCAATCGCGCCGCCGCCATCGGCGTAAAAGAGATATCTCAGCGAAACGATCAGATGCTGTTCTTCTTCGAGCGCATCGACCCGATGCTTGCCGCCACCGTTGCCACCACCCTTAAAGGGCGAGTGCTGGTCAACGCAGGTGAAAAACCCTATATCTCGGTCAGGATGAAAAACGCGCGCGATTCACTCGCCGTCATCGCCGAAACGCTGGACGCGGCGGAAAATCTGTAACAATAAAAGCACTCTCGAAAGAGAGTGCTTTTTGTTTGCCTCCGGCGGCTTAGAAACTTTTTTGGACAAAAAAGTTTCTAAGAACTTCAAAAAACTTTAATTTGATCGGCACACCAACAACGTTCAATCGTAGTCTTCCATAAAGCTGTGGTCAATTCCGTCTTTGGTGTAGCCGATCACGGCATCCAGCTTTATGTTGTGCATGCTCTTGTAAATGTTGGAGGGCACCTGCGGGTTTCCCTCTTCCAGCTTTGCGATTATTCCCTTTATCTCACGGCGCTTGGAAAGCTCCTCGTGATTGGCGGAAGCCTCGGTAAATCGGCAGGCACACTGCAAAAATCTAAGCTCGTTATATTCTTTCCATTCAACAATGTGCTTTTCTCTCACCAGATAAAGCGGGCGGATAAGCTCCATCCCCTCAAAATTATCGCTGTGCAGCTTGGGCATCATGGCACGTACCTGCGAACCGTAGATAATACTGATAAGCATCGTTTCGATGGCGTCGTCAAAGTGGTGACCAAGCGCTATCTTGTTGCAGCCCAGTTCCTTTGCAAAGGCATAAAGATTGCCACGGCGCATGCGGGAGCAGAGGTAGCAGGGGTTATGCTGCTCGTTATAAACCACGTTGAATATGTTGGTCTCGAAAAATTTGACGGGGATGTTCATCTCGCGGCAGTTGTATTCGATAAGCTCTCGGTTTTGCGGCAGATAGCCGGGATCCATAACGATAAACTCCACGTCGAATGGGAAATCACTGACTCGGTGAAGGTGCTGCATGCACTTTGCCAACAGCATCGAGTCCTTTCCGCCCGAAATGCAGACAGCGATTCTGTCTCCGGGCGCTATCATTTTATACTCTTTTATCGCCTTTACGAATTTGCTCCATATCGGCTTACTGAATTTTTTATGGATGCTGTTCTCCACCTTTTGGCAGAGCGTCATATCCTCTCGCTTCATAAAATCATCCTTTTAAAAAGATTGCCTCTTTATATTACCACAACAGCACCAACGGGTAAAGAAAAAGCGCCACGGAAATTCCGGGCAAGTTAAGCAAACGGTGCAAAGCGCAACCCCCGCTCGGCATCCGCCTCGCCGCCCCCTTAAGTCAGGGGGCATCCCCTATTATCTCCCCAAACCACAAAACCCGACCTGTATTCTAATATACAGGTCGGGTCAACTATTTTATCAATTATCAGCGCTCAGCCGAGCAATCCGCTAAGCCATCCGGTAAAATTATCAAAGAATCCTCCCTTTTCAGGCTCGGTCGACTGACCTGCATCCGCAGCTTCAGAGGATGCGGCACTCTCCTTTGCCTTTTCACCGTCAGTCGATTCTTCAGGCTTTTCAACCGAGGACTTTTCCGGTCTTTCGGGGCGCTCAAAAGAAATTTCTATCCCCGCCTCTTTAAGGCTGCTGAACAGCTCTTGGTGGGCAGTTTTTGCCGCCTCGGCAAGCTGCTGCTTTTGCTCATCGGTCAGGCTGCTGTCCTCTTCAAAGGCATTTTTGTGCGCGTCGCAGGCTTCATTCCATTTTTCCAACAGCTGATAAAGCTCTTTCTTTACCGCTTCATCCTCCAGTGCGGCGATCGCCTCTTCGATGATGTCATCGTCGGGCAGTCTGCCGAATCTCATGCCGCCAAATCCGCCCTTGGGCACATCAGGTCTATCGCCCTTTGGCATACCGGGCAATTCGACTCCGGCATTTTTGAGCACCTCATTTAATGCGCTTCGGGCATCGGCTGCCGCCTGCTGCAGCTGGTCAAGCTCACTTCTTTTTTCATCCCGTGCGGCTTTTACCGCATCGGCTGCCGCTGTATACTTTTCCAGCAGCGCGGTAATTTCAGCCTTGGTTTGGTCATCCAACTCAGCAATGGCCTGCTCTATGGCTTCGGCGTTTGGTCCAAAGCCCGCCATGCGTCCGCCGCGGCCGTCGTTTCGTCCTCGTCCGCCTTTGCCGCCTCGTCCGCCAAAGCCTTCGCCGCGCTGCAGCTGAGGTCTTTCTCTGTCCACGCCCTCTTCATCGGCAAACGCCGCCACCGCTGCAAGCGACATTACCATAGCCGCTGCCAGAATTAACGCGATTATCTTCTTCATTACATCATCTCCTCACAAATTTTGCGGATATCCTCCGCCGATGGTTATATAATGCCCTTGTTTTGTGTTTTTCGGATGAAAAGCAGTAAAAATCGAATCGAAAAGACAGTGAAAACTCCCCCGAAGCCGATTCGAGAGAGTTGATTTTTTATATCAGCTGCAGCACAAAATACCACGCAGGAATGGTTATGGTGGAAATAAGTGTAGCTATCAAAACACAGCTTGCCGCCTCAAACTGGATCTCAGGGTCGGGGTCATACTGTACGATAAAGGATGCTGTCAGCGAAGCTATCGGCAGCGCGGTGTAGATGACCACCATATCGGTTATCATGCGGTCGATGCCGAACCACGCCAGCGGGCGGGTCAGGATGATGAAAATCGCCGGCATTATAAGCGTTCTTACCAGCGGAAGCTTAAAATATTTCAACTGCATCAGCCGTTTAAAATCGTATTTGCCCAGCACCACGCCGCAGAGAACAAGTCCCATCGGAGAGCAGGTAGCCGAAAGGCTTTTTACGCAGTTTGCCAGCGGCAGCGGTAAACTCCAATTCATTACCCAGAACAAAAACGCAACAGGGATTACCACGATTCCGGGCGATATAAAGGTTTTCCAATAGCTTGTCTTTTTGTCGCTTTCCTTTAAAAGCTCGGGCGAGATAAGCAGCCGCTTGCTCAGCGCATAAAAGGCAATTCTTACCGGGGTGATAAAAACAGCATAATAAAGATTGCCCACATCGCCGAACATGTTGTTCATAACGGGGATACCCATAAAGGAGAAGTGGGTTATCGTCATGCCATAGCGGGCGATCCTTCCGCTGCCGCTTTTTTTAAGCAGCAGAAAATATCCCTGACCGATACAAAACTGTATCACCAGCACCGCGATTGAAAGTATCAGCGCAATGCCGCAATTTTTCAGCATGTCTATCGTAAATTCCAGCGAGGTCATCGAGCGGAACACCAGACAAGGCAGCGCGATATTCATCAGAAAAGCGGAAAGTTGGCCCGAAAACTCGTCTTTTACAAGGTTGAGTTTTCTAAGCGCTATGCCCGACGCTATCATGATAAGCAGCTCGGCCGAAAGCGACAATGCAACCATAATCCCCTCTCCTTTTGTATAAAATCTTAATTTCAAGTTTATGCCTAATTTAATAGGTTGTCAACAAATTTGGCGGGGCGGTAAAATGTCCTCTGACACGCCCGTCTGCGGTTTTGGCGAAAGGAGATAATAAAGCAGCTTATTCATAAAGCTGTTATTCTCAATTGTCAATTTAAACGCCCCCTCCGACAG
>JAFQAX010000131.1 GCA_017399785.1 Oscillospiraceae bacterium | reverse complement strand
TGGAAGAAAAGTGGTGACCAAGAAGTACGGGAGCCTTTGCGGGAACGTAGTCGATGCCGTCCTCGAGCTCGTGAGCGGGAGTTACGCGGGAAGCGTCAACGCCCCACTGCTCGCTGAGCCACTTACCATAGGTGATATAGCCTACGATGAGGATAGCGCAGCCTACTAAAAGAACCAATACTGCATTCATTTAAGTTTTTCTCCTCTCTTTTTTATGATTGCAGGTTTTGTTCGAGAATTTCCCGAACATCTTTTCCCGAACGGTTGGATATTATCTCGCCGTTGGAAAAATTGATAGCTGCTATTCTAAACTCCATCCAGCCATGGAGTGATAGCCTGAAGTTTTTCTCGAAGCGCAGCTTTTTCAGCGCTTCTTTTGCGTCCTCGTCGATCTCATCCGCAAGGATAATCAATGTTACATAGGAATACATATGCTCGCTGTGGGGATGGACATGCTCCATGCCGGCATCAAGCGCAACCTTCTGGATATGCTCGAAAGTTTCGAGATCAAGCTTTTCGGTGAGATAAAAATAAGCATACTCGTTATTTTCAAGCGACCAAAGCTTTGCCTTTTTTACCAACACATATTTTTCAGAAGTAGAATGAAATTCAGCAAAAGCCCCAAAGGTATCTTCACCTATTGCTACATCGCGCTTTATGTCAAAATATCTTTGATATGCCAGAAGAAGTCTTTCCAGCTTTCCCTGTCTTTCTTCGAAAGTCATATATGTTTCCTTTCTAAATTGTAACTATGCGGTTAAGTAATCAAACTTAAACAGATATATTATATACCTTTTATGTCAAAATGTTAATAGAAAATTTAAAATTTGCTCAGTATTCGTTAGATTTAGCCAATAATGTTCACTTTCTAACTTTTTTCCGTGCAAAAGGTACAAATTCCACCATGTAAAAGCATCAGATTTGCTCAGATAAATCAGTTTTCCTAATGCTTTTATAATAAAAATGCATCAAATCCGGCAGCTGTTTTTATACTCTGTGCATCAAATCGGTGTAAGTGGGCATCGGCCAATCTTTTCCGTCCACTATCTGCTCAACAGCATCACAGCATACACGGATATTGTGCATATCTGTTCTGATCACATCTCGCATGAATACCGTTTTGTTAAGGACATTATCTTCCGGAACGTCGTGAATATCATTTTCGAGCTTATCGGTCAGCAGCGAAAGCTCACTTATGCTGTCCGAAAGTTTTTTGACGTAACCGTGAAGCTGAGGATTTTCAATTCCTACCGAACGAATTTTTGCAAGCTCTGCTGCATTTTTGCCGGCAGCCATGATAACGGCGGGAATAACCTGCTTGCGCATCATCTCAAGCAGAGTTTTTGCCTCTATCATCGTGATTTTGCCGAAATTCTCCAGCGCTATTTCATAGCGGGAGTGACACTCAAGCTCAGAGAAGATGTCAAATCTTCCGAACAGCTCGACGGTATTGGGGTCAAGCCATACCGATGCGGCATCAACCGCGTTGGAAAATTCGGGCAGACCTCTGCGCTTAGCTTCCTTGTGCCATTCATCGGAATAGTTATTTCCGTTCATTATTATGCGCTTATGTTCTTTATAAGTATCGGACGCGATCTTTCTTACAGCCTTTTCAACGTCATCGCTGCTCTCAAGGATGGCCGCAAAGTAATCAAGGCTGTCACAAAGGATAGCGTTTAGGGTTATATTTGCCAGCGCTACCGACTGAGCTGAGCCTACCATTCTGAACTCGAACTTATTACCGGTGAAGGCAAAGGGCGAGGTTCTGTTGCGGTCGGAGTCATCGGCAAGAACCTCGGGAACGGCATCTACGCCGACCGATACAGTATGCATGCCGGAATCGTTGGCACGTACACCGCCACGGGCAAGTATATGGGTAAATCTTTTTCCAAGGAACATCGAAATTATTGCGGGAGGCGCCTCAAATCCGCCAAGGCGGTGATCGTTTCCGGGAGTAGCGGTGGAAAGGCGAAGCTGTGCCGCATACTTATCAACGCCGCGTACAAATGCCGCCAAAAACAGTAAAAATACAAGGTTATCCTCGGGATGCTCACCGGGAGAAAGCAGGTTTTTGCCCTTATCGGTGGAAAGCGAATAGTTATTGTGCTTGCCCGAACCGTTTACTCTGGCAAAAGGCTTTTCATGCAGCAGGCAGGCCAGATTATGATTCTTGGCTATTTCCTTCATCGTTTCCATGATGAGGTGGTTTGCGTCGCAGGTGAGGTTTGCCGAATCGTATACAGTGGCGAGCTCATGCTGGGTGGGTGCAACCTCGTTGTGCTTTGTTTTAGCCGCAACACCAAGCTTCCAAAGGGTATCGTCCAGTTCGTGCATAAAGGAGGCAACCTTAAGGCGCACTCTGCCGAAGTAATGGTCGTCAAGCTCCTGGCTCTTGGGAGGAGGAGCGCCGAGAAGAGTTCTGCCGCAAAGCTTAAGGTCAAGGCGCTGCTCATACTTTTCGCGGTCAACAAGGAAGTATTCCTGCTCGGCACCTACCATGGGGGTAACTCTGCCCGTTTCGTTGTCGCCAAGCAGACGCAGTATTCTTACCGCCTGCTCCGAAACGGCATCCATCGAGCGCAGCAGCGGGGTCTTCTGGTCGAGCGCTATGCCCGAAGGTGCACAGAATGCGGTGGGTATGTAAAGTGTCTTGTCTTTTACAAATACAAAGGAAGTGGGATCCCATGCGGTGTAGCCGCGCGCCTCAAAGGTATTGCGCAGACCACCCGAGGGGAAAGAGGATGCGTCAGGTTCACCCTGAACAAGCGCAGAGGAATCAAATTTAAGGATGGCAGTGCCGTCACCCTTGGGCATAAGGAAGCCTTCGCTTTTTCCCGCAGCAGTATCAGTCATCGGTTGGAACCAATGGATGTAATGGGTCGCGCCCTGCTCAACTGCCCATTTGAGCATAGCTTCTGCAACAGGCTCAGCTATGCTTTCGTCAAGTTTATGTCCTTCCTTGCGGGTTTGCCTGAGACTGAGATAAACCTGTGCGGGCAGCATACGCTGCATTACAGTATCATTAAATACGTGTATTCCGAAGCTATCCTTAATTCCCATACTCCGTCTCCTTCCACCTTTAAAATTAGGTGTTTATATAATATAAATACATATATAATGTATAAAACATGTTCGGATTTTTCTATAAAGGTTATAATACCACCGGCAGAAAAGCTTTTCAAGATAAAACCGTCTGTAATATATTAAAAAAGTGGCGTTATAAATAAATTTTTCTTGCAAATCGGAATATAATATGATATGGTATTGTATGTAAGTAAGAAGTTTGACATGAGAGTGGGCCTAAGGCCCGCTCTTTTGTTTGTGTACAGGGGGTTTAACATGGCTAAAGCAAAGCTTAACACTGCACAGATCGCGGCAGAACTTGCCGAGCCGCTGCTGCAGTCTATGGGACTGCGTTTGTGGGACGTACGTTTCGAAAAGGAGGGCGGAGGCTGGTTCCTGCGCTATTTCATCGACAAGGAGGGCGGCGTCAACATCAATGACTGCGAGCAGTTCTCCAGAGCGATCGATCCCGTTCTCGATCAGGCCGATCCCATTGAGCAGAGCTACTGCCTTGAGGTATCCTCTCCCGGTGTCGAGCGTGAACTTACCCGCGCATGGCACTTTGAGGAAAACATCGGACGCCCCGTTACCGCAAGACTCATTCGTCCCAGAGACGGAATGCGCGAGATTGAAGGCGAACTTGTTTCCTATGCAGACAACACCGCCGTTATAAAGGACGAAAACGGAACCGAATTCTCGCTTAAAAAGACCGAGACCGCATATATAAGACTTCAGGACGACTATGATTACAGTAAAGGAGAGCAACAATGACAAACCGTGAGTTTTTTGAGGCACTTAACCTCCTCGAAAAAGAGAAGGGCATTCCCGTTGCCTACATGATAGAAAAGATACAGAATGCTGTTTCCATCGCCGTAAAGCGTGACGCAAACGGCGGCGAAGACAACATCGTTGAGATAGACCCCGCTGAGAACCGCTTTTTTGTAGCAGTAAGAAAGCAGGTCGTTGAAGAGGTCGAAGACCCCGCTCTTGAGATCGGACTTGCCGAAGCTCTCAGCAAAAAGAAAAACGCAAAGATCGGCGACCTCATCGAGATCCCGCTTGATCCCAAGCACTTCGGCCGCATCGCCGCAATGAGCGCCAAGCATGTTATCCGTCAGGGCATCAGAGAGGCAGAGCGCGGACAGCTTTACGCCGAATATCAGTCCAAGCAGCGCGACATCGTTACCGCAACCGTTATGAAGACCGATCCCAAGCGTGGCAGCGTTACCGTTGAGATCGGACGCAGCGAAGCTATTCTTCCCAAGTCTGAGCAGGTTCCCGGTGAGGAATACAACGACGGCGACCGCATCAGAGTTTACGTTTCCGACGTTGTAAGCGGCGAAAAGGGCGTTAAGGTAATGATCTCCAGAATCCATCCCGGACTGGTAAGAAGGCTGTTCGAGATGAACATCCCCGAAGTTTACGACGGCACCGTTGAGATCAAGGCCATCTCCCGTGAGGCCGGCACCCGTTCCAAGGTTGCGGTTTACTCCAAGGACGAAAACGTTGACGCAGTCGGCGCATGTATCGGTCCCAAGGGCGCAAGAGTAAACACCATCGTTGAAGAGCTTGGCGGCGAAAAGATCGACGTCATCCGCTATTCCGAAGATCCCGCAGAGTTTGTGGCAGCAGCACTCTCCCCCGCCACCGTTCTCTCGGTTGAGATAGATCCCGAGCTTCCCAAGGCTTGCAGAGTTACCGTTCCGGATCATCAGCTCTCGCTTGCCATCGGCAACAAGGGCCACAACGCCCGCCTTGCCGCAAGACTTACCGGCTGGAAGATTGATATCCGTCCCGAAAGCGGATATTACGGAGAGGACGATCCCGAGCCTTCCTCTAACGAATAAAACCACCGGCAGCTTCTGCCAAAGACATCGGAGGTGAAAACGGCAATGAAAGAGAAAAAAGTACCGCTTAGAATGTGCACCGGCTGCGGTGAGCACAAACCCAAGCGCGAGCTGGTAAGAGTGGTCAAAAGTCCCGAAGGCGAGATCTCGCTGGATCTTACCGGAAGAAAATCCGGGCGCGGAGCTTATATCTGCCCCAGCATCGAATGCCTTGCAAAAGCCAAAAAGGCAAAAAGACTTGAAAAAGCTTTCAGCTGCCAGATTCCCGACGATGTATATGCCGCCATGGAAAAGGAGCTTAAAGATGAGCAGCAGTAACATTCTGGGACTTCTGGGTCTCTGCCGCAAGGCGGGACGCATAAAGCTCGGCTTTGACCCGGTTGAAAAAGTACTGGGTGCAGGCGCCTGTCTGATTCTCTTTTCAAGCGACGTTTCCCCAAAAACCAAACAGCGGATGCTTAAAAAAGCCGAAGTATTCAACGTAGATCACATAACACTTTCGGAAACATCCGATGACATATGGTACGCTATCGGAAAGCGTACCGCGGTGATGGCCATAACCGACCAGGGTTTTGCCAAAAGGGCGGCAGAGCTTCACCAAGCGGCATCAAGCCGACCGACAGAAAATCACAACGAGGAGGACACCGACCTATGATAGATAAATATCGCGTACACGAAGTAGCCAAAGACCTTTCCGTTTCCAACAAGGACGTTCTTAATGTTCTTACCAAATATTATCCCGATGACCAGCGCAAGCACATGACTGCGCTTTCCGATAACGAGCTTAACCTTGTTTTCGATCACTTCACTCAGAAGAACAGCATCAAAAATCTCGACGATTACTTTGCGCTTGCTTCCAAGAAGCAGGAGGCTGAAGCTCCCAAGACTGAAGCTGCCGCAAAGCCTGCTGAAAAGACTGCTGAATCCAAGAAGCCCCAGCAGAATGCAAATCAGAACAAGGGTCAGAAGCAGCCTGCTCAGCAGAATAAGCCCCAGCAGCAGGCTCAGCAGAGGCCCGCTGCACAGCAGCCTGCCGCAGCTCCCGCTGCAGAACAGCCCATCTCCAACAAGGTAGAGCGCCGCGCTTCCCGTCATGTTGACATGCGTTCCGCTCAGGTTAACCTTGACAAGTACAACGAGCGTTATGAGAATATGGGTCCCTCCAACCTCAACACCAAGAACATGGGCCCCAGCAAGCAGAAATTCACCGGCCGCCAGCAGAAGGGCAAGCCCGCCCGCTCCAGAATGGAGAAGGAGGCCGAGAAGATGCGCCGTCTCGAGCTTGAGCGTCAGCGCCGCCAGAAGCTCGAGGTCACCCTTCCCGATGAACTCACCGTTGGTGAGCTTGCGCTGCGCCTTAAGGTTCAGGCTGCCGAGATCGTTAAGCGCCTGATGGGAATCGGCGTTTTCGCTTCCGCTTCTCAGGTGATCGATTACGATACCGCTGCACTTGTTGCAATGGAGATCGGCGCAAAGGTTGAGCGCGAAGTTGTTGTCACCATCGAGGACCGTCTCTTCGACGAGAAGGAAGATGTGGATGAGGCACTTGAGCCCCGTTGCCCCGTTGTCGTTGTTATGGGACACGTTGACCACGGCAAGACCTCGCTGCTCGACGCAATCAGAAAGACCAACGTAACCTCCGGTGAGGCAGGCGGAATCACCCAGCACATTGGTGCTTATCAGGTTCAGTTCAACGACCGCCCCATCACCTTCCTTGATACCCCCGGACACGCGGCCTTCACCTCTATGAGAGCAAGAGGCGCTCAGGTAACCGACATCGCTGTTCTGGTAGTTGCTGCCGATGACGGCATCATGCCCCAGACCGTTGAGGCTATCAACCACGCCAAGGCTGCAGGCGTTTCTATCATCGTTGCCATCAACAAGATGGATAAACCCACCGCTAACCCCGAGCGCGTTAAGCAGGAGCTGACCGAGTACGAGCTGGTTCCCGAAGAGTGGGGCGGTGATGTAATCTGCATCCCGATCTCCGCAAAGACCGGCATGGGCATCGACGACCTGCTTGAGATGATCCTGCTGGTTGCCGACACCCTCGAGCTCAAAGCAAATCCTGACCGCGCCGCAAAGGGCACCGTTATCGAATCCAAGCTGGATAAGGGCCGCGGTCCTGTTGCAACCGTTCTGGTTCAGAACGGCACCCTTCACGCAGGCGATGTTGTTATCGCCGGCACCGCACTTGGTCATGTAAGAATCATGCTCAACGACAAGGGCGAGAAGATCACCTCCGCTGGTCCCTCTACCCCTGTTGAGATCACCGGTCTCTCTGAAGTTCCCGCAGCGGGCGATATTCTTAACGCCGTTGCTGACGAGCGCCTTGCCAAGGAGCTTGTTGACAAGCGCCGCCACGAGGCTAAGGAAGAGCAGTTCAAGTCCTATCAGAAGGTAACCCTTGACAACCTGTTCAGCCAGATCTCCGAAGGCGAGATGAAGGAGCTTCCCATCATCGTTAAGGCCGACGTTGACGGCTCGGTTGAGGCTGTTCGCCAGTCGCTCGAGAAGCTTTCCAACGAGGAAGTTAAGGTTAGAGTTATCCACGGCGCTGTTGGTGCGGTAAACGAATCCGACGTTATGCTTGCAAACGCATCCAACGCCATCATCATCGGCTTCAACGTTCGTCCCGAGCCCTCTGCTAAGCTTTCCGCAGAGCGCGACAACGTTGATATGCGTCTCTACCGCGTAATCTACGACGCGATCAATGACGTTACCGACGCACTCAAGGGCATGCTTGCTCCCAAGATCCGTGAGAAGGATCTCGGCCGTGCAGAGGTTCGTCAGGTATACAAGATCTCTTCTGTCGGTACCGTTGCAGGATGCTACGTTCTCGAAGGCAAGATCTCCCGTACCGCCCTCATCCGCGTTGTTCGTGACGGCATCATCATCGCCGACGACAAGCTTGACAGCCTTAAGCGCTTTAAGGATGACGTTAAGGAAGTCAACACCGGATATGAATGCGGCATGACCCTCATGAAGTTCGCCGACATCAAGGAAGGCGACATTTTCGAAGCTTACGAGCTTGAGGAATACCGCGACTGATAATTACAAAAGATGATATACGGGCGCTTTCGCCCGTATATCTTTATAACCGTTTATAAAGGAGGCCAAAACTATGTCGTTTCGTGCCGCAAGAACCCAGGAGGATGTTCAGCGCGAGCTTTCTGCCATTCTCCGTGAAATGAAAGACCCCCGCGTGGCAGGCGCCATGCTTTCTATAGTAAAGATCGATCTTTCCAGCGATCTTTCTTCCTGCAAGGTATTTGTAAGTTCTCTCATGGGCGGCGAAAAGGCTGCCGAAGCTGTAAAGGCGCTTAAGAATGCCGCCGGCTTCCTCCGCCGCGAACTTGGCCGCCGCATGGATCTGCGTCATACTCCCGAACTGCGCTTTATCGCCGACAGCTCCATCGAACATTCGGCTGATATTGCCCGTATTCTCAACAAGCTGGAGGTCAAGAACAGTGAAGATTGATGCTGTTGGCTGCGCAAAGCTGCTTTCCGAATGGGACAACATCAGAATAATCTGCCACCGCGACCCTGACGGCGATACCATCGGCAGCGCTATGGCGCTGTTTGAGGCGCTTTCCCTGATGGGCAAGCGTGCCATTGTCACCTGCTCCACCCCATGGCCAGATACGCTGAAATTCATTGTACGCGATATGCCGGAGGAGTTTGAGCCGGAGCATCTTGTGGCAGTGGATGTTGCCGCACCCAAGATGATACTTGATCCGCCCGAAGCACGTCCCCATGTTGATCTCTGCATCTACCACCATGCCACCAATCCGCTTTATGCCGAAAACACTTTTCTTGTCGATTACGGCTCTGCCGGAGAGGCGATGTATGAGGTTATAAACGCGCTTGGTGTTGATTTTACTCCCACCATGGCTACCGCTCTGTTTACCGCCATGTCCTCCGACACCGGAGGATTCAGATATTCCTCTGTTACTTCCCAGACCATGCGCGTTGCAGCCGACCTCATCGACAAGGGCGCTGATTTTAACGGCGTCCGTGTTGCGCTGTTTGAATCCAAAACCAGAGGTCAGATTCAGGTGGAATCGCTGGCACTTGCAAATGCCAATTACTATGCCGACGGCAGAATAGCCGTTATTTCGGTAACTATACCCATGCTGGAAGCTGCCGGAATAGACGAAAGTGAACTGGAAGGTCTTGCTTCCAAGACCATAGAGATAGCGGGCGTTGATATTGGCATCACCTTAAAGGAACGTGACAACGGCTCTATCCGTGTTTCGGTTCGCTCCACCGAAGCGGCTGACAGCGCTGCAATCTGCCGCGAGTTTGAAGGCGGCGGCCATGTAAGGGCTTCCGGCTGCCGAATTTTTGACACCATCCAAAACGCCGAGCGCAGACTGGTTGAAGTCTGCCTTAAACAACTTGAACAGGAGAAGGTTTAAGCCATGTCTGACGGCATCCTTTTGATAGACAAGCCCGAAGGCTTCACCTCCTTCGACGTAATAGCCAAACTGCGCGGCATGAGCAGAATAAAGCGCATTGGACACACCGGCACCCTCGACCCGATGGCGACCGGTGTTCTTCCCTGCCTTTTCGGAACCGCCGCAAGACTTTGCGACATAATGCCGATAGACGACAAAATTTATCGCGCAAAGGTTCAGTTCGGCATAGCCACCGACACACAGGACATCACCGGAACGGTACTTTCCAAAAGCGATCTAAAGGTCACACTTGATATGCTCAACGAGATTCTTCCCCGCTTCCGCGGCGAAATTGAGCAGAAACCGCCGATGTATTCGGCTGTTCAGGTAAACGGAAAGCGCCTTTACGACCTTGCCCGTGAAGGTATTGAGGTGGAGCGTCCCAGCCGAAAGATAACGGTATTTTCGCTTGAGCTGCTGGACTTTGACGGCGAAGCAAACACCGCCGAATTTGAAGTCAAGTGCTCCAAAGGCACCTATATCCGCACCATCTTCCACGACATCGGCGAGGTTTTAGGATGCGGCGCGGCGCTGACTGCTCTTAGAAGGATCTCGGCAAACGGATATACCGCAGATCAGTGTATCACCATGGATGATGCACAGCGTTTCACTGATGACGGTACGCTGCTTTCTCACCTGCTGCCGGTACATACCGCATTTGCACATCTGCCTAAGCTGGAAGTCGGCGAATGGCAGGGCCGGATGCTTTCAAACGGAGTTCCGCTCAGCCTAAAAAAGCTCGGCAAGCTCGATCCGGTAAGTTATACGATATGGTATAACGGCAATTTCCTCGGTGTAGGCACCGTTTTTGAAGAGGAGCAGTGTATGCGCCTTAAGAGGTTCTGATCATTTTCCGAAAGGGATTTTTCGATGAAGATACTCGATACATTAAAAATAGACAGCAGCGAGCCTACTGCGGTTGCAGTCGGATTTTTCGACGGAGTTCACCGCGGACACCGGGCGGTCATTGATGCTGCTCTTAAATATAAAAGCGAAGGACTGAAAACAGTCGTTTTCTCTTTTTCTATGTCCTCAAGCAGCC